>VBKW01000205.1 GCA_005879405.1 Deltaproteobacteria bacterium
CGCACCGCCGTCTCGTCGGCGCGACCGTTTTCCGCCGGCAGGTCGACGCTCGCAGCGATGCCGTCGTCGGCGTCGAGGACGCGCAGCTTCACGCTGCTCGACCCGGCGTTCACGACGAGGACGCGCATCAGCGGCGCGTCCACGTCCAGTCACGGATCTCGGGCGCGTCCTCGCCGAACTGCCGCGTGTAGGCGCGGCACTGCACGCGGCGATCGGCCATCAGCTGGCGGACGCCGCCGGCCTTCGAGGTGAGGCCGGGAACGCGATCGATCACGTCCATCACGAGATGGAAGCGATCGAGGTCGTTCAGCATCACCATGTCGAACGGCGTCGTGACCGTTCCTTCGTCCTTGTAGCCGCGCACGTGGATGTTCTCGTGGTTCGTCCGCCGGTACGCCAAGCGGTGCACCAGCCAGGGATAGCCGTGGAAGGCGAAGATCACCGGACGGTCGGTGGTGAAGAGCGCGTCGAACTCGGGATCGGAAAGGCCGTGCGGGTGCTCGCTCTCGGGCTGGAGGCGCATGAGGTCGATGACGTTGACGACCCGGACCTTCAGCTCCGGCAGGTGCTCGCGAATCAAGTCGACGGCGGCGAGCGCCTCGAGCGTCGGCACGTCGCCGCAGCACGCCATCACGACGTCGGGCTCGCCGCCGTCGTCGTTGCTCGCCCATTTCCAGATGCCGATGCCGCGCGTGCAGTGCAGGATCGCGTCCGCCATCGCGAGCCAGGTCGGCTGCGGCTGCTTTCCCGCGATGATCACGTTGACGTAGTCACGGCTCCGCAGGCAGTGATCGCCGACCGAGAGGAGGCAGTTGGCGTCGGGCGGCAGGTAGACGCGGATGATCGACGCCTTCTTGTTGGCGACGACGTCGAGGAAGCCCGGATCCTGGTGCGAGAAGCCGTTGTGGTCCTGCCGCCACACGTGTGACGACAGGAGGTAGTTGAGCGACGCGATCGGGCGCCGCCAGGTGAGACCGTTCGCCACCTTCAGCCACTTCGCGTGCTGGTTGAACATCGAGTCGACGATGTGGATGAATGCCTCGTAGCAGTTGAAGAGGCCGTGGCGGCCGGTGAGGAGATAGCCCTCGAGCCAGCCTTGGCAGAGGTGCTCCGAGAGCACCTCGACGACGCGGCCGGCGGGCGCGAGGTGATCGTCGCCGGGGACGATCACGCCTTCGAACGCGCGGTTGGTCACGTCGAAGACGGCATTCAGACGATTCGAGTTGGTCTCGTCGGGGCCGAACAAGCGAAACGTCTGCGGATTAAGGCGAATCACGTCGCGCAAGAACGCGCCGAGGATACGCGTCGCCTCGCTGATCGTCGCCCCCGGCGACGCGACCTCGACGGCGTAGTCGCGGAAATTCGGCATCGCGAGGTCGTGCAGGAGGAGCCCGCCGTTCGCGCGCGGGTTGGCGCTCATGCGGCGCTCGCCGCGGGGCGGCAAAGCCGCAAGGTCGGGACGGAGCCGTCCGTTCGCGTCGAAGAGCTCCTCGGCACGGTAGCTCCGCATCCACGACTCGAGGACGGCGCGATGCGCCGCGTTCGTGCGCGGATCGGTGATCGGCACCTGGTGCGAGCGGAACGTGCCCTCGATCGGGACGCCGTCGAGCTCCTTCGGCCCCGTCCAGCCCTTCGGCGTCCGCAGCACGATCATCGGCCACGGCCGGCGCGCGTAGTCGTGCTCCTCGCGCGCGGCCCGCTGGATCGCATGGATGCCGCGGATCGCGTCGTCGAGCGCGCGCGCCATCTCTTGATGCACGACGGTGGGGTCGGTGCCGGCGACGACGTAGGGATCGTAGCCGTAGCCTTCGAAGAGCTCGAGCAGCTCGCGCTCGGGAATGCGCGCCAGCACGGTCGGGTTCGCGATCTTGTAGCCGTTCAGATGCAGGATCGGCAGCACCGCGCCGTCGTGCACCGGGTCGAGGAACTTGTTCGAATGCCAGCTCGTCGCGAGCGGTCCGGTCTCCGCCTCACCGTCGCCGACGACGCAGCAGACGAGGAGGCTCGGATCGTCGAACGCAGCGCCGTAGGCGTGCGCCAACGAGTAGCCGAGCTCGCCGCCCTCGTTGATCGAGCCCGGGACCTCGGGCGTACAGTGACTGCCGATGCCGCCGGGAAACGAGAACTCGCGGAAGAGCGTGCGCAGGCCGTCGGCGTCCTGCGTGACCTGCGGATAGATCTCGCTGTGGGTGCCCTCGAGGTACGCGTTCGCGACCGCCGCCGGGCCGCCGTGACCGGGACCGATCACCATGAGCGCGTTCAGGTCGTGGATGCGGATCGCGCGGTTCAGGTGCGCATAGATGAAGTTCAGCCCCGGCGTCGTGCCCCAATGGCCGAGAAGCCGCGGCTTGATGTGCTCGGGCCGGAGCGGCTCGCGCAGGAGCGGATTGTCGAGCAGGTAGATCTGACCGACCGCGAGGTAGTTGGCCGCGCGCCAGTAGGCGTCGATCGCATCGAGCTCGGCGTGCGACAGCGGCTCGTCGGTGGCGTCGTTCCCTCGCGGCGTGGCGGCGTGCATCGTCGTCCCTCCTTCGGCCTCGAGGCGGGTCGCTCGCGCCGCGAGGCTCCGTGGTGCAGACCTTCCGAGCCGCAGCTTGCCACCGCCACGCGCCGACTGCACCTACAGTCGTACCTGACGCGTGGCGAATTGGCTCGCCGCTGCCGACTATGCCATACCGGCGCGGAGGCGACGCGTGTACTTCACCGACGAGCCCGAGCACATCACCCAGCTCCGTGACACGCTTCGCCGCTTCGCCGCCGCGGAGATGCCGCGCGAGAAGCTGCGCGCGTGGGACCGCGCCAGCACCTTCGACCCCGCCGTCTTTCGCAAGCTGGCGGCGCTCGGCGTCTGCGGCTTGACGATCGACGAGGAGTACGGCGGCGCGGGGCGCGACCTCGTCGCCGCGATCGCGGTCATCGAGGAGCTGGCGCGCGGCGGCGCCGCGATCGCGGGTCCGTACATCCACTGCGCGTTCTACGGTGGCCTCAACATCTCGGCGAACGGCTCCGAGGCGCAGAAGCGCGATCTCCTGCCGCGCCTCGCGCGCGGCGAGATCCTCTTCGCGTACGGCTTGAGCGAGCCCGACGTCGGCGGCGACCTCGCGAGCGTCATCACGACCGCGCGCCGCGACGGCGACAGCGTCGTCGTGAACGGCACGAAGCGGTGGTGCACCGCGGCGCGGATCGCCGACTACGTCTACACGCTGGTGCGCTCCGACGCCGAGGCGCCGCGCTATCGGAACCTGTCGTTCGTCCTGGTACCGACGCGCGCACCCGGGATCACGATCACCACGATCGACCACCTCGGCTTGCGCTACGCGGAGACGACCGACGTCGTGTTCGAGGACGTCGTCGTCCCGGTCGCGAACGTCGTCGGCGGCGACGCCGGATGGAACCAGGGGTGGCGCATGCTCGCCGGTCCGGCGCTCGACGTCGAGAAGCTCGAGATCACCGCGGTCACACTCGGCATCGCGACCGCCGCCGTCGAAGACGCGTGGACGTACGCGCAAGCGCGCCGGCAGTTCGGGAAGGCGATCAGCGGCCACCAAGCGGTGCGCCACGCCCTCGTCGACGCGCGCACGAAGCTGCAGGCGTGCCGGCACATGCTCTACCATGCCGCCTGGCTCGCGCAGCACGAGCGGCCGTGCAGCGTCGAGACATCGATGGCGAAGCTCTTCATCGGCGAGACCGCGGTCGAGATCGTCCTCGCCTGCCAGCGGATCATGGGCGCGTACGGCTGCGCCGCCGACTACGACATGGAGCGCTACGTGCGCGACGTCGTGTGCATGCCGATCGTCGGCGGGTCGTCGAACATGCAGCGCAACAACATCGCAAACCGGCTGCGGCTCGCGGAATGAGCGCGCGGCCGCGGCGAGCGCCGCCGTTTCGGTAGCCGTGCCGCGCTCGTGCTCCACCGTGCCGGCGCGGGTCGCGTACGAAACGCCGCGTCGGTAGTGTCGTGACCGCCGCTGCACGGCGACGGAGGTGACGATGCAGACGAGGCGATTTGCGTGTGCGATGCTCGCGGTTGGTGTGATGCTCGCGTTCCACGACGTCCGCGCCGACACGGTGCCGCCGATCCGGCCGGAGCAAGAGCCGGCGGCGGCGGCGTCGCCTGCGAGCGGAAAGGGCAAGCACTCCGATCCCACCGGAGCGATCGCGCAGTGCAAGGACGGCGCATATTCCCATGCGACCAAACGCACGCACGCGTGCCGCCGTCACGGCGGGGTCGCGAAGTGGCTCGACGGCTCGAAGTGACCGCGGCCTGACCCCCGGCGCACCGGCGAATGGCGGGTTGCCCGCGGGCCTACGCTCGACGCCCGGGTGCCCCGCGCGCCGCTACACGCCGCGCGGCGTGTCGCTCCGCCCGGTCCAGTCCGCGACCATCCTCGCCGCGTGGGCGGCGTCCGCATCCGTCAATGCACGTGACTGGTGCGTCAGCTCGAGCGTGATGCCGTTCGGGTCGGCGAAGTAGATCGAGAGCCACGTGCCTTCGTGATCGATCGGTCCGGTGACGTGAATGCCGTGGCGCTGGAGGTGGGCCTGCCATGCGGCGAGCGTCTCGCGCGAGTCGACACTGAGCGCGAGGTGTCGCACCCAGCGCGGCATCGAGTCCTGCGCGCTCGGCGTGAGGCCCCTGATGTCGAAGAACGCGATCACCTCGCCGCTCGCCATGCTGAGGAACGTGTGCAGGTGCGGACGGGCCTCGCGGGTCTCGGGGTCGATCTCGCCGCGAATCGCGTGCGCGAGCGTGAATCCCATCACCTCGGTATAGAAGCGAACGGTCTCCGCGGTGTCGGCGGTCGGGTACGCGACGTGGTTGAGACGCGTCGCGATCGGTGGCGTGCGGGTCGGCATGACGATCCTCCTTCGTCGGTCAGTACGTCACGTGCTGGTTGCGCGCCGGTCGGGTGTCTCGTCGGCACGCGCGAGTGTCATCTCGGCGATCTCTCCGGCGGTATGAATGGCGATCCGGTCGTCGGCCGCGGCCGCGCGCACGACGTCCTCGAGCACCGCGAGCCGCGCGTCGTCGACGCCGGTGATGAACGCGTGGCAAATGAGCAGAAAGAGCCCGCCGTCGCCCGCGACGCGCTCGAGGGCGCGGAGCCACGCGATCCGCACGGTGGTCGGATCCGCCGGCTCGGGTCGCAAGTAGTGAAAGCCGTCCACGGCCGGCCAGACGAACGGGATCTGCGCCAGATCCGGCGCCAGGATCCCGACGCGCATGTCGTCGCCGAGACTCGCGTCGTAGCGATAGCCGAGCCGACGCAGCGTCGCCGCCGTGTGCGTGGTGCGCGCGCCCCCCGGGGCGCGGAAGCCGAGCGGGCGCACGCCGGCGGCGCGACTCAAGGCATCGGTCGCGCGCGCGGCGAGCGCGTCCTCCTCCTCGGGCGCGAGCCGGTGCCACGGCTCGTGCGTCCACCCGTGCATGCCGAGCTCGTGGCCGCGGTGCACGATCTCG
>VBKW01000026.1 GCA_005879405.1 Deltaproteobacteria bacterium
GCCAGGCGGCGGCCGGACAGGAGCGGGGCCGGGGGTGTCGGTCGGCAGGCCGAGGTGGCGCAGGATGCGCTGCACAACGGGCGGGTCCTCGATCGCCGCGACGAAACGGAGCCGACCGCCGCAGGCGCACGCGAGAACGTCGATCTCAAAAATCCGGCGCAACAGGTCGGCCCACGCGAACGCGCGACGACTCGGCGACGCGGACGACGGCGGCGCCGCGGCGTCGGCGGGACACGCGCTCGCGCCCGCACCGGCCCGCGCCAGCGGGACGGCGCGCGCGACGGCGGCGGCGCGATCGCGGGCGCGCGGGCGAGGATCCCGTGGTAGACGACCAAGTTGATCCGCGGCTTCGGTATCAAGACCGCGAGCTTCTCGAGGAACTCGACGGGGTCGAAGACGAGCAAGCGGGTGCCGTCACTCCACGGGTGCGCGAGCGTCACGCCGACGCGCCCGCCGGGGAGCATCTCGAGCCGTTCTTGGGCAAGCGGCGGGCGGAAGAGGTAGTGGCACAAACGCTCGAGCCCGGCGCGATCGTCGGCGCGGAAGCGCGTCCGGCATGGAGATCGAAGCTCGCGTGGCGCGCGTGCCACGGCGCGTCCGCGGCCGGGCCCGGCGCATCGGGATCGACGCCGAGGCGGAGCACGCGCGCGCCGGGCGTGCGGCCAAGACAACTCCGCCCCGCAACCGACGCGGCCGCAAGCGCGGCGAGCGCAGGCGCATCCTCACCGAGCGCATCACGTGCCGGCTCGGCATCGTCGTCGAGGCTGAGGCCGTGACGGCGGAGGAGCCGCTCGACGCGCGTCGCGATCGCGGCGACGAGGCGCGCGAGCTCGGGCGCGGTCGGCGGCTCGCGTTCAAACGCGCTCGGACGTCGCGGCGAGGCGGGCGGTTGACTGCTCGACGACGCGGCGGAGAAGCGCGACGTCGGGTGCGGCGGCGTCGAGGCCGGCGAGCTTCGCTTCGGCGTCGCGCAGCTCGCGCTCGGCGCGTTGCGCGTCGATCTCCTCCACCGGCTCGGCGCCGTCGGCCAAGACCGTCATGACGTTGTCGGCGACCTCGGCGTAGCCGCCGAAGATCGCGAGCACGTGCCGCTTGCCACCGCTCTTGTAGATCAGCCGTCCGGGCGCGAGCACCGTGAGGAACGCGATGTGGTCCGGCAGCACGCCGAACTCGCCGGCCGCGCCGGGCGCGGTCACTTCTTCGACGTCCTCGTCGAGGAGCTGGCGCGCCGGCGTGACGATGCGCAGACGAAAGCTCGTGGCCATTCCGCGACGACCTCAGGCGGCGAGCTGCTTCGCGTTCTCCAGCACGTCCTCGATCGTGCCCTGGAGGTAGAACGCCTGCTCCGGAATGCTGTCGTGCTTGCCCTCGACGATCTCCTGGAAGCCTTTGATCGTGTCCTTCAGCTTGACGTACTTGCCGGAGCGGCCGGTGAACGTCTCGGCGACGTGGAACGGCTGGGAGAGGAAGCGCTGGATCTTGCGCGCGCGGGCGACGATCAACCGGTCTTCCTCGGAAAGCTCGTCCATGCCGAGGATCGCGATGATGTCCTGCAGATCTTTGTAGCGCTGCAGGATCTCTTGGACCGCGCGCGCCGTCTTGTAGTGCTCCTCGCCGACGACGTTCGGATCGAGAATGCGCGAAGTCGAGTCGAGCGGATCGACCGCCGGATAGATGCCGAGCTCGGCGATCTGCCGCGAGAGCACGGTCGTCGCGTCGAGGTGCGCGAAGGTCGTCGCCGGCGCCGGGTCGGTCAAGTCGTCGGCGGGGACGTAGATCGCCTGCACCGACGTGATCGAGCCTTTCTTGGTCGTCGTGATGCGCTCTTGCAGCTCGCCGAGGTCGGTCGAGAGCGTCGGCTGGTAGCCGACGGCGGACGGCATGCGGCCGAGGAGCGCCGACACCTCGGAGTTCGCCTGGGTGAAACGGAAGATGTTGTCGATGAAGAGGAGGACGTCCTTCCCCTCTTCGTCGCGGAAGTACTCGGCGACGGTGAGCGCCGAGAGCGCCACCCGGGCGCGGGCGCCGGGCGGCTCGTTCATCTGGCCGTAGACGAGCGCCGTCTTCCCGATGACGCCCGACTCCTTCATCTCGAGCCAGAGATCGTTGCCCTCGCGTGTGCGCTCGCCGACGCCGCCGAAGACCGAGTAGCCGCCGTGCTGCTTGGCGACGTTGTTGATGAGCTCCTGGATGAGCACCGTCTTGCCGACGCCGGCACCGCCGAAAAGACCGATCTTGCCGCCGCGCGAGTAGGGCGCGAGGAGATCGTCGACCTTGATGCCGGTCTCGAAGGCCTGGACCTCGGTCTCCTGCTCGACGAACGTCGGCGGCTCGCGATGGATCGGGTAGCGCTTGGTCGCCGGCACGGGCCCGGCATCATCGACCGGGTCGCCGATGACGTTGATGATGCGGCCGAGCGTGCCGTCGCCGACCGGCATGGTGATCGGCCCGCCGGTGTCGCGGACCGACATGCCGCGCACCAGACCCTCGGTCGCGTCCATCGCGATGCAGCGCACGGTGCGCTCGCCGAGGTGCTGCGCCACCTCGATGACGAGGTTGTCCTCGCGGTCGTCGATCGCAGGATTGGTGACCGTGAGGGCGTTGAAAATCTGCGGCAGCTCGCCGTTCTCGAACTCGACGTCGAGGACGGGGCCGATGACCTGCGTGATCTGTCCGACGTTACCGGTGCCGTTCGTTGCCACTTGAGTCCTCCTGACTCAGCGAAATTACAGTGGGGACGTCATCCTCTGAGCGCCTCGGCGCCGCCGACGATCTCCATGAGCTCCTTGGTGATCGTCGCCTGGCGGGCGCGGTTCATCTCGAGCGTGAGACGCTCGATCATATCACTCGCGTTCTTGGTCGCGCTGTCCATCGCCGTCATGCGCGCGCCGTGCTCGCTCGCGATCGACTCGAGGAGCGCCTGCAGGATCTTCACCTCGACGTAGCGCGGCAGCAGGTTCTCGATGACGGCGTCGCGGTCCGGCTCGAAGAGGTACTCGCGCGGGTTCTCGACCTCGGCCGGCGCTTCGATCGGGAGCAGTCGCTCGATCGTCGCCACCTGCGACAGCGCCGAGCGGAACTGGCTGTAGAGCAGATAGATCTCGTCGACCTCCTCATCGCCGAAGAGGGTCAAGGCACGCGTCGTCATCGCGCGCACGATCTCGCTGAGCGGCAGGACTCCCACGTTGACGTAGTGCGAGCGAATGGGCGTCGCGCGCTTCTTGTAGTAGTCGAAGCCCTTCCGGCCGACGACAACGAGCGAAGCGTTTTCCCTTTGCCGCGCGACGAAGACCTCACTTTGCCGGATGATGCTCGCGTTGAACGCGCCGCAAAGTCCGCGGTCGGCCGTCAGCACGACGAGCAGCACCCGCGGCGACTCCGCGGTACGCGGCTTTACGAGCCGGTGCTCGCGCAGACTCGGCTCCGCCGCGAGGTTGGAGACCACCTCACGCAGCTTCTCCCCGAAGGCGCGCCCCTGAACGACGGCGTCCTGCGCGCGACGCAGCTTCGCCGCCGCGACCATTTTCATCGCCTTCGTGATCTGCTGCGTGCTGCGGACCGACGTGATCCGCTTGCGGATGGCCTTGAGGCTCGCCATTACGCCGCGAACCGGGCCTTGAACTCCTCGAGCACCGCGTTCAGCTGCTGCTTCACCTCTGCGGTGAGCTCGCGCTTCTCGCGCAGCGTCGTGAGCAGCTGCGCATGCTTCGCTTCGACGTACTCTCCGAGCTCGGTCTCGTAGCGGCGCACCGCCTCGACCGGGATCTGGTCGATGAAGCCGGACGTGGCGGCATAGACGATGAGGATCTGGCGCTCGACGGGCTGTGGTTGAAATTGCGGCTGCTTCAGCACCTCGACCAGCCGTGCGCCGCGCGCGAGCATGTGTTGCGTCGCGGCATCGAGATCGGAACCGAACTGCGCAAACGCGGCCATCTCGCGGAACTGCGCGAGGTCGAGACGAAGCGTGCCGGCAACCTGCTTCATCGCCTTGATCTGCGCGTTGCCGCCGACGCGCGACACCGAGAGGCCGACGTTCACCGCCGGTCGCACGCCGGAGTAGAAGAGGTCGGTCTCGAGATAGATCTGGCCGTCGGTGATCGAAATGACGTTGGTCGGGATGTAGGCGGAGACGTCGCCGGCTTGCGTCTCGATGACGGGCAGCGCCGTGAGCGAGCCACCGCCGCGCTCGTTCGACATCTTGGCCGCGCGCTCGAGGAGGCGCGAGTGCAGGTAGAAGACGTCGCCGGGAAACGCCTCGCGCCCGGGGGGCCGACGCAGGAGCAGCGACAGCTGGCGGTACGCGACAGCGTGCTTCGAGAGATCGTCGTAGACGAGGAGCGCGTGCTGGCCGTTGTCGCGGAAGTACTCGCCCATCGCGCAGCCGGTGTACGGGGCGATGAACTGCAGCGGCGCCGCCTCGGATGCGGTCGCGGCGACGACGGTCGTGTACTCCATCGCGCCGAGACGGGAGAGCTTCTCGACGACCTGGGCGACGGTCGAGCGCTTCTGCCCGACCGCGACGTAGATGCAGGTGACGTCGCCGCCGCGCTGATTGACGATGGTATCGAGGGCGACCGCCGTCTTGCCGGTTTGGCGATCGCCGATGATGAGCTCGCGCTGGCCGCGGCCGATCGGGATCATCGTGTCGACGGCTTTGATGCCGGTCTGCAGCGGCTCCTTGACCGGCTGACGGGCGACGATGCCGGGCGCCTTCAGCTCGATGCGGCGCGTCTCCTTGGTGGCGATCGGTCCTTTGCCGTCGATCGGTACGCCGAGCGCGTTCACTACGCGACCGCGGAGCGCGGCGCCGATCGGCACTTCGGCGATGCGGCCGGTGCGGCGCACCTCGTCGCCCTCGCCGATCGCCTGCACCTCGCCGAAGAGCACGGCGCCGACGTTGTCCTCCTCGAGATTCAGGACCATCCCGGTGACGTCGTGCGGGAACTGCAGCAGCTCGCCCGCCGCCGCCTTGTCGAGGCCGTAGATGCGCGCGATGCCGTCGCCGCACGAGAGCACGATACCGGTCTCACGCACTTCGACGTCGCGGCTGTACTCGGCGATCTGTTTTTTGATGACGTCGCTGATCTCTGCGGCTCGAATCTCCATCTGCCTCTCCGTTTCGATTAGCTGGCGCTCGCCATCTGCTGGCGGAGCTTCGCGAGCTGCGTGCGTAGACTGCCGTCGTACGCGCGGCCGTCAACCTCGACGATCGCGCCGGCCAGGAGCTCGGGGTCGACAGTCGTCTCCGCAATCACCTGCTTGCCCGTGAGCTCGCCGAAGACGCGCGTCAGCTGCGCCAGCAGCTCGGGAGTGAGCGGCACCGCGCTGACGACGCGCGCGCGGGTGCGGCCGCGACGCTTGTCGACGAGGGCCTCGAAGACGGTACGGATGGCCGCGAGCTGGCGCAAGCGGTCGCGCTCGGCGAGCAGCAGGAGGAGATCGCGGAACGTCGGCGGCGCGCCGACGTCGTCGCTGATCGTGCGCAGGAGCCGCTGCTTGTGCTCACGCGGCACCGGACCGGTCAGCACGTACGCGAGGCGCGCGTCCTCGAGGAGCGTCGTGGTCGCCGCGAGCGCGCGGGCCACGGCGTCGACGTTGTCCTGCTCCTCCGCGAGCCGGAAGATGGCGCGCGCGTACCGTCGCGCAGCGGTGTCCGCTCTCATCGCCTCGGGGCTTCCTCGAGGAACTCCTCGACGAACGCGCGCTGATCGTCCGCGGAGAGCGCGCCGCGCAGGCGCGACTCGGCGAGCTCGGTCGCGAGCGCGGCGACTTCCGCACGCACCTCCCCCAAGGCGCGGCGCCGCTCCTGCTCGGCGACGAGCGCGGCATCGGCGAGACGGCGTTTGCCGGTCTCCTCCGCTTGCGCGCGCAGGCGCTCGGCGTGGCGGGTCGCGGTGGTCACGAGATCGTCGCAAATGCTCGCCCGCTCGGCGGCGACCGCTTGCGCGCGCGTGCGCGTCGACGCCATGAGCGCCTCGGCGTCGGCCAGCGCGGCGTCCGCTTGGGTGATCGTGGCAGTGACGTCCTCCGCGCGCCGACGCAAGTATTCGCGCAACGCCGGGATCACGTACTTCACCACGATGACGGCGAAGAGCGCGAAGTTGATCGCGGGAAAGACGAGCTCGGTGACGCTCGCCACGTGCGCGCCCTCGTGGTGCGCGTCGTGGGCCTCCTCCGCCGCGAGGAGCGGGCTCGTCTCGACGAACGCGACCCCGGAGAGTGCTGCCGCGATTCGCGCCGGATGCCGGGTCACGCCGGCCTCCCCAGTACCTTCGTCACGACGGTCGTCGCGAGTCGATCCGCGTCGGCGCGAAGCGGGGCACGCGCCGCCGCCACTTGCGCGTTCGTCGTCGCGCGCTCGCGTTCGAGCAGCGCGAGCGCTTGGTCGCGATGGCGCGCCTGGATCGATTGCTCATCGGCCTCGGCGCGGCGGCGAATCTCCTCCGCCTGCCGTGCGCCCTCGTGGCGCCCTGCCGCGAGCTCGGCCTCGACGCTGGCGGCCAAGGTCGCCGCGTCGGCGCGGAGCGCGTCGGCGCGCGCGCGCGCGCCGTTCGTCCGCGCGGCGCGCATCGCCAACGCCCGCTGCACCGGGGTGAACAACGCCCAGCGCATGAGCTGCCAGAACACGACGAAGCAGATGATCTGCGCGACGAAGGTCCAGTCCGGCGGCAGCTTGATCATCGGCCTGCACACCTCGCGTGATACACGAGATTCGAGTGTTTCGTCGGATGGCTCATCGTGTCTCTGCCGGGGAGCGGACGCCGATCGCCGGCGCACGCAGACGACGTCGGAGCAGCGCTTCCGAAGGGGGCTACTTCATGCCGTCGGAGAACGCGGCTTTCGGTGCGAGCGCTTCGCCGCGATCGTCCTTCGGGAACGGCGTGACTTTGCGGTCGCCCTTCGCCGCGTCCGCGCCGCCCATCGAGCAGTGACCCTCGAAGATCACGCCCTCCTGGATGATGAGGCACGGCGTCGTCACGTTGCCGAACAACTTCCCCGGCGCTTTGATCTCGACGCGTTTGCGCGCAGTGATGTCGCCGGTGACCTTGCCTTTGATGATGATCGTGCTGCCGATGATCTGCGCGTTGACGATCGCGCTTTCGCCGACGATCAGCGTGTCCTGCGCCGCCACCTCGCCTTCCACCGTCCCGTCGACCCGCACCGTGCCTTCGAACGTCAGCTTGCCGGCGACCTTACTTCCTTTTCCGAGATACGCGTTCACCTCGCCGCTAGCGGCGGGCAGCGTGGGTTCTGGCTCAGGCATATAAGCTTCCTTGCGAGTTGAGTCTTCGGTTACGAGACGCGTGTCATCGCGATCCGACAGGCGATCGTGCCGATCCTTGTTCTCCTTCCCGAAGAGCGCCATGGAAGGTTTCCTTTCGATTGCGTTATCCGTTGCGTTATCCGTTGTTTGCGGGTGGGCCGAAACCGCGTCCTCCTACCATCGGCCTTACACGTTGTCAAAGTTCTGCTGGCCGCGCGAGAGCCTTTCTGCGAGGCCTTGGAGTTCCTCGTTCGAGTAGTACTCGATCTCGATCCGGCCACCACGGCCGCGCGGCACGATGCGCACGCGCGTGCCGAGCGCGGCGGCGAGATCGCGCTCGAGTGCGGCGCGGTGCGGGTCGCGCGGCGCGCGTCGCGCGTCGCCACCGCGGCGCGCGCTCGCGAGCTTCTCGGTATCGCGCACCGAGAGTTGTCGCGCGAGGATCTGGCGCGCGGCGCGGAGCTGTGCGTCGGCGGTGTCGAGCGAGAGCAGCACGCGCGCATGCCCGGCAGTGAGGCGTCCGCGCGCCAGCTCGCGCTTGATCGGCTCGGGAAGCCGTAGCAGCCTGAGCGCGTTCGCGATCGCCGGGCGGCTCTTGCCGACGCGCGCGGCGATCTCTTCTTGCGTGTGACCGAAGTCGTCGAGCAAGCGCTGGTATGCCGCCGCTTCCTCGAGCGGCGAGAGGTCGTCGCGCTGGATGTTCTCGATGAGCGCGAGTTCGAGGCTCTCGCGATCGGAGACCTCGCGGACGACGATCGGCACCTCGCGGAGTCCGGCGAGACGCGCCGCGCGGAGTCGCCGCTCACCGGCGACGAGCTCGTAGCCGCCGTCGCCGTCGGGGCGGACGAGCAGCGGCTGCAGAATCCCCTGGGCGCGGATCGAAGCGGCGAGCTCGTTCAGCGCCGCCTCGTCGAAGTCGGCGCGCGGTTGGCGCGGGTTCGGCCGGATGCGATCGATCGCCGCTTGGCGCTCGGGCTCGACGCCGACGGTCGTCGGCATCTCGCCGAGCATCGGCTTTGGAGCTCCGGGAATGAGCGCGTCGAGTCCGCGCCCCAAGGCCTTCCGCATGGTCATCTCCTAACGACGTTTTGAATCAGCTCATTCGCGACCGCGGCATACGCCCTCGCGCCACGCGATCGGGCGTCGTAGAGCATCGCCGGCATGCCATAGCTCGGCGACTCGCTGAGCCGTACATTGCGCGGAACGACGGACTCGAACACTTGATTTGGGAAATGCTGCCGAACCTCGTTGACGACCTGATGCGCGAGCCCGTTACGTGTATCAAACATCGTTAGCAAAAGCCCCTGAATGTCCAGCTTGGGATTCAGACTCTGGCGGATGAAGCCGATCGTCTCCAGCAGCGCGCTCAGACCCTCGAGCGCGTAGTACTCGCATTGCAAGGGAATCAAGACGGCGTCGGCGGCGGTGAGCGCGTTGACCGTCAAGAGCCCGAGAGACGGCGGACAGTCGACGATCACGAACTCGTACTGGCGGCGCACTTGTGTGATCGCGTCGTCCAGGCGGTACTCACGTCGCGGCAGCGGGACGAGCTCGATCTCGGCGCCGATCAGGTCGCGACTCGCCGGCAGCAGCGAGAGGTGGTCGATCTGGGTTGGACGGATGACGTCCTCGGCCGGTCGTGCCCCGATGAGCACGTGGTAGACCGAGGCTTCGAGCTCCTGAGGATGAACGCCGAGGCCGCTCGTGGCGCTCGCCTGAGGGTCGAAGTCGACGAGCAGCGCCGAGCAGCCGGCGAGCGCCAGCCCGGCGCTGAGATTCACCGCCGTGGTGGTCTTTCCGACGCCGCCTTTTTGATTTGCGACCGCGAGAACCCGTCCCACAAGCACCTCCGCACCAGACGGTCATGCGTCTCATAACAGCGGCGGGGCGGAGGCGCAATCTGTTTCACGTGAAACATGTGACGTTCGGGCCGGAGGCCGTGGAGGGCGGCGCCTTGCGCGGGGCGCGGGTGTCGTCGGTCTGCACCCGACGTGCGCAAGAGGGCAAGTTTGCGCACCACGGGTGCAGACCGACGACGACCGCGCCCCGCTCGCGACGTCGACGGTCACCACGGCAGCCCGCTCGCGGCGGCACGCGTTCCGCGCGCTACGCCAGTCCGCGTCTTCGCCTCGCTGACGCTGGCGGTCGACTTGAGACCGGGCGAGGTGACCGAGCGCGTGGATGCCCGAGCGCGAGGCGTGTGAGGAATGGGTGCGACGCGGATGACTAGACGCGTGGCAAATGGGTCTGGGGAAGCGGATTGTGTTTCACGTGAAACATTCGGTGGAGGTTGACGGCTTTCTGTAGACGTCGAGACGGCGGTGGATGCGGGGTGATGGGTGGTACTCCGGGGATTGTTCTAGGACGAATGGAGGTGCGGGGGGGCGGGCGTGGGTCAGGCTCCGGAGGCAGAAGAGGAGGCCGCCCTCGCGGATCCATGGGGCGGCGAAGCGGAGCATGCGATCGTCGGACCAGACGGCTCGGGAGACGGCGACGTCGACCGGCTCGACCTCGACATGGGCGTACTCTTCGACTCGAACCGGCACCACCTGGACGTGCGGCAGGTCGAGCTCGCGCTTCACCTCACGCAGGAAGCTCGCGCGGCGACGACGAGGCTCGACGAGCAGGGTCCGCCGCTCGGGAGCGACGATCGCGAGCGGCAGGCCGGGCAGTCCGGCACCGCTGCCGAGGTCCGCGACGGCGCTTGCCGCGGCGCATGGCCAGGCGCAGACGAGCGCGTCCAGTAGGTGGCGCTCGATCAGCTCGTCGGCGCTGCGGCACGAGATCAGGTTCGCCGAGCTGCGCCAGCGGTCGAGGAGGTCGACGTAGCGTACGAGTCGGGAGAGAGCCGTCCGGTCGAGCTCGACGCTCAGCTCGGCCGCGCCGGCCCGCAATCGCTCGCGCTCAGCCGCGCCGAGTCTCAGCGACGGCCGCGCGGTGCTCACGGGCGCTTCTCACGTGGACCGCGAGAATGGAGATCGCGGCGGGAGTGACGCCCGGAATCCGCGCCGCTTGCCCGAGCGTCGTCGGCTGGACGAGCGTCAGCTTCTCGCGCACCTCGCTCGAAAGCGCGCGCAGACTCGCGTACTCGAGGTCCGCCGGCAAGCGTAGATCTTCGAGGTCGCGCAGGCGCGCGATCTCGCGGAGCTGGCGCTCGATGTAGCCGGCATACTTGATCCGGCACTCGACCTCTCCCTCGAACGCAGGCGGCAACGGCGATCGCTCGGGCGGTCGCCGGCCACGCACGTCTGCGTACCCGACTTCGGGTCGCCGGAGCTCGGCGGCGAGGCCGCACTGCGCGAGGAGTGCGATCTCGGCAATAATCAACTCATGTTTTATTCGTATGCGCGCGGCGCGGGCGTCGTCGATCAACCCGACGGCTTCCGCCAATGCGCACAGCCGTTCGTCGGCATTCCCCTCGCGCAGCACGAGACGATGCTCGGCGCGCGACGTGAACATGCGGTACGGCTCCTCGCCCACGCCGCGGGTGACGAGATCGTCGATCATGACACCGATGTACGCGAGCTCGCGCCCGATCGCGAGCGGCGCGGCACCGCGCGCCGTGAGCGCGGCGTTGGCGCCGGCGACGAGCCCTTGCGCGGCGGCTTCCTCGTAGCCCGTCGTGCCGTTGATCTGGCCGGCGTGGAAGAGCCCGCGCACGAGCTTCGTCTCGAGCGATGCGTGGAGCTGCAGCGGGTCGACGTAGTCGTACTCGATCGCGTATCCCGGTCGCATGATCTCGGCGCGTTCGAGCCCCGGGATCGAGCGCACCATCGCCTGCTGGACCTCGAGCGGTAGGCTCGTCGAGAGACCGTTGGGGTACACCTCGACGGTGTCGAGGCCCTCGGGCTCGAGGAAGATCTGATGACGCGGCTTCTCCGCGAAGCGCACGATCTTGTCCTCGATCGACGGGCAGTAGCGCGGGCCGCGGCCGGTGATGTTGCCGACGTACATCGCCGACTCGGAAAGGCCGGCGCGCACGATGTCGTGCGTCGCCGCGGTCGTGTACGTGATGTGGCACGGCACCTGCGGCTGTACGATGCCGCGACTCTCGAACGCGAACGGCACCGGCTCGACGTCGCCGGGCTGGGCGACGAGCGTCGCGAAGTCGATCGTGCGCGCGTCGAGTCGCGGACACGTGCCCGTCTTCAAGCGGCCGATGCGGAACCCGAGCGCCGCCAGGCTCTCGCTCAATCCGAAGACGGCGAAATCGCCGGCACGTCCCGACGGATAGTGCCGGCGGCCGACGTGGATCAGGCCCTTCAGGAACGTGCCGGTCGTCAGCACGACGGTCCGCCCGAGAAACTGCTCGCCGATCTGCGTCTCGACGCCGCGGACGACCGGGATCGCCGCGGGCGCACCCGGGATCGCGTCGGCTGTCCCCGCGGCGCTGGCGCCGTCGACGAGTACGCGCTCGACGCTCGCTTGGCGCAGTGTGATCCCCACTGCCGACTCGAGAAGGCGCTTCGTGTATCGCCGGTAGAGCGCCTTGTCCGCCTGCGCTCGCGTCGCCCGAACCGCCGGACCTTTCTTCGTGTTCAGCGTCCGAAACTGAATGCCGGTCGCATCGATCGCGTGCGCCATCGCGCCGCCGAGCGCATCGATCTCTTTCACGAGATGACCCTTGCCGATGCCACCGATCGCCGGATTGCAGGACATCTGCCCCACGTGGTCCAGGTTCGAGGTCAAAACGAGCGTATCGGCGCCGAGCCGGGCGGCCGCGAGCGCCGCCTCGATCCCGGCGTGGCCGGCTCCGACCACGATCACGTCGTATCTCCGGTCGCTCATGGTTGGCGCGAACCGCGCGGGCGGTTCGACGTCGAACCTTATTTGCCGATGCAGAATTCGGCAAACACCCGATCGAGGACGTCCTCCGAGGTGACGACGCCGGTGATCGTGCCGAGCGCGTCGGCGGCCGCGGCGAGATCGCTGGCGACCAGCTCGAGCGGCGCGCCTGCGTCGAGCGTCTGCGCGGCGCGCGCGAGGTTCTCGGCGGCACGCCGGACGGCGTCGCGGTGACGCTCGCGGAAGATCCCGACCTCCGCGTCGTCGCCCTCTCCGCCCGCGAGCAGCACCCGCGCAATCGCCGCCTCGAGGGCGCCGAGGCCGTCGCCGCGCAGCGCGCTCAGCTCGACGATCGGCGCGTCGCCGAGAAGGGCGACGACGTCCTCTGTCGCCGTCACCGCAGGCAAATCGCGCTTGTTGACGATGGCGACGAAGGGTCGCCCGCGAACGGCGGCCGCGACCGCGCGATCGGCGGCGTCGAGCGCGGCGGAGCCGTCGAACACGGCCAGGGCGCACCCGGCATCGGCGAGCGCGGCGCGCGTGCGCTCGACGCCGGCGCGCTCGACGAGGTCGTCGGTCTCGCATAAGCCCGCCGTGTCGGCGACGATCACCGGCACGCCGCACACCGTGATCGCCGCCTCCAGCACGTCGCGCGTGGTGCCGGCCACCGGCGTCACGATCGCGCGCTCACGACCGGCGAGCGCGTTCAACATGCTCGATTTGCCGACGTTCGGCCGCCCGACGAGAACCGCGCGCGCGCCTTCGTAGCGCACGCGCGTGCGTGCGAACGTCGCCGCGAGCGCCGCGACCGCGTCGCGCACCCGAGCTATCTCCTGCGCGAGGCGCGTGTTCTCGAGCTCGGGCAGATCCTCATCCGCGAAGTCGATCGCCGCTTCGCAGAGCGCGCGCGCCGCGACGACGCTCTCCCGCAGCGTCTCGACGCGCGTCGACAAGTGGCCCTCGAGCTGCGACCACGCGAGGCGCTGCGCAGCGTCGCTGCGGGCGGCGATCAAGTCGGCGACCGCTCCCGCCTGCGCGAGGTCGAGGCGGCCATTCGCGAACGCGCGGCGCGTGAACTCGCCCGGCGCCGCGGGGCGCGCGCCCGCCTCGATCACGGCCTGAAGCACGCGCCCGCTCACGACGGAGCCGCCGTGACATTGGATCTCCGCCGTGTCCTCGCCGGTGTAGCTGTGCGGCGCGCGCATCGTGAACACGAGCACCTCGTCGATGGCGCTGCCGCCGGGATGATCCCGCAGCTTGCTGACGTAGACGTGCCGCGGCCGCAGCGGGCGGTCGCGTTCGAGGAGCCGGGCCACGATCGCGCACGCTTCGGGGCCGCTCACGCGGACGATCGCGATGCCGCCCTGGCCGAGCGGGGTCGCAATCGCGGCGATCGTATCGCGCGTCACGATCAGTCGTCCGCCGTGCCGCCGCCTCTCCGCCGCCCCTCCGGAACGATGATCAGCTTGCGGCGCGCGCCGTCGCTCGTCGGCTGCACGCGCACACCGCGCTCGGCGTCCAGCGCCTTCGTCCACGCCTGCTGCTCGTGCTCGTTGGCAACGTCGATCGTGACCGGCCGTCGATGCTGGCGCACACGCTCCGCGGCGCGATGCGCGCGCCGCGACACATCGCCGCCGGCGCGACCTTCGAGGACGATCGCGAAGCGGGTGCGTTCCGTCATATGCCGGTCGGCGATGCGGTTCACGAGCAGCTCGAGCGCGCCGACCACCTGGCTGGTACACGTCGCGAGCACTTGCGGATCGTCACCGTCGATCGCGAGCGCGCACGCGCCGTTCACGACGGCGGCGGCGCGGACGCGTGCCGTCACACCCATGCGCTGCAGCGCGCCCGCGAGGAAGGCGGCGACATCGAATTCCGCGTCAGGCGCCGTTGTGGGCGTCGCTGCGGATCTCGTCGTGAGCGGTGGCGCACCGTCGGAAATGGCCGTCGACGCGGGCGCCGCGGCCGACACGGGCGTGGGCACGGGGGCGAGGATGAACGGCGCGCGTATCGTCGCGCGCACGCGCGCCCGTCGCCTGCCGAGGCCGAGAAGGCCACGCGTCGCGTTCTCGAGGATGTCGATCTCGACTTGATCGCGGCTCGCGCCGAGCGCGCGCAGCGCACGCGCGATCGCATCGTCGATCGATCCGCCTTCGATCTCGACGGACCGCATGGCTCACGCGTTCGCGCGGTTCGTCCACCATTGCAGGCCGATCGTCAGGAGATTGTTGACCAGCCAGTACAGAACGAGCCCCGATGGAAAGTTGACGAACATCACCGTGAACATCACCGGCATGAGCACCATCATCATGCGTTGCTGGGCGGGATCCATGCCCGTCGAGGGCGACAGCCATTGCTGCAGGAGCATGCTGGCGCCCATGAGGATGACCAGCACCGGGATGGAGAGCCCCAGCACGGACAAATCGTTGCACCCAAGCGTCGGCTGCTGCCCGGGCCACGGGTAGCACTCGTGCGCGGACAGATCACGCACCCAGAGGCCGAACTTCGCGTGGCGCAGCTCGATCGATTGGTTCAGCGCTTGATAGAGGCCGATGAACACCGGGAACTGCAGGAGCATCGGCAGGCACCCGCCGAGGGGATTCACGCGGTGGCGGCGGTAGAGCTCCATCATCTCCTTGTTCAGCCGCTCGCGGTCGTCTTTGAACTTCTCGCGCAGCTTCGCCATCTGTGGCTGCAGCCGCTGCATGTCGCGCATCGACTTCATGCTCTTCTGCGACAACGGCAAGAAGAGCACCTTCACGATGACCGTCAGCAGGATGATGTCGATGCCGTAGTTGCGGGTGAGGACGTGAAACAGCCTCAGCAAGCGCAAGAGCGGCACGGCGAGAAAGGCGAACCAGCCGAACTCGACGGCGCGGGCGAATTGGTGATCGGCCGCCTCGAGGATCTCGACGTCCTTCGGACCGACATAGACGGTGAACGCCGCGCCGCCGGCGGTGTCGCGAGGTGTCGACACGAGAATTTGCAGCCCGTCGGGATCCGGGTTCACGACGGCCGTCGCCTTCGCCGGATCCTCCGGGGCGATCGCGGCGAGAAAGTAATGGTCGCCGTACCCGGCCCACGCGACCGGCGGGTCGAAGCGCTTCGGTCCATCGGGTGAGGGCGCGCCCGGCGCCTCGTGGACGATCTTGTCGTTCGCGAGCACGACCGCGCTGCGATAGCGGGTCTCGGGATCCTTGGGGTTGCCGGCGGCGACGTGCCGCCGCCACCCGATCCCGACGTGCGTGAAGCGCGCCGGGAGCGCGTCGGCGCGGACGGCGACGGTGATCGGATACGCGTCGCCGCTGACCGTCAGCGACTTCTCCACGGCCGCGCCCGAGGGCAACGTGCCGCGAAGGTGCAGCGTCGCGCTCGCGCCTTCGGCGACGTCGATCGACGGCTGATCCGCGGCGTAGGCGACCGTCGTGTCGTCCTCGACCTTGGCGTCGTCGGCGATGAAGCGCAGGCCGAGCGGCGGCGCCGACGACGGAGCGATCTCGACCATCTCGAGCGGCTCGCTCGCGACCTCGATGCTCGTCCGAAAGCGCTTCAGGCGGACGCTCAGCAGCCGACCGCCGACGGTCGACACCCGCGCGGAGTAAAGCGGCGTCTCGATCGGAACGACCGCGCCGCGGTCTGCAGGAACCGGCGCTTCGCTGGCGACCGTTGCCGCGGCGCTCGGCGGTGTCGTCGGGGCGCTCGGGGCGCTCGTCTGCTCCGCCGTCACGGTCTGCGCGGGCTCCGGCGGCGGCGGATACAGGCGGCGGATCAACTCCTGGTAGACGACGAGCACGACCAGGCACAGCAATGCCGCAAGCAAGGCGCGACGCTGGTCCATCAGCCGCTCGTTTCGCCGGGGACCGGGTCGAGACCCGCCGCGCACGCCGGCCGACAGCGCAGCACGCGGCGCGCCGCCAACCAACCGCCGCGGACGAGCCCGTGGCGAACCACGGCCCCGATCGCATACGCGGAGCAGGTCGGCTCGAAGCGACAGCTACGCGGCAGGAGCGGCGAGAGCGTCATCCGATAGAGCCTGAGCGGCGCCACCGCCACCTCGCGCACGACGCGCCGGTGCGTCAGCACGTCAGGTCCGCGGTCGCTCGACACGCACAGCGGCGGCGGCGCCGAGCTCGTCGGCGATCTCGCGAAACGACAGCGCGCCAGCTCCCGTTTTCGCGATCACCACCGTGTCGTGGTTCGGCACGAGGCGTCGAGGATCGCGCCGGAAGATCTCGCGCACACGCCGCTTCACGCGGTTGCGCAGCACGGCATCGCCGATCTTGCGGCTCACCGTCACGCCGAGTCGCGAATCACCTTCGCGCGGCTGGCAGAGCATGACGAAATGCGCCGTGTGCCGCCGCCGCGCGGTTCGACCGAGTGCCAGGTACTCCCGGCGGCGGCGGACGCGCGCCGCCTTCGGGAAGCCCTCGCCTGCGGGCGCGGTCATCTCGCCTGCTTCGGCGGAATCGAGACGGTGAGCTGTTTCCGGCCCTTGGCGCGACGCCGTTTCAAGACTTGGCGCCCGCCGGGCGACGCCATGCGGGCGAGGAAGCCGTGCGTGCGCTTACGTCGGCGATTGCTCGGTTGAAAGGTTCGCTTCATACGGGATCGCGCCTATCCATCACAGCAGCCTGCCGCTGTCAATTTAGGTAAGGCGCGACGTGTAATGGATCCTTTGGCGCGCGCGAAGGACTGGGTCGAGTTGCGAGCCAGACGAGGCGCGAGGGAAGCGAGCAGCGCAGGCGTAGCAGCGCTACGCCGAGCAGCGGAGCGACCGAGCAACGAAGTATCGCGACGCAAATCGGCCCAGTACCGCGATGCGGATGCAACCGTTAGCCGGCGGCGCCCGGCGACGCCGCGGTCTCGCCCGCCGCGGCCGGCGCCTTATGACCGTGCTCCTCGCATTTCGACCCGATCGCGCGCGGCTTCCGGCAGGCTTCGTGCGTACAGGTCTTGTAGCGTGCCTTGGGCAGCGCGCCGCGGCGCCACGCCTTGTAGTGGCGCGCGCAGTATCCCTTGCCGGCGACTGGCTTCTCACAGCCGTCGAGCTTGCATGATCCTTTCGGCATCGTCACTCCTCGTCAGTGTCGGTGGCTGAACTCCGCTTTGAGACCGCGCGCCATCAGGTCCGTGACGACCTCACGCGGCGGCTTCGCTTCGTACAACATCGCATACATCTGCTCCGTGATCGGCATCTCCACGCCGAGTTTCGCTGCGAGCGCGTGCACCGACCGCGCGTTCTTGACTCCCTCGGCGACCATTTTCATGTCGCCGACGATGTCCGCCAACGCCTCGCCGCGGCCGAGCCGAAGGCCGACGTTGCGGTTGCGGCTGAGCTCGCCGGTGCACGTGAGCACGAGATCGCCGACGCCCGCCAAGCCGGAAAGCGTGATCGGGTTTGCTCCCAGCGCGGCGCCGAGTCGCGCCGTCTCCGCGATGCCGCGGGTGATCAACGCGGCGCGCGTGTTCGATCCGAAGCCGAGCCCGTCGCTGACGCCCGCCGCAATCGCGATCACGTTCTTCACCGCGCCGCCGATCTCGACGCCGATCAGATCGTCGGACGAGTAGACGCGAAAATATCCCGTGGTGAAGACGCGCTGCACCGTCGCGCTCACCTCGTGGTCGCGGGCGCCGATCGTGACTGCCGTCGGCATGTGCGCGGCGACCTCACGGGCGAAGCTCGGGCCCGAGAGCGCGCAAACGCGGCCCGCGTGCGCGCTGCCGACGATCTCTTCGAGGACGCCCGCCATCGTGAGGAGGCTCGCCTCCTCGATCCCCTTCGACGCAGTGACCAGGTACGGATCGCCGGTCAGGTGCGGCATCGCCTCGGTCATCACCGTTCGCACGACGTGTGACGGGCTCACCGAGAGCAGCACGTCCTTGTCGCGCGTCGCCTGCGCGAGATCGGCCGTGGCGCGAAGCGTCACGGGCAATGGGAAGCCCGGCAAATACGTCGTGTTCTCGCGCGTGGTCGTGATGTCTCGCGCGACCTCGGCGCGATGCGCCCACAGCGTGACGTCGTGGCCGGATTCGGCGAGCATCTTCGCGAGGGCCGTGCCCCAGCTCCCGGCACCGATCACGCCGATGGTCGCCACGACGGCCAGCGGTGTCGCACATGACCGACGCGTCCGCAAGGAACGGCGACGCGGCTGCCGGCCGCAAATCGCGGGGACGTCCGTCAGTATTTGCTTGCGACGCGAGCAGCATCCCTGTTAGGGGGTTCGTCCGAAGGAGGCGCATCCCCCGGTGTCGCTCCGCTACGCGATTCTGAGCCTGCTCGCCCACGACCCACTGAGCGGTTACGAGTTGATGAAACTCTTCGACGGCTCCGTCGGATATTTCTGGCACGCGAGCCATCCGCAGATCTACAAGGAGCTTGCCCGGCTCGAGCGCAACGGCGACGTCACGCACCGCAGCGTCGAGCAACGCGGCCGCCCGACGAAGAAGATCTACTCGCTCAGCGACATCGGTCGGAAAGCGCTCCTCGCCTGGCTGCGGATCCCGGCTCGCCCGCAGCGGGTGAAAGACGAGATGATGCTCAAGACCTTCTCGAGCGGTCTCTTGAGCAACGAGGAGGCGACGGAGCTGATCGCGAAGCACCGGGAGATCTACCGCGCCCGATTGCAGACGTATCAGGAGCTGGAGCGATTCCTCAGCAGCGGACCCATCCTGTCGAACCGCTTACGTCTCGGCGGCTATCTCACGCTGCTGCGCGGTATTCGTCACGCGAGCAGCTACATCGACTGGTGCGACGAGGCGATCGCGCTCCTCCACCGCGAGGGTGAGCAGCATCCGCCGCGCGTGCGTCACGCGCGCCGGCGCCGGTCTTAACTCTCTGGTGTCGGTGCCGGATCCGGGGGCGCCGGCTCGTCGTCGTCCTCTTCGCGCTCGGCGAGGCGCGCCAGGCTCACGACACGCTCGCCCGGCTCCGTGTCGATCAGCCGCACGCCCTGGGTGTTGCGGCCGATCACGCGAATGTCGCCGACGCGCAAGCGAATGATCTTGCCGTTGCTCGTGACCAGCATGAGATTGTCGTCGTCGGTCACTTGCTGCACGCCGACGACCAGGCCGGTACGCTCGGTCGTCTTCATCGTGATGATGCCCTTGCCGCCACGCGATTGGACCCGATACTCGGCCGTGTCGGTGCGCTTGCCGTAGCCGTTCTCGGCGACGGTCAGCACGCTCGCGCCCTCGGTCAGGATCTCGATGCTCACGACCTCGTCGTCGGCCTCGAGCGTGATCCCCTTCACGCCGCCGGCGCCGCGGCCCATGCTGCGCACCTCTTCCTCCTTGAAGCGGATCGACTGCCCCATGCGCGTCGAGAGGATGATCTCCTGCTTTCCCTCGGTCAGGCGGATGCCGATCACCCCGTCGTCGGCGTCGAGGCCGATCGCGATGATCCCGGAAGGCCGCGGGTTGGAGTACGCCATGAGGTCGGTCTTCTTCACGATGCCCTTCTTCGTCGCGAAGAAGACGAAGCGGTTCTCCTGGAATTCGCGGACGGATAGGAAGGCGGAGATCTTCTCGTCGGGTCGCAGCGTCAACAGGTTCACGATCGCCTTGCCGCGCGCGGCGCGGCTCGCCTGCGGCACCTCGTGCACCTTGATCCAGTAGACCTTACCGGTGGTGGTGAAGAAGAGAATGTAGCTGTGCGTCGAAGCGACGAAGAGGTGCTCGACGAAGTCCTCGTCGCGCGTGGTCGTGCCGATCTTGCCCTTTCCGCCGCGGCGCTGTGCGCGATAGAGCGACACGGGGTTCCGCTTGATGTAGCCCTCGTGCGAGATCGTCACCACCATGTCCTCTTCGACGATCATGTCCTCGATCGAGATCTCGGTGGTGGCGTCGACGATCTCGGTGCGGCGTCCGTCGCCAAACATCTTTTTCAGCTCGCGCAGCTCCTCGACGATGATCTCGTAGACCTCGCGCTCGTCGGCGAGGATCTGGCGCAGGCGCGCGATCAGCGCGACCGTCTCGCCGTGCTCCTTGAGGATCTTGTCGCGCTCGAGATTGGTGAGGCGCTGGAGGCGCATGTCGAGGATCGCTTGCGCCTGCGGCTCGGAGAGCCCGAAGCCGCTCATGATGCCGGTGCGTGCCGTCGCCGGATCAGCCGCGGCGCGGATCAGCTTGATCACCGCGTCGAGGTTGTCGAGCGCGATCCGTAGGCCGTCGAGGATGTGGAGCCGTTCCTCGGCCTTGCGGAGCTCGAAGATCGTTCGCCGCGTGACGACGTCGACGCGGTGGCCGACGAAGTACTGCAGTACCTGCTTCAACGTGAGGAGCCGCGGCCGCCCCTCGACGATCGCCAGCATGATGATGCCGAACGAGTCCTGCATCGGCGTCAGCTTGTAGAGCTGGTTCAGCACGATCTCCGGCACCGCGTCGCGCTTCAGCTCGATGACGATGCGCATGCCGTCGCGGTCGGACTCGTCGCGCAGGTCGGAGATGCCGTCGACGCGCTTTTCGTTCACCAGCTCGGCCATGCGCTCGATGAGCCGCGCCTTGTTCACCTGAAACGGAATCTCCGAGACGATGATGCTCGCGCGCCCGCTCTTCTTGTCGACTTCCGTCGTCGCGCGCGCGCGCAGCTGCAGCACGCCCTTCCCGGTCTCATAGGCGTCCTGGATCGCCGCCCGTCCGTGAATGAACCCGGCGGTCGGGAAATCCGGCCCAGGGATGTGCTCCATGAGCTCTTTCACCGTGATCGCGGGCCGCTCGATCAGGGCGATCGTCGCGTCGACGACCTCACCGAGGTTGTGCGGCGGGATATTCGTCGTCATGCCGACGGCGATTCCCGTGCTGCCGTTCACGAGCAGATTGGGAAGGCGACTCGGGAGGACGACGGGCTCGCGCAGCGTCTCGTCGTAGTTCGGGGCGAAGTCGACCGTCTCTTTGTCGATGTCGGCGATGAGCTCGCCGGCGATGCGCGTCATGCGCACCTCGGTGTACCGCATCGCCGCCGCGGGATCGCCGTCGACCGAGCCGAAATTGCCCTGGCCGTCGACGAGCGGGTAGCGCAGCGAGAAGTCCTGCGCCATCCGGACGACGCTGTCGTACACCGCGGTGTCGCCGTGCGGATGGTACTTGCCGAGCACGTCGCCGACGACGCGCGCCGATTTCTTGTAGCTGCGGTTCCACTCGTTGCCGAGCTCGTACATCGTGTACAGCACGCGGCGATGCACGGGCTTCATCCCGTCGCGCACGTCCGGCAGGGCCCGCGCGATGATGACGCTCATCGCGTAGTCCATGAAGGACTGCTTCATCTCGTCTTCGATGTTGACGGGAATCTTGTGCACGGCTCAGATGTCGAGGTTCTTGACGTCGAGGGCGTTCGCCTCGATGAACTTGCGGCGCGGCTCCACTTCGTCGCCCATCAACGTCGAGAAGATCTGATCGGCGCTGTAGGCGTCGGAGAGCCTGACCTGCAGCAGCGTGCGGCTCTCCGGGTTCATCGTCGTCGCCCAGAGCTGCCCGGGGTTCATCTCGCCGAGGCCCTTGTAGCGTAGGATGTCGAGGCCCCTGCGCGCCTCGCGCACGATGTCGTCGACGACCTCGCGCAGCGACGTCGCCTTGAGCACGCGCTCGCCCGCCGTCAACGTGAAGGGCGGTGCGCCGGCGGCGCGCAGCTCGGCGGCGAGACGGCGCAGCTCCTCGAATTCGGGCGCGAGGCAGAACTCCATGTCGATGACGGTGTGAGTGCCGCCGCCGTTCGTGCGCGAGTGGAACGCGACCCGCAGCGTGTTGTGCTCGACGTCGTCCTCGCACGTGTAGGTCAGCGGCAGCTGCTCGGGGGCGGCCGTCTGAAGGTGCTGCCGCACCTTCTCGGCGACGGCGTCGACGTGCGCGCGGTCCCGCAGCCAATCTTCGGGGCTCTCCTCGACTGCCGCGATCGCGCCGACGATGTCGCGCTGCCGTTTCTTGCGCTCGACCACGTCCATGATCTTCTCGAAGCGGATGGCGCGCTTCACGAGTCCCTTGAGCGGAACCCCGGTGAGGCTCGTCCCGTGCGCCTCGAGGCGCACGTCTTCCGTTCCGAGCTCGACGAGATGGTCCTCGAGCGCGGTCTCGTCCTTCAAGTAGCGCTCTTGCTTACCCTTGCGCACTTTGAAGAGCGGCGGCTGCGCGATGTAGAGGTATCCCTTTTCGATGAGCTCCGCGTACTGGCGGTAGAAGAACGTCAGCAAGAGAGTGCGGATGTGCGAGCCGTCGACGTCGGCGTCCGTCATGATGACGATCGTGTGGTAGCGCAGCTTCGAGAGGTCCTGCTCGTCCTTGCCGATGCCGGCGCCCATCGCGGTGATGAGCACGCGGATCTCTTGCGAGGACAGCATCTTGTCGAAGCGCGCCTTCTCGACGTTCAGGATCTTGCCGCGCAGCGGAAGGATCGCTTGATTGCGACGGTCGCGGCCTTGCTTGGCAGAGCCGCCCGCGGAATCACCCTCGACGATGTAGAGCTCGGAAAGCGCCGGGTCGCGCTCTTGGCAATCGGCGAGCTTGCCCGGTAGCGATCCCGAGTCGAGGGCGCCTTTGCGCCGCGCGAGCTCTTTCGCCTTCCGCGTCGCCTCGCGGACGCGCGCCGCCTCGAGCGCCTTCTGGACGACCACCTTCGCGTCGCCGGGATGCTCCTCGAAGTAGACGCCGAGCTTGTCGTTCACGAGCGCCTCGACGAGACCTTTCACCTCGCTGTTGCCGAGCTTGGTCTTCGTCTGGCCTTCGAACTGCGGCTCGGGCACCTTCACCGCGATGACCGCCGTGAGTCCCTCGCGGCAGTCGTCGCCTTGCAAGGCCTCGTCGTCGCGCTTCACGAGGTTCTTGCCGGTGGCATACGCGTTGATGGTCCGCGTCAGCGCCGACTTGAGACCGACGAGATGCGTGCCGCCCTCGATCGTGTTGATGTTGTTGGCGAAGGGATAGATGCTCTCGCTGTAGCCTTCGTTCCATTGCAGCGCGATCTGGGTCTCGACGCCGTCGCGCTCGCCCTCGATGTAGATCACGTTGTGGAGCGGCGTCTTCGTGCGGCTCAGGTGCTCGACGAACTCGACGATACCGCCGCGATAATGGAACTCGTGGTGCTTGAGGTCGCGCTCGTCCTGAATGGTGATCTGCACACCTTGGTTCAAGAAGGCGAGCTCGCGCAGGCGCTGCGAGAGAATGTCGAAGCTGAAGTCGAGGACCTCGAAGATGAGCGGGTCGGGCTTGAAGGTGACCTTGGTCCCGCGTTGCTGTGTCGTGCCGGTCTCGCGCAGCGGGCCTTGCGGCTTCCCGCGCTGGAAGCGTTGGAAGTACACCTTGCCGTCGCGCTTGATCTCGACCTCGAGGTACTCCGAGAGCGCGTTTACGACCGAGACGCCGACGCCGTGCAAACCGCCCGAGACGCGATACGCGCCTTTGTCGAACTTGCCTCCGGCGTGGAGCTTCGTCAGCACGACCTCGGCCGCCGAGATGCCTTCCGTCGGATGGATGTCGACCGGTATGCCGCGGCCGTTATCTTCGACTGTGACGCTGTTCTCGACGTGAATCGTGACGTCGACGCGATCACAATGCCCAACGAGAGCCTCGTCAATCGAGTTGTCGACGACCTCGAATACGAGGTGGTGCAGCCCGCGCTCACCGGTGTGACCGATGTACATCCCGGGCCGCTTTTGCACGGCCTCGAGACCCTCCAGCACCTTGATGTTGTCGGCGCTGTAGGTCGAGCTATCGGACACGATGTTGTTCGCCATGGACCTCGAAAATGGGGTGCGACGGGGCACACGATCCCCAACCCAAGCCCACCCCCTTCGCCACCTCGAAGTGTATCAAAACGAGGACCGGCGGTAAAGCGAATCCGCTTGTTACATTCGCAGGTTACAAGCGCATCGGCATGACGACGTAGGAATATCCTTCGTCGTCGTCGACGTGGATGATTCCCGGGCTCACTTCGTCGGTGAGGCCGATCTCCACGGTGCCTGCCGACCCCACGATTCCGAGGACGTCGAGGAGGTAACGAGCGTTGAACCCGATCGCGAACTCGTCGCCGGCGTAATCGACTTCGATCTCTTCCATTGCCTCGCCGATATCGGGATTCGTCGTCATCACCTCCAGCGTTCCGGGTTGCAGCCGCAGTTTCACCCCACGTGAGCGCTCGCTCGAGAGAATCGACACGCGTCGCAACGCACCGAAGAGCAACTCACGGTCGACGCGCGCCCGGCGCTTGCTCTCTTTGGGTATCACCTGGCGGTAGTCCGGAAACTCGCCCTCGATGAGACGCATGAACAGCTCGACCCCGGCGCGCTCGACGCGCGCGAGGTTGCCGGCGATCGAGAACGTGACATCGCCGCTCGTGTCCTCGAGCAACCGCTTGGTCTCGACGAGACCTTTCCGCGGTAGGATCACGCCCGGACGCAGATCGACCCCGGCGATCTCGCGCTCGACCAGCGCCAACCGGTGGCCGTCGGTCGCGACCATCCGTACCTGATTTTTCTCGACGCTCTCGATGAACACGCCGCCGAGGCTGAGACGGGTCTCGTCGGTGGAGACTGCGAACAGCGTCTTCTCGATCATCTCCGCGAGGACGCCGGTGCCGAGCAACAACACGACGCCGCCTTTCTTCGCGACCGGCGTGCTCGCCGGAATGCTCGGAAACTCCTTTGGATCCATCGAAACCATGCGGTAGCGAGACTTTCCGCCGCTCACCTCGACCCAACCACCCTCTCCCGAACGCAACATGAGATCGTCCGACGGAAGCTCGCGCACGATCTCGTAGAGCTTCCGTGCGTTCAACGTCACCGTGCCGGGGCGTGCGATCTTCCCTTTGCACGTTCGGCGGATCCCGACCTCCAAATCGGTCGCGGTGAGCACGATCTCGCTGCCGGTCGATTCGATCAGGACGTTGGCGAGAATCGGAAGCGTGTTGCGCTTCTCGACGACTCCCTGGGTCAGGTAGAGGCCTTGGATGAACTCGCTCTTTTCGACCCGCAGATCCATGTCGTCTCCAGCCAGTAGTCTTATAGGAGAAATGTCAGAAGAAAGACCACTAGTAGTAGGCAGTCGCCGATCCGTGGACGGCGGTAGGATGCTCCACCCGATCCAGGAGTTATCATCGACGACCGGTTGTGGAAATGGCGCGGGATGAGCACGCTCGGGTGGGCGAACCAACCGTTCCACGGTCGTTCGCACCGCCGATTCCAACGCGAATTCACGATCCGTCCACAGCTCACGGCGTCGCCTGCAAGCGCCGCTCGATCTGCTCGATCGCCGCACGGAGCGCCCCGTCTTCGATCAGCTTCTCGCTGACGGTCGTGCACGCGTGGATCACGGTCGAGTGGTCGCGGTTGCCGAACCGTTCGCCGATCGCCGGGAACGACGCGGCCGTCAGCTTCCGTGCCAAATACATCGCGACCTGTCGCGGGCCGACGATGTCGCGGGTGCGCTTTTGCGACAGTAGGTCGCCGATACGGATGCCGTAGTGATCGCAAACGCTCGCTTGGATGGCCTCGATCGTGATCGTGCGGCGGTCGCGGAGCAGGTCTTTCAACACCGACCGCGCGAACTCGACGGTGATCGATGTCTTCGACAGCGACGCGACCGCGGAGAGCCGCGTCAACGCGCCCTCGAGCTCCCGCACGTTGGAATCGATGTGTGATGCAAGAAACACCGCGACATCGTGCGAAAGATCGAGGCCCTCGATCTCGGCTTTCTTCTCCAGGATTGCGACCCGCGTCTCCATGTCGGGCGGCTGGATGTCGGCGATCAGGCCCCACTCGAAGCGGTTGCGAAGCCGCTCCTCGAGCCCGGTGATGTCTTTTGGTATCTTGTCGGACGTGAGGACGATCTGCCGACGCTGCTCGTGCAGCGCGTTGAACGTGTGGAAGAACTCCTCCTGAGTACGCTCGCGATTGGCGAGGAATTGAACGTCGTCGAGGATCAGGACCTGGACCCGGCGAAACGTGGCCTTGAACTCCTCCATTTTGTCGCGGCGGAGAGCGTTGATCAGCTGGGTCATGAACGTCTCGGCGCTGAGATAGGCGATTCGACCTTGCGACTGCCGCTCCAGCGTCTCGTGGCCAATCGCGTTGGCGAGGTGGGTCTTTCCGAGGCCGACGCCACCGTAGAGAAAGAGCGGGTTGTAGTGATTGCCAGGCTGCATCGCGACGGCTTTGCACGCCGCGTGTGCGAATTGATTGCTGCCGCCGACGACGAAGGTGTCGAACGTGTAGCGCGGCACGAGACTGCCGAACCGCATTCGCGCTCTGCGCGCAGCGGCGGCGGCGGGTTCGCCGGGAAAGAGCTCTCCTTGGGTGCGACCCTCGCCGAGAATGTCGACGGTCGACGGTAGCCCGGCGGCGCGCAGCGCGTCTTCGAGCGCGCCGGGATGGTTAGTCTGGATCCACGTCGCGGCGGCGGCAGTCGGCGCCACCAACTGCACCGCGGTGTCGGTCGCAGCGCAGAGGCGGAGCGACTTCACGCCGAGATCGAACGCCGCCTGCCCCAGCTTGGCGAGCAGGATGTCACGCGCTCGTTGCCACGCGCGCTCGGCGGGGCTGTCAACCGTTTGCGGCCGATTCATCGGCGCCGCATTGATGGACGAATCATGATCGAAGCCCGATGCGTGGGAGACGTCGGCCGCGAAGCCCGGCATCTCTAGTCCCTTTGGCGTAGGGACGCAAGACGTTTCGTTGACCGTCCGACGGGTGGATGGTACCAGAGCGGCGCGCGCCCGGCGGCGTGGCGATGACTCTCTCGACGAAGCTGTACGACGAGGCGGTGCGCCTCTTTCCGGGCGGGGTGAACAGCCCCGTTCGTGCGTGGCGCAACGTCGGGGGGACGCCGCTGTTCCTGGTGCGCGGCCGCGGCGCGACCGTCACCGACGCCGACGGCAAGACGTACTGCGATCTGATCGGCTCCTGGGGCGCCGCGATCGCCGGCCACGCGCATCCGCGAGTCGTGCAGGCCGTTCAGCAGGCCGCGGCCGCCGGACTCGGCTTCGGCGCACCGACGACCGGGGAGATCGAGCTCGGGCGCGCGATCCGTGAGGCGATGCCGGCGATCGAGCGGTTGCGCATGGTCACGTCCGGGACCGAGGCCGTGATGTCCGCCGTACGCGTCGCGCGTGCGTTCACCAAACGGCCGACGATTCTCAAGTTCGCCGGGTGTTACCATGGCCATTCCGACGGCATGCTCGTCCGCGCCGGCTCGGGACCGATGACGTTCGCGCTCCCGGACAGCGCCGGCGTGCCCGAGTCCGTCACGATGCATACCGTCGTCGCCGACTACAATGCCGCCGATCAGGTCCGCGCCTACGTGGCGGCGAAGGCATCGGAGCTCGCCGCGGTGATCGTCGAGCCGGTCGCGGCCAACATGGGCGTCGTCCCGCCGCAGCCGGGGTTCCTCATGGCCCTGCGGGAGGCGACGCGCGCCTGCGGTGCGCTGCTCATCTTCGATGAGGTGATCACCGGCTTCCGTCTCGGCCGCGGCGGCGCGCAGGGGCGCTTCGCGATCGAGCCCGACCTCACCTGCCTCGGGAAGATCATCGGCGGCGGCTTGCCCGTAGGCGCCTTCGGCGGCCGCGCGGACGTGATGGAGCAGCTCGCTCCCGTCGGCCCGGTGTACCAGGCGGGAACGCTCGCCGGGAATCCAGTCACGATGGCGGCGGGCCGCGAGACCCTCGCGCTCCTGGACGCCGCCGCCTACGCGCATCTCGAGACGCTCGGGGCCAAGATGGCCGCCGGTCTGGAGACGATCCTCGCCCGTCACCGTGTCGCGGGATGCGTGCAACGTGTCGGGTCGATGTTGACGCTCTTCCTCGGCATCGAGCGCGCGGCGACGCTCACCGACGTCGAGCGTCTCGATCGCGCCCGGTTTCGCGCCTTTTTCTTCGGCATGCTCGAGCGCGGCTTCTATCTCCCGCCGTCGCCGTTCGAGGCGATGTTTCTCTCGCTCGCGCACGGCGAGGAGGACGTCGACGAGTTCCTCAGCGCGGCCGAGGACGTGCTGCGACACACCCCCCATGGCGCCGGAGCGTGAGGCGTCGCCCGAGTCGGCGTTCGTCCGGTACGCGAAGTACGGCGCGATCGCCTACGAGTTTCTCGGCTGCATCGCCGCTGGCGTTTTTCTCGGGTATTGGTTAGATCGCTGGCTCGGCACCGATCCGTGGCTGGTGCTCGGCATGACCATCGCCGGGACGGTCATCGGCTTCTATCGCATGGTGCAAATCCTACGACGGCTCGAACGCAATCGATGACGGAGCGCCTCGCACGGATCGAGTTGTTGATGACGAGTCGCGCGACCCCTCGGGATCGCCTTCGGCGGCGGCGCTGCGTTGCTCGACTTCATCATGATCCGCCGGCTTGCAGCGGCGGCGCTCGCGCGCCGCGTCCCGATTCAGCACGTGGTTGCGATGGCGCTCCTCAAGTCGGTCATCTTGCTGGCCGTGCCGGCGAGCGCGTTGCTCTTGCCCGGCTCGCTCGTCGACGGCGTCTCGTTCGCGATCGGGGTCACCACGTTGCCGGTGGCGGTCGTCATCGATGCCTGTCTTCCCATCGCCGCGCCCGGGGCGGTCTGAAGGAGCGCGTAGATCGTGGAACACGGATTCAGCTGGGTCGGAGGGATCCCCGGGGTCGCGGCGATCCCCGAACACCTCGCAACCTCGATCCTCGTGATGATCCTCCTCACGATCTTCGCCCTCCGCGTTCGAGCGCAGCTGGCGAAGACCCCGGATCCGACGCTGCCCCAATCGGGCTTCAGCGCGCGCAACATCGCCGAGGTCGTGACGGAGATGATCACCCAGCTCGCGGAGAGCATCGTCGGCCACGACGCACCGAAGTACGTGCCCCTCTTCGGCAGCTTCTTTTTTTTCATCTTGGCGGCCAATCTCATCGGCCTGCTGCCGGGCTTCACGCCGCCGACCGACAACTTCAACATCACGATCGCGCTCGGCGCAGTGTCCTTCGTCGCCTACAACTACTACGGGGCGCGCGCGCACGGCGTGGCCTACTTGAAGCAGTTCGTCGGCCCACTGCTCGTGCTCTCGCCGCTGATGATCATCGTCGAGACCTTCAGCCACCTGTTCCGGCCCGCCTCGTTGGCGATTCGTCTCTACGGCAACATGTTCGCCGATCACCTGTTGCTGAGTATCTTCACCGATCTCACCAAGGTCGTCGTGCCGGTCGTGTTCTACGTGCTCGGCACGTTCGTATCGCTCGTGCAGGCGCTCGTCTTCACGTTGCTGACGATGGTCTATGTGGGCCTCGCGATCAGCCACGACCATTAGGTTAGGTTAGGACGTTCACCCGGCTCTCGCTCGCCGCGCGTGGAAGAGGACAAGAGGATGTGGCGGGGGCGGACCCGCAAGAGCCTTAACTCGGAGGATCACATGTCGAGAATCGTTTCGGGGATCATCTTTCTCTGCGGGCTGGTGCTGACCGCCAGTCCGAGCTTCGCCGCCGACGCGGCGGCTGCGGCGGGATCGGGCGGATTGATCGGGATCGGAGCCGGCCTGGGAATCGGGATCGCAGCGCTCGGGGTCGGCCTCGGTCAGGGGCGTGCGACGGCGGCGGCGATGGAAAGTATCGGCCGCAATCCGAACTCGGCCGACCGCATCTTCGTGCCGATGATCATCGGCCTGGCGCTGATGGAGGCCCTCTGCCTCTACGCGCTCGTGATCGCGTTCTTCTTGCAGGGAAAGATCTGAGCTGAGCGCCGATTTTCGCAAAAAGGGGGCGGGTGACCGCCCCTTTTTTATTGCGGAGTGGGCAAAAAGTCCTTGGGTGTCCCCGCAAATCGAGCTATCATCCTCCGCGACGGTATCCCGACGGCTCCTGGTCCTGCACGTGTGGGTGGATGGGAAGGAGGCTGAGGTGGAGGCTATCGCAGGAGCAGTACGCGGCAACGGTCTCGCCGCTGGTCAATTTGTCGGCGGCCATAGGATTTTGCTCGCCGCCATTCCGATCGAGCAGATCCATCCCAACCCCAACCAGCCGCGGCGCTTCATGGACCCGCAGGCGCTCGACGAGTTGACGGACTCGGTACGTATGCGGGGCGTGCTGCAACCGATCATCGTCAAACGCGACGCCGAGGGCTTCATGATCATGGCGGGAGAGCGGCGCTACCGCGCAGCGGTACGGGCCGGCTTGCGATCGATGCCCGCGATCGTCCGGGACGACGACCCGAACGAGATCGCGCTCATCGAGAACCTGCAGCGGGAGGACCTGACGGCGCTCGAAGAGGCGGAGGGGCTGGGCGCGATGGTCGCCCGCTACGGCTACACCCACCAAGCGCTCGCGCAGCTTCTGCACAAGAGCCGCCCCTACGTCTCGAACATGCTCGTCCTGACGCGACTACCGGCCGAGGTGAAGGCCGAGATCCACCGCTACCCGTCGATCTCGCGCGAGATCCTGATGGCGATCGCGCGTCAGGGCTCGGAATCCGACATGCTGAAGCTCTGGCGACGGGTGAAGCTCGCGAACCTCTCGGTGCACAAGTTCCGCGAGTCGCGGCGGAGCGATCAACCGCAATCCGCGGCAGACGTCATGGCGGCGGCGCGCCGACTGAATCGCAAGCTCCGCGGACTCGATGCGTCGGCGCTGGAGGAGAAGGAGCAGAAGCGCCTCGGTCGGGTGCTGCGGCGGACCCGCAAGCGCATCGAGCTCGCGTTGGCATCGATCTAGATCGCCCGGTCGCTCGGCACGCTGCGCGTGATCAGCGTGACGGCCGGCGGCGTGACGCGCGCTCAGGCGCGACCCTCCGGAACCGCATCCGCCAGATAGCAGAGCGCGTTGAAGACCAGATCCCAGCGGCCGCGCGTCATGTACGTCCGAAGATCGTCCGGCAGACACGAGAAGTCCGAGACCGGGGGCGCCCACATCTCCAGCGACTCGCCGTCGACTACGACTGTCTTCCGTTCCAGCATTGCGTGCATGAGATGTCCTTTCGGCGCCCTGGAAGCGCGGCTGTCGGTGCGCTATCGAGCAAGGGCTGCGCCAACGGTATGCGGCCGCTCGCCCACCCGGCACTAGGCCGCAATTGCGTGAAATCAAAGCCGTATGGTTGTCCGCCGCGCGCCGTCGAGTGTCACAGGGACACGGGCGGCCAGATCGACGCGTCTCCGCTGACACATCGCGAGTGCCACGACAGTCCCGCGGGCGCCCGTCGGATGAGGACCGCCGGGAGCACACGACGACGTCGTCGGCCGCGCAGCAGGCCGCGCGCGATCCGTCAGGCGGATTGCGGCTCGTGCTCGCGTTCGGCGACGGGCGTCAGCAGCAGCTTGCTCACGCGCCGGCCTTTCATCTCGACGACTTTGACGTCGTAGCCGTCGAGGCGCACGACGTCGCCGACGCGCGCGATGCGTCCGAGCCGCGCGATGACGAAACCGCCGAGCGTGTTGCTCTCGTGCTCGGGAGCCTCCAACCCGAGACGGTCGGCGATCTCGTCGAGCAGCACCAGTCCGTCGACGACGTAGCCCTCGTGAGTCGCTTCCATCTTCGGCGGTTCGGCGTCGAACTCGTCTTGAATCTCGCCGACGATCTCCTCGAGGATGTCCTCGAGTGTCACCAAGCCGGAGGTCCCGCCGTACTCGTCGACGACGAGCGCCATGTGGAGACGACGCTGCTGGAAGTCGCGCTGCAGGAGCTCGAGCGGCCGCGTTTCCGGCACGAACAGGATCTCGCGCTTCAGTCGCAGGAGATCGCGCGCGTCGCGCAGGCCTTCCTCGGGCTGGAAGAGGTCTTTCGTGTGGATCATACCGACGACGTGGTCGATGTCGGTCTCGCAGAGTGGATAACGGGTGTGCTGATTCTTGCGGATGATGTCGAGATTCTCGGCCAAGGACTTTCGCAGTGTGAGATACACGATCTCGGCACGGGGCACCATGATGTGCTTGGCGGAGCGATGCGTGTAGTCGAACACGTTCTCGAGGAGCTTGCGCTTGGAGCTCGACAGCGCGCCCGTCCGGTGCGACTCGGCGAGCAAGAGACGCAGTTCCGCCTCGGAGTGGACGAGTTCCGACGTCGGCGCGCGATCGATGCCGAGGACGCGCAGGAAGGCGTTGGACGAGGTATTGAGCAGCCACAGCCCCGGATAGAGCGCACGACGAAACGCGATCAGCGGCACCGACACGAAGAGCGCGACCGCTTCCGGACGTTGGATCGCGAGATACTTCGGGGCCAACTCGCCGAGAACGATGTGCAGGAACGTGATCACGGCGAACGCCAGCGTAGCGGAGATGCTGTGCACGACCGGCGCCGACCACACGCCGAGCGCGGCGAACATCGGGCTGATGAGCGACGCGAACGCCGGCTCGCCGATCCATCCGAGGCCGAGGCTGGCGAGCGTGATGCCGAGCTGGGTCACCGAAAGGTACGCGTCGAGGTTGCGAAGGATCTCCTGGGTCGCGGCTGCCCGCCGCACGCCGGCGCGGAAGCGTTCCTCGATGCGCGTCGCGCGCACCTTCACGATGGCAAACTCCGCCGTCACGAAAAAAGCGTTGAAGAAGACGAGAAGAATCGCCAGAATCAGGTACGTTTCGACAGTCATTGAGGGGGGGTGCGGCGCCCGAGAGAGCGCCCCGGCGGCGATCGGTAGTCCGGGTCGCGCGACATTGGGAAGGGCCTGGACTGTATCGAATGCCCGGAGCGGGGCGCAACCCGCGCCGGACGCGATCAGGCGACGGCCACAACTTGGCGGGCTGACAGCGGGTATCGCCTTCGGCTAAGGTTTGATGACGAATACGACGAGGAGGTCGCGTATGCGAAGCGGACATGTGGCGGCTGCGGTGGTCATGGGGCTGTTTGTGGCAAGCGTGTGCTCGGCGACGAGTGTTCCGCTCGGACCGCCGGTGGCGCTCGGGCCCGGTAGCCTCGAGGTCGAGATGGAGCGCAATCCCGAGCTCGCGAGCTTGATCGCGAGGCGTGGCTATCCGGATTGGGCGGAGCGCGTCGAGGTCGACAGCGAGCCGCCGCTCGACCCGTACGAGATTCACGTCTTCTATCTGCGATTCGACCGAGAGGTCGCGTTCGCGCGCGCGTCGATTCTCGGACGGCCGCTCATCGGCGTCCGCAAGTTCGATCGTCCGATCGCGCCGGCGATGCGCGAGCGGATCGCGCAATACTATCTCGCGGCAGATCCGGCGGCGCGCGCCGAACTCGCGGCCGACCGCGCCGATGCCGCGGCTGAATCCGCCGAACGCGCCGCCGCGCGAGCCAGCGACGCAGCCGATCACGTCACGCGCGTCGCCGAGCACATGGAGCGCGCGTTCCACGAGCATCTGCGCAAATAATCGCCCTGGCGTGCTTTTCCACTCCCGGTCACGGATCGGGTAGTGGCGCAGGCTTTCGGCCGAAACGCGCAGTTCTGCAATCCCGGCGCGGAGATCTCGCGTCACCGGTCTCGCTAGCGAACGCTCGCGCAAGTCGCCCGGCTCGGAGTGCGACTTGCGCGTGCGGCCGCCCGAGTCGACGGCTACAACTCCGCGGTTCGATTCGCATCGCGTCGCGGTCCCGATCGAGCGACGCAGCGTGGCGGAAACGATCGCTGTCCGCGACACGCGCCGCCGCGCGCCGTCGACTCGATGGCACGAAACTTGGTCCATGCCCTTCTGGTCGGTCGTCGCGACGCATTGATGCGCGACCAACCGCACCGAGCCGGTGCGGGACCAAGGAGGACGCGTGGCTCACCAGATTCCCTACGGAAATTCCACACCTCAGCTCGCGGTCCAAGCTCCGCTCGTCAGCGACATGCAGCTCGATTTCCGCACGTCATACGAGACGTTGTTTCTGCTTGCCGAACTGTCGGATGCGATGAAGCGCGGCGTCCGTCACTACAAGCTCGATGGAACGCCGCTTACCCGGCTCAACACCGTCGTACAGGCGTTGATCTTCGAAGGCGAGATCTTCTTCGACGACGCGACGAGCGCCGCACCCGCCGGTCACTGACCGACAGAGTCGCTCGCTCTTCCTCGACTACGCGCGCCGGCGCGGGACGCGCGACGACGAATGACGAGCACCTCGTGATCGTTGACGGCGATTCGCTGCGGTGCCGCGAACGCCGGCGGCATCCCGGGTGCGATACGCCGGGCCTGCCGCCAGCGTCGGAGCTCCTCGGACAAGCTGCTCATCGGTGATCGCCGTCAGGCGCTCTTCTTCAGGTACTCGCGCGGTCCCGTGATGCTGTGCCGCTTCCCGTTCACTCGGCGGAAGGGGAACCGGTACACGGTCGAGCGTCCTTGCTGCGCCTTGCGACGCTCCGCCTCTTTCCAACGCATCATGCCGGCACGGAGGTAATCGGCGTCGAGGTCCAACGCGGCGCAGATGTTGTCGAACGAGAACGGCCACTCGCCACTGGCGCCGGACACCCACTCCTCGACGTCCTCGACGAGCCGTTGGCTACGGCGCGTGTCGCCGATGGCGTGTCGCTGAAACGTTGCGATCGCCTCCTCCAGCACTGCGAGCATGAGCCGCTTCTCGGGCTGAAAAGCCGCATCCGTGCCGACGCGATCGAAGTACTGCGCCGGCACCAACGTGTCGGGTCCAAACAACGAAGCGCTCTGATCTTCGGCGATACGGGCAACTCGCGCATCCATGAGGAAGAACCTCCCACTCGGGCGAGTCGAAGAACGCGGAGATGAGCCTCGTTCCGGCGCCCGCTGCTGCGAGCGTGAGCAGATCGCATGCCACCGTCGGCGACGCGTGCGCGCGGACGCGCAAAGGCATAAGTATGCGTGCATCCGGCGCGTCGCCCGACGGTGACGGCGAGCGTGCTTCGGGTTGGGGCGGTGAAACACGACTGCGGCTGCCGCGAAATGCGACAGCCGGGCGCCGGTGCCTTTCGGATTGCCAGAGGGAGGCGATCTGGTACGTTCCGCCCGTGTCCGAGTTTCAGGCGGGTAGCGAGCCGGGTTCGAGCGAGCCGATCACCGATACGCGTGAGCTCGGTGCCTACATTCGCGGCGGCGCGAAGCCGCGCGCGGAATGGCGGGTCGGAACGGAGTACGAG
>VBKW01000206.1 GCA_005879405.1 Deltaproteobacteria bacterium
CGGGTGATGGCGCAGGGCACGAAGCGGACGCGACGTTGAATTGCACAGGCTTCTAGGGTAGCCGCTGGCCATCGCCATGGCGGTTCCGAAAAACCTCGCGATTGTCTCCGTCGTCGGCCGCGACCAGAAGGGGGTGGTCGCGCGCATCTCGACGTACCTCGCCGGCTGCAGCACCAACATCGAGGACATCGAGCAGCGCGTGATGGAGGGTCTCTTCATCATGACGATGCGCGTCGACCTGAGCGACCTCTCGACGTCGCTCGACGAGATGATCCTCGGGCTCAAGCACATCGGCGACGAGATGCACATGGAGGTGAGCGTCCGCCTCCACAGCGCGCGTGAGCGCAAGCGCGTCGCCATTCTCGTCACCAAGGAGCCGCACTGCCTGGAGACGCTGCTCGCCGATCACGATGCGGGATTGATCAACGGCGACTTCGCGATCGCGCTCTCGAACCACGACGTGCTGCGCCCGATCGCCGAGCGCCGCGGCATTCCGTTTCACTGGCTGCCGTCGACCGACAAGTCGGCGCACGAGCGCTTCTTGATCGAGCGGCTGCGCGAGGCGCGACCCGACCTCGTCGTGCTCGCGCGCTACATGCAGGTGCTGTCGCCGGCGATGGTGCGGCAGTACCCGCATCGCATCGTCAACATCCACCCGTCGCTGCTGCCGTACCACCCAGGCGCGAACGCCTACAAGCAAGCGTTCGAGGCCGGCGTGCGCGTCTCGGGCTGCACCGCGCACTTCGTCACCGAGCACCTCGACGAAGGACCGGTGATCTTGCAGGACGTCTTCCAGATCCGCGTCGGCGAGGACACGCTCGAGGACGTGAAAGAGCACGGCAAGGCGCTCGAAGGGAAGGTGCTGTCGCAAGCCGTGCAGCTCTTCTTGAACGAGCAGCTCGTCGTCGCCGATACCAAGGTGCTCTTCCGGCCCGGCCGCCTGCCGGCCTGAACCTCGCGACCCGGAGCGGAGCGCCGGCCGCGCGACCTGCCGTGGGACTCTTGTTCGCCGTCGTCGTCCTCCTCGCCGCCACCGTCTGGGTCGTGCGCGGATGGCGCACGCGCGGGCGGCGACGGCTCGCAGCGACCGGACCCGGCAGCACGATGGAACGCGCGATTCCCGTGCGCAGCTTCGACGAGATCGATCGCATCGTCGCCGCCCGCCGCTGCGGGTGCGGCCGTCCGCTGCGCTCGACCGGCGAGGGCGCACGCCAGCTGGGCGCGCAGCGCTTTCGTCTGACGCGGCTCGCGTGCGACGACTGCGAGGAGGAGACGGTGATCTACTTCGACGTCACCGAGCTGGTGCACTGACGTGGCGGCGCTCGATGCCACGCCGAATCGATCGCGAGCCACGCGCGTGATGACGCGCTGCACGTGCCTGCCATGACGCTGACCAACACCGACGTCGCGCGCGCGCTGCGGGAGATCGCGCTCTTCCTCGAGATGGAGAACGTGCCGTTCAAACCGCGCTCGTACGAGAAAGCCGCGCAATCGATCGCGACGTGCGACGAGCCGTGCAGCGCGATGCTCGCACGCGGCGGGGTGAAGGCGCTGGCGGAGATTCCCGGCGTCGGCAAGAGCATCGCGGAGAAGATCGCGGAGCTGCTCACGACCGGCGTCATGGCGTACCACGAGGAGCTGCGCGCGCGGACGCCGATCGACGTCGCCGCGCTCACCGCGGTCGAGGGCGTCGGGCCGAAAGGGGCGCGCGCGCTCTACCAGGCGCTCGGCGTCACCGACCTCGAGAGCCTGGAGGCGGCGGCGCGCGCCGGCCGCATCCGCGCCCTCCCGCGGTTCGGCGAGAAGAGCGAGGAGAAGATCCTGCGCGGGTTGGCGTTCGCCCGCGAGCACCACGGCCGGATGCCGCTCGGCGACGTGCTGCCGCTGGTCCGCGACATCGAGGCTCGTCTCGCAGCGCTGCCCGGCGTCGAGCGGGCGACGATCGCCGGCTCGATCCGCCGCCGCCGCGAGACCGTCGGCGACGCCGACATCCTCGTGATCGCGCGCCGCGCGGCGCCCGTGATGGAGCGCGTCGCGGCGCTGCCCGAGGTCGCGCGCGTCCTCGCGAAGGGCGACACCAAGATCTCCGTGCGCCTCGCCGGCGGATTGCAGATGGACGTCCGCGTCGTGCCGCGCGCGAGCTTCGGCGCCGCCCTGCACTACTTCACCGGCTCCAAGGCGCACAACGTCGCGCTGCGGCAGATCGCGATCAAGAAGGGCCTCAAGCTGAACGAGTACGGCGTCTTTCGCGGCGATACGTCGATCGCCGGCAAGACCGAGGAGGAGGTGTACGCGGCGCTCGATCTGCCGTTCATCGCCCCCGAGCTGCGCGAGGACGTCGGCGAGATCGACGCCGCGCGCGCCGGGCGCCTGCCGCAGCTGATCGAGCACGGCTCCTTGCGCGGCGACTTGCAGACGCAGACGACGTGGACGGACGGCGCCGACACGCTGGAGGCGATGGCCGAAGCGGCGCACCGCCTCGGGCTCCAGTACATGGCGATCACCGACCACACGCGCGACCTCGCGATGACCTCCGGCGCCGACGAGGCGAAGCTGCGCAAGCAAGGCGCGGCGATCGACGCGCTCAACGCGCGTCTCGAGGGCTTTCGCGTCTTGAAAGGCGCGGAGGTGAACATCCGCAAGGACGGGACGCTCGACATCGCCGACGACGCGCTTGCCGAGCTCGACGTCGTCGGCATCGCGGTGCATTCGCACTTCCTCCTGCCGCGCGCCGAGATGACGGCGCGCGTGCTGCGCGCCATGCGCAACCCCCACGCCGACATTCTGTTTCACCCGACCGCGCGCATCCTCGGCAAGCGCGAGCCGATCGACGTCGACATGGACGCCGTGATCGCGTGCGCGCGCGAGACCGGCACCGTCCTCGAGCTCGACGCCTACCCCGCCCGTCTCGACCTGCGCGACGATCACGTGCGGAAGGCCGTCGCCGCCGGCGTGAAGCTCGTCATCGACTCCGATGCGCACGCGACCGCGCAGCTCCAGTATCCCGACGGCTACGGTATCGACCAGGCGCGCCGCGGCTGGGCGACCCGCGACGACGTCCTGAACACCCGTCCCGTCGAGCAGTTCCTCGCGGCGTTGAAGGGCGGCGCGAAGACGCCGCCGCCACGCAGCCGGGGGGCGAAACGCCCGCGGAAGCGCGAGACATAGCGTCGCGCGTCCCGCTGAGGTTCGCGCGCGTCGCCTGCCCGAGCTGCGCGAGCCCGGGGTGGCGACTTGCGTTCGGTGGGTAGTAATTGTAACTAGATTACAGTTATAAGATGTTCATGCGGACTGCTCTCGAGACCACATCGACCCTGCACCGCCGCCTGCGTCCACCGCGGCAGGTGCGCAGTCGCGAGAGCCAGGAGCGCGTGCTGAACGCGTTCGCCGCGATGCTCGCCGAGGAGCCGTTCGAGAAGATCACGATGGCCGATCTCGCGCGGCGCGCGCGCGTCGCGGTGACGTCGATCTACGCACGATTCGAGGACAAGCGCGCCCTCGTGCTCGCGCTCCACGAGCGCCACTTCGAGGAGACTCTGCGGAACATGGACACGCTCCTCGACCCCGACCGTTGGGAAGGCGCCGATCTCGAGACCGTCGTCCGCGCCGTCGTCACGAGCATCGTCCGCCGATTGCTGCCGCGCGCGCATCTTTTGCGCGCGGCGCTCCTCGTGAACGACCGCGACGTCGAGACGCGCGTCGCGGAGCTGATGCGGCACGGCTCGGAGGGGCTCGCCGCGCTCCTCCGTCCTCGCTTGCGCCACCTCCAGCCCCGCGACCGTGATCGCGCCGTCGACTTCGCGAGTCGTGCCGTCCTCGCCGTCGTCCAGCAGCGTCTGCTGTTCCCGACGGCCGAACCGGGACGATATCGCCTCTCGGACTCCGAGCTGACGCGTCGGCTCGGCGCCCTCTTTCTCGCAATCCTGCGCAACCCGTGAAGGAGCCGCTGATGTTCGAGTACTTCGAGAACAATTATCCGTGGAACTTGGCCGTCGTGACGGCGCTCGGGATGGGCGCCGTCGCCTCCGACGTCGACACCGCGTGCCGGCCGCTGCGTGCCGTCGCGGACGGCGACGTGGGCGTCTCGAGTGCGGCCTGGGCCGACGCCTGGTCGGCGCTCGCCGAGCGCCTGCGCCGGCAAGCGCGGCACGACGAGGCCGAGCACCACCGCCGCAGCGCCGGCGAGAAGTATCTGCGCGGCGCGCTGTATTTCTTGATGGCCGAGCGTGCGCTCCGCTGCGCCGATCCGCGCAAGCTCGAGATCTATCGCGAGGCCACCGCGATGTTCGCACGTGGCGTCGCGCTCCGCGGCGACGCCGCCGAGCGGGTCGAGATCCCATACGCCATGGGAGCACGCGGCGGGGCCATGCCCGCCGTGTTCGTCAAGGCCGCGGGCGACCGCCCGGCGCCCTGCATCATCCACTTCAACGGCTTCGATTGGCTGAAGGAGTTCAACTATCTCTCGATGGCCGAGGAGTACGCGCGTCGCGGCATCGCCGGCCTCTTCTGCGACCAACCCGGCAGCGGCGGCGCGCTCCGCCTGCACGGGCTTCCGGCCGAGGTGGAATCCGAGCGATCGGTGGGCGCGTGCATCGACTACCTCGCGCGCCGACCCGACGTCGACGCGACGCGGATCGGCATCATGGCGCCGAGCCTCGGGGGATATTACGCGCCGCGCGCCGCCGCATTCGAGAAGCGGCTTGCGTGCTGCGTTGCGTGGGGCGCGTTCTACGACGCCGGCGAGGTGCTGCAGCTGCGGATGGCGCAAGGCGACCGCTACGCCCGCTCGGTGCCCGACGTCGAGGACCAGATGCTGTGGGTCACCGGCACCGACTCGCTCGAGGCGGCAATCGCGTTCATGCGCAGGTTCACGTTGAAGGACGTGGCGCAGCACATCACCTGCCCGCTCCTCGTCGTCCACGGCGGCCGCGACCGGCAGATCCCCGTCGATCACGGCCAGAAGACGTACGACGCCGCCCGCAACAGCCGCGCGCGGAAGCTCGTCGTCCTGCAGCCCGAGGACGGCGGCGTCGAGCACTGCTCGGTCGACAACTTCCCGCCCGTACGCGACCTCGCGGCCGACTGGATCGCCGACACGCTCGACGTCCGCGCCCGCGTGTGACGTCTCGCGCAACACGGCGACGAGTCGCGAGCGTTCGACGTTCTGCGCGGGCGGCGTCGGGGTGCCGCGCGCTGGCTTAGTAGACCGCGCGGGTTGGTGGTAGCGCTGTGGCACTTCCGTTCCCGCACCGTTCGCGGTGGCAGGGCGGTCTAATGCGCCTGCGCGCGGCACCCCGACGCCGCCCGGGCCGGACGTAGGGCGTTCGACCCGCGGCGGCGTGCTGTGCACGCGCCGCGAGGGACGCGACGGCGCGTCGTGCGCGCACTGCCGTCGCGCGAAGCCGGCGTAGTGCACGCCGCGCCGCGATCGCGGCGATCCTGTTGCGGCGTGTTGCGGCGAGCACCGCTCGGCGCGGTGGGGAGCGCCTCCCGGGCGGACATTGGGACGCCCTACCACCTCGAACGGCACGGAAACGGAAGAATCCACAGCGCAACAACTACCCCGCGCGTTCCGTCGTCCGCCCGGGAGGCGTTCCCCACCGCGCCGCGCGACGTACGCCTCTTCCACGTCGAAAAAACGACCGCGCGCGGTCGGAGAGCGTTCGCCAGGCGTGGACGACGCCGGTGCGACCGCGCGTCAGAGGACGGCGCGCAGCGCTTTCAGCGCCTCCTCCGCGTCCTTGCGCTCCGGCGTGTCGTTCGGCCGTAGGCGCGCGCCAGGTGCCACCATTGTTGGCGCTCGTCGCCGCTCTTGCCGCGGCACTCGGCGAGCGCGTACTCGGCGTAGTCGAGCTCCGGCTCACGCGCGAGGGCGCTTTCGAGGAGCGCCGCGGCAGACTTGAGCTCACCGGCCGCGATCATGGTGCGTGCCAGGTCGGCCATGATCGGCGGGTCGTTGGGATAGTCGCGGAGATGGGCCTCGAACGCAGCGCGCGCCTCTGCGAGTCTGCCGAGGCGGGCGAGCGCGCGGCCTTCGTCACCGCGGGCGCGCGGCGCGCCCGCGGCGGCGGCGCCGGCGAGGAGCGGCGCGGCGCGCTCGGGCTGCCCGGTCTCGAGAAGGACGAGACCGAGCTGATGTTGCACGTCCGCGTTCTTGGGATCGCGAGCGAGACGCTCCTCGTACGCGGGCACGACTTTTTCACGCGACCCGACGAGCGCACGCACGGTCGCCTGCGCGGCGGCGAGGTCGGCGTCGCCGCCCGGGCGCGGCCGCGCGCGCGGCATCGCGCGCGCCAGCTGCTCGAGCTCGGTGATGCGGTCCTCGGTGAGCGGGTGCGAGAGAAAATACGGCGGAACCTGCGTCGGGTTCAGCTGCTGCGTCTTCAGCACCAAACGCAGGAACCGCGGCATGCCGAGCGGATCGAAGCCGGCGTCGCGCATGAGGCCGATCCCGACGTGATCCGCCTCCGTCTCGTACTGCCGCGCGTACTTGAGCTGCGCCGCCGCGCCGGCGCTCGCCGCGCCGGCACCGAGCGCCGGATGGACTGCGGAAAGAAAGAGGCCGAGGATCGTCGCGTAATTCAGCAGCGCGGTCTGCTCCTCTTGGCGCACGACGTGATGCGCGTGCACGTGCACGATCTCGTGCGCCAGGACGCCGGCGAGCTCGGCCTCGTCGGCGACTGCGTCGATCAGCCCGGCATGGACGTACACGTAGCCGCCGGGAACGGCGAAGGCGTTCAGCGTCGCCTCGCGCACGACGTAGAACCGATAGTCGAACTCGCGCGCGTCGAGATGCGCGATGATCCGCTCGCCGATGCGACGGAGATACGCGCTCAGCATCGGCTCGCGGACGAGCGGCAGGCGCCGGCGTGCCTCGAGAGCGAAGCGGGCGCCGAGCCCCTGCTCCTCCTTCAGCCCTATCGCGGCGACCACCGGCGCCCAGAGGACGGCGGCCGCGAGCAGCGCCACGGCGGCTCGCGTCCTCGCCGCGCGCCGGGTCGACGTCATCGCATGCGTCGCGCGAGATCCTTCGCGAAATACGTCAGCACGATGCTGGCGCCGGCGCGGACGATCGCGAGGTGCGTCTCCCACATCGCACGCTCCTCGTCGATCATGCCCGCGGCGGCCGCGGCCTTGATCATCGCGTACTCGCCGCTGACCGCGTACGCGGCCACCGGCAGGTCGAACCGCTCGTGCACGCGCTGAATGACGTCGAGATAGGCGAGCGCCGGCTTGACCATGACGATGTCGGCGCCCTCCTCGACGTCGAGCGCGACCTCGCGCAGCGCCTCGCGCGCGTTCGCGGAGTCCATCTGGTAGCCCCGCCGGTCGCCGAACCGCGGCGTCGACTCCGCCGCCTCGCGGAACGGGCCGTAGAACGCGGACGCGTACTTCGCCGCGTAGGCCATGATCGGCACGTCGACGAAGCCCGCGCGATCGAGGCCGGCGCGGATCGCGCCGACGCGACCGTCCATCATGTCCGACGGCGCGACGATGTCGGCGCCGGCGCGCGCGTGCGCCAGCGCCTCCTTCACGAGCGGCTCGAGGCTGGCGTCGTTCGCGACCTCGCCGTTCTCGACGATGCCGCAGTGCCCGTGGTCGGTGTACTCGCAGAGACAGACGTCGGTGACGACCAGCAGCTCCGGCAGCGCACTCTTGATCGCCTCGACCGCACGCACCACGATCCCGTCGGCGGCGTACGCGCCCGAGCCGATCGCGTCCTTGCGCTCGGGGATGCCGAAGAGGATCACCGCCGGCACGCCGAGGTCGAACGCCGCCTTGCACTCGTCGACGGCACGATCGACGGAGAGCTGCGCCACGCCCGGCATCGCCGCGATCGGCTGCGCGCGGCCGCTCCCCGGGGCGACGAAGAGCGGCAGCACGAGACCGTCGATGCTCGGCCGCGTCTCGGCCACGAGGCGCCGCAACGCGGCCGTACGGCGCAGGCGGCGCGGGCGATGCGTCGGATAGGCCATCGCTGCGTGACGATAGTGAATCCGGTGCGCGTTTGCAAAATCGCATCCCGTCTTGGCGCGTCGCCGGCGCTGGCGTACACGAGAAAGCAATCCCCCCATGCTACGGAGCACTATCTCCGATTCATCGATCGCGGCGACGGCCCGGCGAACGACGGCAACCACGCCGGCACCGCGACGGCGGCCGATCGTCGCGCGCCTGCTCGTGCTGCTCGTCGTCGCCGCGGTCGGCCATTGCGCACGCGGCGCGTATGCGGCGGGCGCCCCGTCGTGCGCCGATCCGAACGGCGACGGCGTCGACGTGATCGACGCCGCGAACGTGCTGCGCGCCGCGGTCGGCCTGCCGAGCACGTGCGCGAGCGCGCCGGCCGCGTGCGACCTGGACGGCGCGGGTGGCATCGATCGCGAGGACGCGCTCGACGTCCTCCGTCGCGCCGTCGGGCTCGCACCGACCCGCGATTGTCTGCCCCACCTCCAACTCACGGAGGTCGTCCACGACCTCGACCTCCCGCTCTTCGTCGGCGCCGCACCCGGCGACGACACGCGTCTCTACGTCGTCGAGCAAACCGGTCACATCCGACTCGTGAAAGACGGCACGCTCGCGCCGACGCCGTTCCTCGACCTCTCGCGCACCATCTCGTCCGGCGGCGAGCGCGGCCTCCTCGGTCTCGCCTTCCACCCGCAGTACGTGGCGACGGGTCGCTTCTTCGTGAACTACACGGACACCGCGGGCAACACGGTCATCGCCGAGTATCGCCGCGCGGCGGATCCCGACGTCGCCGAGCCGACGGCGGCGCGCGTCTTCTTCACGGTCACGCAGCCGTTCGCGAACCACAACGGCGGCATGCTCGCCTTCGGGCCCGACGGGCTCTTGTACATCGGGCTCGGCGACGGCGGCAGCGGCGGCGATCCGATGAACAACGGGCAGCGGCTCGACACCAAGCTCGGCAAGATCCTGCGCATCGACGTCGACGCGTACCCGACGCCGCCGTCCGGAAACGTCGGCGGCGGTGATCCCGACGTCTGGGATTTCGGCCTCCGCAATCCGTTCCGCTTCAGCTTCGACCGCGGCACCGGCGACCTCTACATCGCCGACGTCGGCCAGGACCGCTTCGAGGAGATCGACTTCGAGCCGCGCGCGACCGGCAAGCGCAACTACGGCTGGCGGATCACCGAGGGCACGCATTGCTTCGATCCGCCGTCGGGCTGCAACTTGACCGGCATCACGCTGCCCGTCGCCGAGTACGGACACGACGCGGGCTGCGCGGTGATCGGCGGCTACGTGTATCGCGGCGCGCGCATCCCGGGTTTCGTCGGGCGGTATCTCTACGCCGACTTCTGCTCGAACCGCATATGGTCCTTCGTGCGCGACGGTGCGCGGCTCACCAGCCAAGTCGAGCTGACCGACGACCTCGATCCGACGCACGCGCTCGGCGGCATCACGTCGTTCGGCGAGGACGCCGCGGGCGAGCTCTACGTCGTCGACGGGCCGACCGGCCTCGTGTTCCGCATCGATCCGGAGTAGGAGGAACGGCACGCATGCGCGGCTTCGGCGTCTTCACGACCATCGCCCTCCTCATTGCGGGCTGCGGCGGCGGCGGTGGTCACGGCGATCCGAATCCCGTGCAGCCGACGAGCACGCCGGCTCCCGCCGTCACCGCGACGCCGATCCCGACCGTCAATCTGGTCTTGCAGCTGTCGTCGTCCGTCGGCGTCGCGGCGGCGAGCTTCAGCGTCGGCTACGAGGCCGGCCGCGGTAGCTTCAGCGGCAGCGGCGCGCAAGCCCAGTGCCAGCTCGGCTCCAGCGACACGCTCGCCGTGAACGACGACGACGCGGGGACGCTCAAGGTCGCGATTCTGCCCGCCGATCCGACGCGCGCGCAGAATCTCGCGCTGCCGACGACGCTCACGTGCTCGTTCGACGAGACGGGCGGCACCGTGACGACGGCCGGACTGCGGATCGGCGATAAGAAAATCGGCGTGATCGACGGGAACGGCGTCGTCGTCGCGGGCGACAGCTCGCGGCTCGACGTGCGCTGACGTCGCCGGCCGCTCATCGACGAGCAGGTCGATCAAAAACGACCAGATGCAAGGCGCGAGGGGAGTGAACGCGGAGGCGTAGCGCGAGCTACGCCGCACAAGTGAACGACCGAGCAACGCAGCAGATGGTCGTTTTTCATCGACCTGCGCAGGCGTTCGCCGCCGGGAGGCCAAAGGCGCGGCGCTCGACGTTCGCCGCGTCGATGACGTCGATGCCGTCGCTGCCGTCGACGTCGCAGCGGCTCGGGACGAGGTCGCAGCCGCTCGAGAGGTCGACGGCGGCTGCGAGCACTGATGCGAGGTCGCTGAGGGTCACCGTGCCGTTGCCGTCGACGTCGCCGCAGACCGGTGCCGGCGTCGGCGTCGGTTCGGGGTTCACCACGGGGTAGATCATGGTCGCGCCGGCGAGGTCGTCGGCGGTCGGCGCGCTCACGAAGCACGGATCGCCGTCGGCGAACTTGAAGGCGGAGCGCATCAGCACATTGGCGTCGCGGCCGCACTGATCCGGATGGTCGAGACCGAGCACGTGCCCGAGCTCGTGCTCGATGACGACGCGGAAGAACGCCGGCGTGAAGAGGTCGTTGAATTTCGGATTGAGCACGACGTCGGCATCCTGCTGCTCGCCGCGTTGCGGACCGCTCGTGATCGTGACGCGCAACGTGACCGCGACGACGTTCGAGCCGAACGACTGCCCGCCACAGAACTGCGGGCTGCCGCCGATCGAGGTGCGCCCATCCGTGGTGTCGCAGAATGCGACCGGGTGCGCGGCGTCCGCCTCGACGTACCGAAACCGCCCGCCGAGATCGTCGTTCCACTGCGCGGCGGCTTCGCGGCAATGCTGTACGCACGCGTCCTGCGTGGTCTCGCCGCACGAGGTCTGGTGCGTGCCGTCGGCGAAGAACCGGCAGTCGAAGACGACCTCAGGCGTTGCCCAGAGCACGAGCGGCGTCGCCGGACACCTGGTGCTCGCGAGCGACAGGAATGCGAACGCATCGCCCGGCAGCGCCGGACACTGCGCCGCGGCGGGAGCCGCGCGCCCGACGACGATCGCAAGCGCGAGCGCAATCGTCACGGACGCGCGGCGCACCGGCGGCGGAACGCCGACCGCCTGCATCGGGCGATCGTGGCCCTTTTGACGTGACGTTCTCGGCGTCCCTGCCGCCGCGCTCGTCGCCATCAGCGCGGCCGCACCGCGCGCACGGCGGCGAGAAAGTCCGCGAGGGCAGGCTCGGCTGATCGCGCCTCGGGCGTCGCCCCAGCCGCGCCGCGCGCGGCGCGCAGCGCGGCCGTGGCGGTCTCCGGCAGCGCACGCCCGAGCCGATCGCAGACGACATCTGCGCCCGCGGAGCGCTCGATGCGGTAGAGCCCCTGATTGAAGCCGGTGATGGGGCTCACGAGCGGCGGATCCTGCTCGCGATCGAGGAACACGACGTACCGCTCCCCGGGCGCGAACTCCGGCATCCCGTCGATCGATTGCCGAATCGCGCCGATCTCTCCGCCCGCGAGCCGCAGCGTGAGCGCAGCGGACGCCGTGCCGACGACGGCCTCGTCGACCGCGAGCGTCGCGACCGTCTCGAAGAAGGTCGGATTCGCCGGCATCCGCCGGCTCACGACATCGCGGACCGTGCCGACGACGACCCGTGAGCCCGACGACGGCGGCGGCGAGGAGCGCGCGCGCAAGGACGGCGGTGCGGAACCTCACGTGCGTGGCCGCCGTCCGAGACACGTCGCTTCGCTGTAACGTGACAAGAGGCGGGCCGCAAGCGACGCGTCGCGCGGCGGTGACGACGCCGGTTCGCCGCTGTCCACGGCCGGTCCGGCGCCGCGCTTGTAACGAGCGCACCCAAGAGGAATCATGGCTCCGGACGGAGGTCGAGGACGATGACGAATCCCTTGCTCGAGCTGCAACGCCTCGGACAATCACCGTGGCACGACAACATCCGGCGTCAGCTGCTGACGTCGGGCACGCTGAAGCGCATGGTCGAGGACGGCGACATCACCGGCCTCACGTCGAACCCGACGATCTTCGACCAAGCGATCGCCGGCGGCCACGAGTACGACGCGCAGCTGCGGACGCTCGCGCGCCAAGGCAAGACCCCGGACGAGATCTTCGATGCGCTCGCGATCACCGACATCCGCAACGCCGCTGACGTCTTCGCGCCCGTCTACGCACGGACCGGCGGCGGCGACGGCTTCGTCAGCATCGAGGTGGCGCCGCGCTGGGCGAACGACACGGCGCGCACGATCGCGGAGGCGCATCGGCTGTGGAAGGAGGTCGCGAAGCCGAACGTGATGGTGAAGATTCCGGCGACCGCCGAGGGCATCCCGGCGATCGAGGAATGCATCGCCGACGGGCTCAACATCAACATCACGCTGATCTTCGCCCTCGATCGCTACGACCAGGTCATGGACGCGTACCTCGCCGGCCTCGCGCGCCGGCGCGCCGCCGGGAAACCGATCGACCGCATCGCGTCGGTCGCGAGCTTCTTCGTGAGCCGCGTCGACACCGAGGTCGACAAACGGCTCGACGCGCTTCTCGCCACCGTCGGCCCCGATCAAGCCGAGCAGCTGAAGCAGCTGAAAGGTCGCGCCGCGATCGCCAACGCGCAGCTCGCGTACGTGCGCTTCCGGAAGACGTTCGCCGAGCCGCGCTACCGCGAGCTCGCGAACGCCCGCGCGCGCCTGCAGCGGCCGCTCTGGGCGAGTACGTCGACGAAGAACCCCGCGTATCCCGACATCTACTACGTCGAGGCATTGATCGCGCCGGACACCGTCGACACGATGCCGCCCGCGACGATCACCGCGTACAAGGACCACGGCCACCCCGAGGTGCGGATCGACCGCGATCTCGATCAGGCGACCGCGCTCATGCAGCGCCTCGCCGACGTCGGGATCCACATGGACGACGTCACGAAGAAGCTCGAGATCGACGGCGTTGCCTCGTTCGCGAAATCGTACGACGAGTTGATCGCAACCGTCGCGCGCGAGGCGTCGCAGAACGGCGGCCGAGCACTCGCGCGTGACGGCGCGAGCGCGCGGGATTCGGCTGGAACCGCGACGGCGGGGTCGCGCGCGCCGACGGCGCGAGCGAAGAGCGGCGCCGGACGGACGGCCAAGGCAAAGACGACGAAGCGCTCGGCGAAGCGGAAAAAGTCCGCTGGCACCCGGCCGTTGGGGCGCGCCGCAAAACGAAAGACGGCGGCGCGCGCACGGAAGAGCGCGGTGAAGAAGCGAGCGACGAAGGGCGCGGCGCGGGCACGCGCAAAGGCGACGGCGCGGCGCGCGACGACGCGCCGGGCCGCGGCGCGCGGCTCGTCGGCGGGAGGTACACGCGCGAGGGCGCGCAAGCGCGCCGTCACACGCGCACCGCGCGCGCGGCGGCGGACGCCGCGGCGCCGCGGCACGCACTGACGTAGCTGACGAACGGCGTCCGCACGCGGCCGTGCGGCGCGATCACGAGGACGACATGGCGCTTCCGACGCGAGTGAGAGCGGGCGTGCACGTGAGTCGCGCCGCAACGGCAGAGGAGTCCAGCGAGCCGCTACGGGTCCGGGACCCGTTCGCGCTGGTGATCTTCGGCGCCTCCGGGGACCTCGCCAAGCGCAAGCTCATTCCGGCCCTCTATCAGCTGCAAGCGGCCGGCTACCTTCCCGACCACTACGCCGTGATCGGCTTCTCGCGCACGCCGATGTCCGACGAGCAGTACCGCGAGGCGATGCGCGAGGAGCTGCAGCGCCGCGCCGGCGACGGTACGAGCGCAAGCGGCCCGGGGTCGAGCGGCGCCACGGTCGCGCCCGACGACCCCCTCGTGCGCGCCCTGCACTATCAGGCCGGGAACAACGACGACCGCGAGACGTTTCTGCAGCTGAAGGAGCGGCTCGACCACCTCGACGCCGAGCTCGGTCTCGGCGGCAATCGCTTGTTCTATCTGTCGGTCGCGCCCGAGTTCTTTCCCGCTATCATCCGCAATCTCGCGGCCGCGGGCCTCATCCACGGCAAGGGCGAGGCGTCGTGGTCGCGCGTCATCATCGAGAAGCCGTTCGGGACCGACCTCGCGAGCGCGCGCGAGCTGAGTGCGATCGTCACGAGCGTCCTCGACGAGAGCCAGATCTACCGCATCGATCACTACCTCGGGAAAGAGACCGTCCAGAACATCTTGAGCTTCCGCTTCGGCAACGCGATCTTCGAGCCGCTCTTCACCGAGAAGTACGTCGACCACGTGCAGATCACGGTCGCGGAGACGCTCGGCATGGAGGGACGCCGCGGCGCCTATTACGATCACGCCGGGGCGCTGCGCGACGTCGTGCAGAACCACATGCTGCAGCTCCTCTGTCTCATCGCGATGGAGCCGCCGTCGGCGCTCGACGCCGATTCGATCCGCGACGAGAAGGTGAAAATCCTGCGCACGCTCGTTCCGCTGTCGGTCGAGGAGGTGGCGGCGTCGACGGTGCGCGGGCAGTACGGCGTCGGCGAGCGCGACGGCAAAGTCGTGAAGGGCTATCGCCAAGAGGAGGGCGTGGACCCGAAGTCGCTCACCGAGAGCTATGTCGCGCTGCGGGTGCGCATCGACAACTGGCGCTGGGCTGGGGTGCCCTTTTTGTTGCGCTCGGGAAAGTGCCTCGCGCGGCGCGTGTCGGAGATCGCGGTCCAATTCAAGCAGCCGCCGCTCCTCCTCTTCCGCGAGAGCGAGGAGTGCGGCGACCTCCCGCCTACGCACGCGAGCGCCAACCTGCTCGTCATGCGCATCCAGCCGAACGAGGGGATCAGTCTCGCGTTCGCCTGCAAGCGTCCGGGAATGCGCATCCACCTCGAGGAGGTCACGATGGACTTCTTCTACGGTGAGGCGTTCCGCGAGCGCTCGCCGGAGGCCTACGAGCGCCTGCTTCTCGACGCGCTCCGCGGTGACGCGTCGCTGTTCACGCGCTCGGACGAGGTCGAGTACTCGTGGCGGTTCATTACGTCGATCCACCAGGGCTGGGCGGAGCTGCCGCCGCCGAAGTTCCCGAACTACTACCCCTTCAGCGACGGCCCCGAAGAGGCGACCCACCTCTTCGCCGGCCGCGACGGTGGCTGGCGGCCGCTGCGCGATGACTGACGCCGGCGCGGCGGCGTACGTTCTCGCCGGCGACATCGGCGGCACGAAAACGGCGCTGGCGCTGCATGCGGTTTCCGTGGGAGGCGCGACGACGCTCGTCCGCGAGCACACCTTCGCGAGCCACGACTACCGCGGCCTCGAGCAGGTGATCGCCGCGTTTCTCGAGCCGCAGGCGCCGCGCGTCGCCGCCGCGGCGTTCGGCATCGCCGGCCCGGTCGTCGACGACGCCGTCAGCACGACGAACCTGCCGTGGAGAATCGAGCGTCGCGGCGTGTCCGCGGCGCTCGGCGGCGTACCGGTACGTCTCATGAACGATCTCGAGAGCACCGCCTACGGCGCGCTCTTCCTCCCGCCCGCCGCGCTCCAAACGCTGAACGCGGGCGTGACACGTCGGGGGCATCGCGCCGTGATCGCCGCCGGCACCGGGCTCGGCCAGGCGTTTCTCTACGACGACGGCAGGCACTACGTCCCCGTCGCGACCGAAGGCGGGCACGCCGACTTCGCCCCCCGCACGCCGACGGAAGACGCATTGCTCCTTTTTCTGCGCGGGCGTTTCGACCACGTCTCGTACGAGCGCGTCGTGTCCGGCCCCGGGTTGCTGAACGTGTTCCACTTCCTCGACGAGGAGCTGCATCGCCCAGTCGCACCCGAGGTCCGGGCGCGCATGACGACCGAGGACCCGAGCGCCGTGATCGGCTCGGCCGCCGTCGCCGGCGCGTGCGGCACCTGTCGCGACGCCGTCGAGCTGTTCTTGTCCGTGTACGGCGCGCAGGCGGGCAACCTGGCCCTGACCGTCATGGCGACCGGCGGTGTCTACGTCGGCGGCGGGATCGTCACCAAGCTCCTGCCGCTCGTCGCGACGAGCGACTTCCTGCGCGCGTTCAGCGCGAAGGGTCGCTACGAGGGGCTGATGCGCCAGATCCCGGTGTGGCTGATCACCGAGCCGAAGACGGGGCTGATCGGCGCGATTCACGCCGCGCGCGCGTTGGTCGGCGGGTAATCTTGCGGCCCTCGACGGCGTCGCTACTCGGCGCGCGGCGCGACACGCACCACCCGCCAACGCCGGAGATGCACCTCGCCGGCCGGCGCGCCGCGGCGCTTGGACACGTCGGCGACGCGGCAGACGTGGACGTCGACGCGGCGCGCGCTCCGCGCTTTCGAGTACCAGGCACTGAGCGCGGCCGCGTGCTCCACGACCGCGCGCGGTACCTCGCCGTCGTCCTCCGGGACGCGCACGACGACGTGGCTCCCCGAGACGCCGCCGGCGACGTGCATCCAGAGGTCGCGCGGCTCCGCGACGTCGAACGTCAGCACGTCGTTCTCGCGATCGCCCTTGCCGATCAGGATCTCGAAGGCGTCGACGACGACGCGTCGGTAGGGCTTACCCTTGCTGCTCATGCAGCTACTGACCCTCGATCGCGGGGATGTCACGAACGTTCTGCGCCCACGCGAGCGCCGATTTGCACCAGATGCGTCGCTTCGGGGGCAGCATCGCGCGTTCGTCGAGGCAGCCGACCCGCAGCGAGTAGGCAGGCGGGTCGTCCGCGTCCGCCGTCGCGTGCACCGGGGTCCCGCAATTCGGACAGAACGAGTGGCGGCGTCTGGCGCCGCTGTCGGCGCGCTTGACGTAGACCTGCGGCCGGCCGCTCAGCAGGTGAAAAGCGGCGCTCGGCGCGGGCACTGATACGCGGAACGCGGATCCGGTGAGCATCTGACAGTCGGTGCAGTTGCACAACCCGACCTTCTCCGGGTCGATTTCGGCCTCGTACGTGATGTGCCCGCAGTGACATGCGCCGTGAACTTTCATCGATTCCTACCTCTCAACCCTGCGAGATGCGGTTCAGCAACGGCCGTTGCGCGCGCATGAGATCGCGCACGGCCTGGTTCACGAGGTGCGCGCGCACGGCGGCGTGCACCGCATCGATCCCCGGCCGTTCGCGCTCGCGGTCGGCGACGACGAGCACGTCCTCGAGCGCGGCGTCGAGCGCGCAGCCCCGCGCCTCGCGATCGGGGAGTCGTGCCGCAGCGGCGACGGCGTCACGGACGCGCGCGGCGTCGGCGGTGAGCCCGCTCGCTTCGAGCTGCGCCGCCGCGTCGCCGAGCGCCGCGGCGGCGCTCGCCAGCTCCTCCTCGCGCACGTCGGCGCGCCACTCGACGAGATCCTGGACGTTCGCCAGCATCTCGAGCGCTGCGAACACGAGGCCGCGCGCGGTGCGGCTCTCGACCGCGGGCAGCACGTCTTCTTCCAGCGTCCGCGCGACGCCGGCGAGGATCACGGCCGGGGGAAGTCGCATGTCGTCTCCTAGTGTCCCGTCTCGGAAATTCGTTGCATAAGTCTGCGAGGGATTTTCAGCCCTGCCAAGGCGCGACGACGAAGGAATAGTCTAGACTATTTCGAGGAGGAGCAACGCAGGCAGGGCCGAAAAGACCCGCAGAATTATGCAACGAATTTCCGAGACGGGACACTAGAGAAACCCGCGGGCTTGGGCGATCGCCACGCTCATGTAGGCCCACTGGTGATCGAACAACGCCATGCGCAGGTCGCGGGTCCGGCCCTCGCGAAATGCGTGCAGCCCCGTCAACATGATCGCGGCCATCTTCACGGTCGCGAGCACCTCGTAGAAGTGCACGCGCGCGCGGTCGACGCGACGGCCGGAGCGCTGCTCGTAGCGCGCGTAGAGCTGCTCGCGCTCGAGAAGGTGGCACATGTACGGCGACTCGCCGCGCCAGAGGGTCATGCACGCCCAGCCGAGGTCTTCCATCGGGTCGCCGAGGTGCACCATCTCCCAGTCCACGATCGCCGCGATGCGTCCGCCGTCGACGAGGAAGTTGCCGGTGCGGTAGTCGCCGTGCACGAGCGTGATCTCGTCCGTCGCAGGGAGCCCGCGCCGCAGCCAGAGGACCGCTTCGGTGAGCAGCGGACGCGGCGGCCCGCCGGCGCGCGCGACGTAGCCTTCCCAGCGCGCGAGCTCACGCGCCGCGGCGCCGGTGCCCGGTGCGGGAGCGCCGAGGAAGTCGAGGTCGGCGGCGTGCCAATCGACGGCATGCAGCGCGGCCAGGTTCCCGACGAAGTCCTCGCCGAGACGCGCCCTCGCGTCGTCGTCGAAGACGGGCTTGCCGTCGACCATCACCGGCAACGGCACCGTCCCGCGGACGAGCTCCATCACGTAGAAGGGACGCTCGAAAACCGCGGGGTCGCGCTCGTACCACAGCACGCGCGGCGCCCGCACCGGTGTCGCGGCGAGCGCGGCGAGGACGCGAAACTCGGGCTCGGTGTCGTAGGGCTCGAGCAGTCCGGCGGCGGGCTGCCGGCGGAGCACGTAGCTCGCCGTCTTCTCGCGTCCGTCGCCGCACGTCGACGCGCGGCGTGAGGCGGCGCGCGAACCATGCCGAGAGCTGCTCGATCATCCACTTCGGCGCATACGCGCTCCGCGGCCGGGCCGCAACGACCGCGCGCTTTCACCTTGACACCGCACCGAGGACCGCGTTAGCGGTCGGGGCATGCGTCGTGTGCCGTACGACGCCAGTGCCGTGACGTCACGACAACTCGCGAAGCAACGCCCAGCCGGCGAGCCGCGGAAAGGCGGTGGTACGCGCCGCACCGGGCCGGCTACGATCGAAGCCTCGCGACGCCGACGAGCGAAAGGAATCGTACTACCATGAGCCCTCACCGTTTCCGCGTCTTCCGGAGCGCGACACGGACGACGTCGCGCGCGTGGTCGGCGGCGCTCGTCGTCGCCGCCGTGCTGATCTCGACGGCCTCGCCCGCACGCGCGCTCGAGCCCGGCGGCACCGGCAGCCCGCAGCGCGACTGCATCGTCGAGTACGGCGGGTTCATGCTCAACTACCCGCCGCCGCCGGCGCCGAAGCGCCGTGAGTTCCGCTGCTTCGACGGGGACCCGTCGTGCGATACCGACGGGACGCGCAACGGCAGCTGCGCATTCTCGATCCAGATGTGCTTCGCCGGCGATAACGTCCCTGGCTGCGCCGCGGGGACGGTCTCGACGGTGCGCGTGAAGAACCCGCGGCCGACGAGCCCCCGCTTCGACCCGCAGCTGGACGCGCTACAAAACGCCGGGCGCGCGGTGCTGCCGACGAGCACGGCGAACACGTGCAGCGCGCCCGTGACCATCACGGTGCCCGCGACCGGCAAGCACGGAGCGAAGAAGCTGCGCGTCCACGCCAACGGGACCGCCGGCAGCGACAGCGACAATTTTCGTCTCACCTGCGTGAAGAGCGGCTGGACGAAGTATCAGCACGACCTCGCCAACTCCGGCGCCAACCCCGACGAGACGACGATCACCCCGGCGAATGCCGGCACGTTGACGCTGAAGTGGCAGTTCCGGGCGAAGGCCAAGCCCGACCAACCACACTACGTGACCGCAGAGCCGACGGTCGCGGACGACATCGTGTACATCGGCGCATGGAACGGCGTCATGTACGCGCTGCACGCCGCTGACGGATCGGTCGCGTGGCAGTTCGACACCGCCGATCCGCACCCCGAGCAGCGCGGCAACCTCCAAGGCATCCAGTCGTCGGCCGCCGTGCTCGCAGATGGACGCGTCTACTTCGGCGCCGCCGACGCCAACATCTACTGCCTGAGCGACAAGGGGACGCTGATCTGGAAGACGTCCCTCGGCAATCCCGATCAGACCGGCCCCGGCGCGGAGGGCGCGCACGCCTGGTCGTCGCCGGCGATCATCGACGGCAAGGTCTTCGTCGGCCGCGCGTCGCACGAGGACGCGCCCTGCATCCGCGGCCGCTTCTACGCCCTCGACCAGGACACCGGCGCGATCTTGTGGCAGCAGAGCATCGTCCCCGAGATGGTCTGCGACAACGCGCCGACGACGATTTGCACGACGGATGCCGGATGTCCGGGCGGCAGCTGTGTTTCGAACAAGGTCTGCACGAAGCAAGCGACGCAGTTCTGCACCAGCGACGCCGACTGCGATACCAACATCCCCGGCAACTTCTGCGACGACTCCAAGGGCGGCGCGATCACGTCGTCGGCGGCCATCGACGCCGGCCGCAACCACGTGTACATCACGACCGGCGATTGCCTGCAGCAAGGCGCGATCGGCGACGCGGAGTCGATCATGGCCTTCGACATCGATACCGGCGCGCGTCTCTGGGCGAACCGCGCCAACCCGGTCGGCGAGACGGCGGACTTCGACTATATCTCGTCGCCGTCGGTGTTCACCGCCACCGACGGCGTGACGACGCGCGACCTCGTGGGCGCCGGCAACAAGAACGGCACCTTCTACGCCGTCGATCGCGATACCGGGACGCTCGTGTGGAGCACGGCGGTCGTTCCGGGGTCCGTGATCGGCGGCTTCCTCGGGTCGCACGCCGTCGCGGGAGGCCAGATCTTCTCGGGGACGATGACCGGCCCGCCGTACGTCGACGCACTGAACGCCTTCGACGGCTCGTTCGGAACGCTCAGCAACTCGTCGTCGGACGCCCGCACCTGGGCTGCGGCGACGTACGCCAACGGCGTCGTTTTCAACGGCAGCCAGCTGATCTCGTTCTTCCCGTCGGGCACGAACACCCTGCGCGCCTATGACGCGTCCACCGGTACCGTGCTCTTGAGCGTCACGATGCCCGGCGGCGTCGCTTCCGGCGCCGCAATCGTCGACGGCACGGTGTACGTCGGCTATGGCGACCTGGTCGACGGCAACGCGGCACCGGGCGGCGGAGGGGTCGAGGCGTTCGGGCTAGCGCCTTAGCGGGCGAAGTACTCGACGATCGCGGCCGCGAACGCGGGGATCGTGTACTCCGCCGGCTGCACGTCGACCCGCAGTCCCAAGCCACGCGTGGTTCCTGCGGTGATCGGCCCGATGCAGCCGACGGCCGTACTATTGAGGAGGCGCTGCAGCTCGCTCGACGGAAACAGGCGGGCGAAGTTCGTCACGGTGCTGGAACTGGTGAACGTCACCATGTGCGGCGGGCGGTCGCCGGCGAAGAGTGCGGGCGCGGCGGCGGCCTCCGCGGGCACGACCGTCCGATAGACGGCAACCTCGTCGACCACGGCGCCCGCGGCGGCGAGGCGCTGCGGGAGAATCGCGCGCGCCGCGGCGGCACGGGCCAGGAGGACGCGGCGGCCCGTGACGCCGGCGGCGACGAGCGCGTCGGCCACCGCCTCGGCGCGGTACTCCGGCGGCGTGAGCGCGACGCGCAGCCCACGCGCTTCGATCGCGGCGCGCGTCTGCGGGCCGATCGCGGCGATCGCGACGCCGGCGAGATCGCGGACGTCGCGGCCGGTCTCGCGCAGACGATCGAAGAATGCCGCCACGCCGTTCTCGCTGGTGAGGACGAGCCATCCGTACTCGCGCAGGCGTGCGAGCGCCGCGTCGACCGCGTCCCAGCCCTCGGGCGGCACCGTCGCGATCGTCGGCAGCGTGACGACCTCCGCGCCCTGCTGCTCGAGCAGCGTGGCGAACGCCGCCGCCTGCGCGCGCGCGCGGGTGACGACGATGCGGCGGCCGAAAAGCGGACGCCGGTCGAACCAGCGCAGCTCCGGCGCCAAGCGGACGACGTCGCCGACGACGACGATCGCCGGCGGCCGGAGATGCTGCGCCCGCGCGAGCTCCGGCAGCGTCGCGACGGAGCCGAGCAGCACCTGCTGACGGCCCGTCGTCCCCCAGCGGATCGCCGCCGCCGGCGTCTCCACGGCGAGCCCGCCGGCGACCAAACGGCCGAGATTCTCGCCCAGCTGGAGCACGCTCATGAAGAGCACGAGCGTCCCGCCTTGGCGCGCCAGCGCCTCCCACGGCAACGACGGCGCGAGGTCCGGTTTGTCGCTCTCGTGTCCGGTGACGAAGGTGACCGTCGACGCGTAGTCGCGATGCGTGAGCGGAATGCCGGCGTAGGCCGGCGCCGCGATCGCCGACGTCACCCCCGGCACGACCTCGAACGGAATGCCGGCGCGGACGCACTCGAGCGCCTCCTCGCCGCCGCGCCCGAAGATGAACGGATCGCCGCCCTTCAAGCGCACCACCCATTTGCCCGCCCGCGCGCGTGCGAGCACGATGCGCGAGATCTCCTCCTGCGAGAGGCGCACGCCGCTGCCGTGCTTGCCGGTGAACACGATCTCGGCGTCGGCGCGGCTATGGGCGAGCAGCGCCGGATTGGAGAGGTTGTCGTAGACGACGACGTCGCAGCGCGCGAGGCACTCCCGGCCGCGCAGCGTGAGAAGGCCCGGATCGCCCGGGCCGGCGCCGACGAGGCTCACGCGTCCGGTCGCGACGCTCATGTCGTCTCCACTGCGGCCGCGCGCTCGACGCCGACGCTCACGTCGTCTCCATCGCCGCCGCCGCCCGCGCTCGGGCGATGATCGCCGCGGCACCGCGGGCGAGGAGCGTCGCCGCGAGACGCTCGCCGAGCATCGCCGCGTCGGTGACCGGGCCGGCGACCGTATCCTCGAGCGCGCCGCTGCCGTCGAGCTCGGAGACGATCGCGCGCAGCGTGAGCGCGTCGCCGGTGACGCGCGCGTACGCCGCGAGCGGCGTCTGGCAATCGCCGCCGACCGCGACCAGAAACGCGCGCTCGGCGCGCGCCGCCGCCGCGCTCGCCGGATCGTCGAGCGCACGCAGCGCGGCGCACACCGACGCGTCGTCGGCACGCGCCTCGAGGCCGAGCGTGCCTTGACCGATCGCGGGCACGAACTCGTCGGGCGAGAGCGGGGTCATGCCGGCGGGCGCGAGCCCGAGGCGACGCAGCCCGGCCGCGGCGAGCAGCACGGCGTCGACCTCGCCCGCGGCAAGCTTCCGCAGCCGCGTGTCGACGTTGCCGCGGAGCGCGACCGCCTCGACGTCCGGGCGGCGCGCGCGCAGCTGTGCCCGACGGCGGAGGCTGGAGGTGCCGACGCGCGCGCCCGGCCGCAATCCGTCGATGCCGACGCCGCCGTCACGCGACACGAGCACGTCGCGCGGGTCCTCACGCGGCGGCGTCGCGACGAGCACGAGACCCGCGGGGATCACCGCCGGCACGTCCTTCAGCGAATGCACCGCGACGTCGATCGTCGAGGCCGCGAGCGCGCTCTCGATCTCCTTCACGAAGAGGCCCTTCCCGCCGACGGCGACGAGGCTCCCGGTCAGCACGTCACCGGTCGTCGTGATGGGAACGATCTCGACGTCGTGGCCGCGGCGCTCGAGCTCGGCGGCGACGTGGCGCGCCTGGACGAGGGCGAGCGCGCTGCCGCGCGTCCCGAGGCGAAGGCGCACGTCAGGCGGCCTCGCGTACGGCGCCGACGCCGCTCACGCCGACTCCTTGTCCGGCTCCTTGTCGTCGGGCGACCGTGCAGGCGGCTCGAGGTCGAAGAGTCGCCGCGCGCTCACGACCAAATCCGGCGTCCCCTCGCGTCCGTCGTGGTGCTTCAACGACGCGATTGGCGCGTGCAGGATCTTGTTGACGATCGACGAGGTGAGCGCGTCCAGCAGCTCGCGGTGACGCGGCGCCTGATCTTTGAGGCTCGCGAGCGCTTTCTCGAGCTCGCGCTGGCGGATCGCCTCCACCTTCTCGCGGATGGCGACGATCGTCGGGACGACCTCGAGGCTCTCGAACCAGCGCCAGAAGCGCTCCACCTCCTCCTCGACGATCGCCTCCCCGCGCACCGCCTCGCGCTCGCGCTCGTCGACGTTACCGGCGACGGCGACCGCGAGGTCGTCGAGGTCGTAGAGGTAGACGTTGTCGAGGTCGTTGATCGTGGGATCGAAGTTGCGCGGCACGGCGAGGTCGATGAAGAACATCGGCCGCTGCTTGCGGGCGCGCAGCACCTCCTGGACGAGCGGCGCCGTGACGAGGTAGTCGGTCGCGCCGGCGGAGCCGATCACGACGTCGGCGAGCTTCAGGTATTCCGCGACGCGATCGAAGGGTACGGGGACGCCCTGGAGCTCGCGCGCCAGCGCAACCGCGCGCTCGAACGTGCGGGTGGCGATCATCACGCTGCCGACGCCTTGGGTCTTCAGATGGCGCGCGGCGAGCTCGCTCATCGTCCCGGCGCCGATCAGCATCGCGGTCTTGTCGTCGAACTTCTCGAAGATCGTTCGCGCGAGGTCGACGGCCGACGACGCGACCGACACGGCTTTGCCGGCAATGCCCGTCTCTGTGCGCACGCGCTTCGCGACGGCGAACGCGCGGTGGAAGACCCGATGCAGCACGGATCCGGACGTGCCGGCGAGCGCCGCCTCCTCGTAATGGTCCTTCACCTGGCCGAGGATCTGCGGCTCGCCGACGACCATCGAGTCGAGGCTCGAGGCGACGCGGAACAGATGCCGCACGCCCTCGCGTCCGGAGTGCGCGTAGAGATGCGCCGCGAACTCCGCGTGCGCCATGTTGCGCTCGGCGGCGAGGAACTCGCTGATCCTCGTCTCGAGACCGCGCGCGCGGGCGTCCTCGGCGACGCACGCGACGACCTCGACGCGGTTGCACGTCGAGACGATCGCCGCCTCGTGCACGCCGTCGAGACCGGCGAGACGCGCGAGCGCCGGCTGCAAGTCGACTTGCGGGAACGCGAGACGCTCCCGCACCGCGCTCGGCGCGGTGCGGTGGCTCAAGCCGACGATGAGGATGTCGCGTGCCATGTCAGTCGAAGCTGCCGCCGTGCTTACCGGGGAAGAAGACGTTGCCGAAGACGAACGAGACCAACACCACCGCGAAGCCGATGATCGTGACCGTCGCGAGCCGCCGACCGCGCCACCCGGCGACGAGCCGCGCTTGCAGCAGCCCGGCGTAGAGCATCCACACGATCAGCGAGAACACCTCGCGCGGCTCCCACGACCAGAAGCTGCCCCACGAGTACTTGCCCCAGACGGCGCCGGTGATGATGCCGAGCGTGAGGAGCGGGAAGCCCCAGGAGAGCGCGCGGTAGTTCAGCTGGTCGAGGGTCTCGAGTGACGGCAGCCGTCGCATACGCTCGCCGACGCGCTTCTCTTTCAGCTGCCGCTCGTGAAAGAGGTAGACGAGGCTGACGCAAAACGCGAGCGCGAGCACCGCGTTCCCGAGAAATGCGAGCGTCACGTGGACGAAGAGCCACGCGCTGCGCAGATTCGGCGGCAGCTCTTGCACGCCGCTGTAGAACACGGCCGCGCCGAGGGTGACGACGAACGCGAACGCCGCGACGACCGCGCCGACCGCCGCCAATCGATAGCGCAGCTCGACGGCGACGTACACGCCGACCACCAGCCACGCGAAGAAGGAGAGTGCCTCGTAGTCGGTGACCACCGCGACGTGGCCGGCGGTGATCGAGCGCGCCGCGATCGCGCCGCCGTGCGCGAGAAACGCCGCGAGCAGGAGCGACAGCCCGAGCGCGCGCGAGATCGGATGCAGCACGAGCAGAAAGAGGCCGAACGCGCCGGCGGCGAGCAGGTACGCGACGAGCGCCGCTTTCAGGAGGACGAGCTCGCTCGTCATCGCAGCTCGACCCCGAGCGCCTGCAAGGTGGCGCCCTCGCCGGCAGCATCGCGAAGGATCGCATCGACGCTGGCCGTGTCGCGCTTCCGCAGCGCGTCGAGCATCGGCCCCTCGACGAGGCGCGCAAACGTGCGCGCCCGCGCCTCGGGATCGGCTTCGGCGCGTTGCACGACGGGGCGCAAGCGAGCGAGGATCATCGCCGCGACGCCATACTCGTGGCCGACCCGTTCCTCCAGCTCTTCCCGCAGCCGCCGCGCGAGCGCCGGACTCGCGCCGCCGGTGGAGATCGCGACCATCACCGGATCGCGACGCACGACGGCGGGCGAGATGAACGTGCAGAGCCGGGGCACGTCGACGACGTTCACCGGCACGCCGCTCGCCGCCGCGTCGGCCGCGACCGCGGCCTGTATCGTTTCGTCGTCGACGGCGACGTACGCCAAAGCCGCGGCGTCCAGATCCCCACGTCGATAGGCACGGGCGTGGTGCACGATCTCGTGGGTCGCGGCGAGGCGCTCGAGCGCGTCGACCAGGGATGGGCTGACGACGGTGACGCGCGCGCCGGCGTCGAGCAAGCTCTGGACCTTTTGTTGCGCAACGGCACCGCCGCCGACGACGACGCACGACCGCCCGCGCAGGTCGAGGAAGACGGGATGATAGCCCACGCCAGAAGCCTATTACCGCCCAGCGGATCGCTCAAGGACCGCGGCGGCCGCCGCTAGTCGTCCATCCGCCGCAATCAGGTCCGGCCATTCACCAAACACGGCATGTAGACGAGCGCCGGTCCGGTGCCGGTCGCGGTGAACGCGATGCGGACGCCGTCGGCCGTCGTGACGTACTGGACATGCGGGCCCACGGCGCCAGCTTAGCGCAGCGATCACCTCGGACCGAGCCCGCGGTGCCGCGGTCGCGAGCTGGCTACTTCGGCGCCGACTCTTTCGACCTCGTCACCGCAGCTCGCGTGCGTGCCCCGGCAGCTCCAGCCGACCCGGTCCCGGCAACCCGGCCACCGAGTTGACCGCGCTCGACGCCGTCGGGCCGATGCAGAACAGCGCGGCGAGCGTCGGATTCGAGTCGCCGTTGACCGGCGGATCGGCGGCGCCGGTGGCGTGGATCGCGTTGCCGACGACGCCGTTGTCGGTGAAGCACTTGCGGAACTTACCGATCGAGCACGTCTGCTGCGATGCGCATGTGCCGCCGGGGCACTGCGCCGCCGTGCTGCACGGCCGACCGGCATTGGTGCCGCCGCTGCACGTCGTGAACGAGGCGCAGTCGGCATTCGTCGAGCAGCCGGCGAACGTCGCGTCGGGTCCGCAGAACTGCTCGAACGGTCCGCCGCTGCACTCGCCCTCGTTCCCGGTCGTCGGGCTGCACGTCGCGTCGCTGCATTGGTTCGGCGCCGTCGCGGTCCCCGGAAACGTGCACGCGCCGCTGGGACACTCGCTCGTGGCGGCGCAGGGCGTGCCGGCGTTCGTGCCGGCGATGCAGCGTTTGCCGCCGCAGATCGGTCCGGTCGGCCCTGGGGGGTCGGGGCAGTCGGCGTTCGTTGCGCAGGGCTCCGCGGCGGCGTCGTTGCAGGTATCGCAGAAGCACGCGAGCGTGGTGAATCCCGGCGCGTGACAGAGCGGGCTCGCTGTGGACAGCGTCCGTGTGACGGTGCCCGTCGAGTTGCTGAGATCGACCGGCAGCGAGGCGATCTGCGCGCCGGCTACCGGCGGGCAATCGAGGCTCGTCGCGCCGAAGAACACGTTCGGCGACGACCCGTTCACGTCGCACGACTGGCCGCTGTTCTGGCCGGAGTCGCAGATCCCGGCGCGCGCGCCGTCGTTCGCCGTCGCGTCGCCGACGCACTTGGGACACGGCGACGCGACCGTCGCGCCGCTGAACACGCGCGAGACGAGGTGCACCGCGGTCGTGCTCGCGCCGCTGTCGACGTCGGCCGTGCCCGTGATGGCGCCGGTCACTTGATTGCTGACGCACGTCGACACGCCGCCCGCGGAGAGCGGCAGCAGCGAGCCGAAGTAGTACTCACACGTCCCGCCGCTCCCGGCGCAATCGGCGTTCGACGTACATTTCGTGCGCGTATTGCCGGTGCAACGGCGGTTGTTGATGTCGCCGGCGTCGGCATTCATGTTCGCGACCGGGCCGGCGAGGTTGCAGACGCCGCACGCCGGAACGGGATTGGCGCAGCCGGTGACCGCGACGCTGAGCTTGCCGTGATCGACGACGGTCGCGTCGTGCGCCTGTCCCGTCCAACCGGTGTCGAGCACCCCGAGCGAGCCCGGCGTGCCCTCGAACGCGATGCTGGTCGGGCAGTCGCAGGGGAAGATCCGCCGCCCGGTCTGCTGCTGATATTGCGTCCGCAGCGTCTCGCATGACGCGTTCGGGCTGGTGTTGCAGTGGTCCACGTCGCAGTAGGTGACGCAGAGCGCCTGCGGAATCCCGGAGAGCTGGTTGCAATCGCTCCCGACTTGCGCGCGCGCCGGCTCGGGCACCGCGCTACCGAGGATGCACGCCATCGCACCGACGACGGGCGCGCTCAGCCATTTCGTTCCGGTCATGACGAACGCTCCTTCCGAGCCGCGTTACGGGCCGATGCGGCCACGGTCGCGGCCCGTGATCGTTGTCGCGGCGGGTCGCCGTGTCGTCAATTCCAGACCGATGGGAGACGAACGATCGTCACCGCGGTGGCGCGCTGCGGCGGTGTCACGCCTCCACGGGAGGCGCCATCCCGCCGTCGCCGGTCATCGAGCCGGCAACGACGGTGAAGTGCGGGAACGAACGTGACGTTACTGCCGCATCGCAGCGATCAGCACGTCGGCGACCTCCGGGCGGCTGAACTCGATCGGCGGGCGCTCGCCGGCGGCGAGCTTCTCGCGGACCTTCGTGCCGGAGAGTGTGACGTGCTCGGTCGGCGGGTGCGGACACGTCTTCGCCGACGCCATGCTGACGCACACCTTGCAGAAGAACGTGTGGTCGAAGAAGAGCGGCGTGATCGCCATGTCCTCGGCGGTGAAGTTGTCGAAGATGTAGTGCGCGCCGTAGGTGCCGTAATACGAGCCGACCCCGGCGTGGTCGCGGCCGACGATGAAGTGCGTGCAGCCGTAGTTCTTGCGGATGATGGCGTGGAAGATTCGCCGGCCATTCACTAAACACGGGGCGGATGAACCGCCCTGCCTTTCTGCGTGGGTAGAAGCGACGTCTACGTGAGGTCGTCGGGATAGACGACCTCGACCTCGTCGATGCCCTTCACGAAGTCCTTTCGGTTGTTGGTGATGAACCGATCTGCACCCGCCTGGACGGCGGTCGCCAGGTGCACGGCGTCTGCGATCAACCGGCCGCAGATCGAGACGCGCGAGCCACCAAGATAACGCCGCGATCTCTTCCTCCGCCTCGTCGCGCAGCGGCTTGGTCAGCAGCTCCGGGATCAGAAGAACGGATCCGATGCCGACGGAAGGCGCGCCCTCGTCGACCGGAGACGGCGGGAAGAGCGCGGCTACTCTGGTCCCGAGTGGATGGACGCGAAATGCGGCGTAGATGAGGACGTCTGCGTCGAACGCGTCCATCAGCCTCGCGCCCGACCGGCTCGAACGTCGGCAACGAGCCTATCGACGCGCTTTCGGGAAACGCCCTTGGGAACAGGTCGCGGTACACGGCGCGCTGCCCGGACGCGCTCACGGAGTTCGGCAGCTGAGGTCAGCGCACGTTCACCCCTGCGTACGCGAAGTGCATCGGGCCGGACGACGATCGCGACCGGCCGGCCGTGGCGGGTAAGAGTGATCTCCTCGCCATTCGTGACCCGATCCACAAGGTCGGGGAGCGCTGCTCGAGCCTCGCTGATGGACAACGTGGTTGCCATGTCCGTTTGTACTCTAGTGTACGTTGATGTGCAAGGGCAGCCCGCCGTTAGAGACCGTCGATCACCGCCAGCCACACCACGTTGCTGATGAACAGCGCGCGCAGGTCATGACCGCCATCCCGAGCACGACAGGCGGAACCTGCTGCATCTACCGTCCTTAGCGGAACGCGACGAAAGCGATCCGGCCCGGTCTCATGCCGGCGAGCGCGTCGGCGCGATGACCGAGTCGGCAGGAAGTCGGTAGGAAGTCGGAAACATTACCCGCGTGGTTGACAAATGATGGGTTATCGGACGCTCCCCTATTCGCCGGGCCATTCACTAAACACGGAACGCACGCAGGACTGCGGCGGGCACGCGCGCAAGGCAAGCGGCTCGGACGGCGGCCCGTCCTGACCGATTGCACTCGCTTTCGGCAGCTCCTTGCTGATGGCCTCAGCTACCGCGAGACGGCCCGACGGCTTGGGTTTCCGAAGCAACGATACGCCGCGCCGTGCACCAAGACTCCGCGCTTCGCGGCTCTTGATATGGATGCTCCAGCTTTCACCCTGAACTGCCCCACGATGGGGCACCTTGCCGCGATATGCCGTTGACCACTTCCTCTTGTCGGCCACCTGTCCACTTCCGCGAAAGATTTTGTTGCATCGATTCAGGCGCGGGGAGACGGCATGTCGGTGTGAGCGACGACGAGGGTGAGTTCTTTGAGCGCTCGCTGCAGTTGTGTGAAGCGGCGGGCTCCGAGTTTGTCGGCGATGTGCTGTTCTGCTGCTTGGGCTCGAACGTGGACGGTCTTTTGAAGTCGACGTCCTTTTGGGGTGAGTCGAACGATGCGGGCGCGGCCGTCGTTGGGATCGGGCGCGCGGGTGAGGTAGCCGTGGTGTTCGAGGTGGCCGAGCAGGTCGTTGACGGACTGCTTGGTGATCTGGAGTTGCTCGGCGAGCTCCGATGGGCGCTGCTGGTCCAGGCGGCCGCGCGCTGAGCTGCGGACCGACTCGTATCCGTTCGCGCCGACACACTCGCTCACAGGGAGGCAATTGTGGATGATGCTGGTCAGGCCCTCCGTCACACCGTTGTGAAAGTTCGAGATCTTCGACTCTCCGAAGCGTTCTACGCGGAGCTGTTGGGCATGCCGATCGTCTCGCGCATCTCCGGTACACTCGACGTTCGTCTCGCTCTGCGTGAAGCAACACGATTTCGCCATCTTCGCCATCATGGATCGATCCGTCACGGCCGAACTCGACGCTGCCGGTATCGCGATCCCGTACGAAGCAGACCGCGCGTTCACGAATGGAGACAGAGATGGCACTCTTTGACACCCGAGGCATTGATCACGTCGGCATTCGCTATCGCGATCTGCCGCGTGCGGTCGCCTGGTTCCGCGACGTCCTGGGGCTCCCCATCGAGCACCAGACGCGCACCATGGCGTTCGTCGGGATCGGCGCCGACGGCGCGCAGTTGGCCCTGTTTCAGGCCGAAGGCGATGAGCCGCTGCGCCAGCCGCACCACGTGGCGCTGCGCGTGCCAGACCCATCCGGCGCTGAGGCCGCGCTTCGTGCGGCCGGAGTCCCCTTGAGGCTGTTCGGCCCGAACCTGGGCTTTGAAGATCCCGAGGGGACCGTCTTCCACTTCATGCCGGCACGCTAGACTTCTTGCGCTTCCGCGCCCCAACGCAGGGGAGGCAATGCGCATCCACCAGCTGGCGCGTTGATGCGGCCGGCGATGCCGGGCAGCGAAAACACGCACCGCAGATCGGTATTCGACACACCGGTACTACACGCCAGCACGATCCGCGCGCGCTGGGCGAGTGCCTGCGCGGTCTTCGGGCGGCGTGCCCGGCGTTCCAGCGCCTCCCGTTCCTCAGCGGTGACCAGCAACTGGGCTCCCCGGCCGGTCACGCTCCTCATTCTCAAGCGCGCCGAGATGCACGGCTCTCGCGTCCCCCCGTTCTCTCTCTGTTCCTCCTCAATGGATCAGATCGTTATGTGACCGACAATTGACAAATGTCGTGCGAGGACAGGACCGTGCAACTCTCCGCGCGCGTCGCCAGCGCTTACGCGTCGGGCGGGGACGCCACCGCGATTTGACCGTTCCGCAGCGGCACGGACTCCGCGACGCGGGAAGTGGCGTGGCGGCGGGACGGTCGACGGGTTTTCGAGCCCGATGCGCCGCTGCGTTTCGCCGTCGGTTTCAGGCGCTTCGCGGACGCGGTACGCGTCACGGTTTTCTTCGTGCCGGTGCTGCGCTTCGCGACCCGCGTCGCACGGATGTGAGCCTCCGGCACGACGCGCGCGTCGGCGGCGATCTGCGCCAACCGTTGCGCGAACTGACCCGCCGATCCCGGCGGCACGCGCAGGAGGTATCCGCGCGGGATGTTGCCGCGGCCGCGGAAGACGGCGCTGTCGACGGCGGGATTCAAGACCGCGAGCTCCGCGGCGCTCGTCGCGGCGCAGCTCGCGGCGACTTTGCCGGCGAGCGCCTGCTGCAACGGGACCTCGTCGCCACGGAACGGGGTGTCGAAATCGAGCGGCCCGAAGTACTGCTCGGCCGCACCCTCGACGGCGACGGCGGCGAGAAACTCGGCGTAGAAATTCCGCGAGGCGAAGCCGAAGAGCGATCCGTGGTATTGGCGCACGATCGTCCCGATGTCGGTCGTCCCGGTGTCGCTCACCGCGCGCATCATCCCGGCTCGGCCGTGATTGTAGGCGGTGATCGCCAGCGGCCAGCTGCCGAGCGCCGCGAAATTCGCCTGCAGGTGCTCCGCGGCGGCGCGCGTCGCTCGCAGCGGATCGCGGCGCTCGTCGAGGACGCCGCCGATGTGCATGTAGTCGCGGCCGGTCGAGCGCATGAACTGCCAGATTCCGGCGGCGCCGACCTTCGAGTACGCCTCGATGTTGAAGCACGACTCGACGAGCGGCAGGCGCGTGAGCTCGACCGGTAGCCCCTCCGAGCGAAAGATCTCCTCCATCTCCGGGAGATACCGGCGAGACACGCGGATACCCTCGGCGAAGCGCTCGCGCAGCCCCCGTTGCGCGCGAATCCGGCTCGGATCGGCGGCGGCGGCGAACTTCCCGGGGCTCGGGCTCTTCGCGAACAGGTTCCAGATCCGCCGCTCCTCGTCGGTGAGACCGGCGTCGTTGCCCTGTCGCGCGTCGAGGCCGATCAGGAGATCGTGGATGTGCTCCTTCTCGTCCGCCATGCCAGCGCGCTCGACCTGCTCGACGGTGACGGCGCTCTCGCCGCGCGCGACGAGATCACGGTAGTCGAGCACGGCGTAGACGCGACCGAGGTGCTCCGCGTCGACGATCAGGATCTGATGCTCCGAGTATTTCCCGAAGATGTTCTTCCAGAAGTTCACCGCGACGCGCAGCGACGGCGGCTGCGGAAAATCGGCGGCACTGGCATGCGCCCGCGCAGCGTGCGAGAGCCCGAGGCTCGCGGCGATCAGCGTGGCGATGATGGCTCGATGGGGGACACGCATGCGCAGCATCTTCCTCCTCCCCTCCTCCCAGCGACGCGCATGGTAATGCAGTCGTGGAAAACGTGTCAATTGTGAAACCGGCTTTGGCGCTGATGCTGTGCGCGGTGGCATGCCGCGGCGGGATGCCGCCGCCGGCGCCGGGGACCGTCGTGGTCGCGCTCGAGAGCGCGCCGGCGGTCCTCGACCCGCGCTACACGACCGACGCCAACTCGTCCCTGGTCGCCGACCTCGTGACCCGCGGGCTCACCCGCATGAACGAGCGTGCGGAGCCGGTCCCGGACCTGGCCGACGCGTGGCAGCAGCCGTCGCCGCTCGAGTACCGCTTCACGCTGCGCCCGGACGCGACCTTCAGCGACGGCGCCCCGGTAACCGCGGCCGACGTGGTCGCGACCTATCGCTCGGTCCTCGACCCGGCGCTCCGCTCGCCCAAGCGCGAGGCATTTGCGCCCATCACCGACGTCGTCGCCGTCGATCCCCGCACGGTCGTCATCCGCGTGCGTGCGACGACGGCATCCTTCCTCGAAACGACCAACCTCGGCATCCTGCCGGCGGCGCTCGCCGACCGCGGGCCGCTGCCCCCCGACGGAGTCGTCGGCGCGGGCCCGTTTCGCGTCGCGGCGACGCTCCCCGACGGCGGCGTCGAGCTGGCGGCGTCGGAGACGGCGATGGACGGGGCGCCGTCGATCGCGCGGGTCCGCTTTCGCGTCATTCCGGACGGGACGGTACGCGCGCTCGAGCTCGCCAGCGGAACCGTCCACGTGGTGCAAAATGCGCTCGAGCCCGACCTCCTGCGGTGGCTGGCGCGCCGCGACGGCCTGGAGCTGGTGGTCTCGCCGGGAACGACGTTCCAGTACCTCGGCGTCAACTTCCGCGACCCGCGGCTCGCCGATCGCCGCGT
>VBKW01000208.1 GCA_005879405.1 Deltaproteobacteria bacterium
TGACGCTGCTCGACCTGATCGAAGCCGTCGCCGAGGTAACCGACTCCGAGGCGGAGCTCGTGAGCGTGGTGCAGCACCTCGTGAATAGCGGCCGCGTGCGCTTGATCGGCAACTTCCGCGGCGCGCACATCGATTGAATCCCGCCGCGATACCCGCTCAGCGCGCGCGCCGGCGCTTCAGCTCCTCGGCCATGCGCTCGCGCATCGCGAATCGTTGCACCTCGCCGCTCGCAGTCCTCGGATAGTCCTCGACGAATCGCACCCACCGCGGCACCTTGAACGCCGCGATCCGCGCCCGACAAAACTCACGAATCTCCTCGACGGTCGCGCTCTCCCCTTCCCGCAACCGCACCCACGCCGCGACGTCCTCGCCCGTCGCGGTACTCGACATCCCGAAAATTTCGGCGTCGCCGACGCCGAAGACCCGCGCGTCGTGAATCTTGGGATGCGCTGCGAGTAGGTCCTCGATCTCGCGCGGGTAGATCGCCTCGCCGCCGCGTCGCACGACGTCCTCCACCCGGCCGCCGAGACGGCAATAGCCGTGCTCGTCCAGGCGCGCGAGATCGCCGGTGTGCAGCCAGCCGTCGCCGTCGATCTTGGCGGCTGTCGCCTCTGGCAGCTTGTAGTACCCGCGCATCACCGGGTACCCGCGGCACCAGAGCTCGCCCTGCGCGCCGCGCGCGACGTCGCGACCGCTCTCCGGGTCGACGATGCGCACCTCGACGTGGGGCAGCGCCCGCCCGACCGTCGTGGCGCGCAGCTCGAGCGGATCCTCGGTGCGCGTCTGGGTGACGACGGCGGTCGCCTCGGTCTGCCCGTACGCGACGGTGATCTCGCGCGCGTGCATGCGGCCGACGATCGCGCGCATCACGTCGGGCGGGCAGGCGCCGCCAGCGACGATGCCGGTGCGCAGCGCGGAGAGGTCGAACTCGGGAAACCGTCGTTGCGCGAGCAGGGCGCGGAACATCCGCGGCACGCCGTGCAGCGCCGTGCAGCGCTCGGCCGCGACCGCGGCGAGCGTCGCCTCCGGGTCGAAACGCTCTGCGGGGACGACCAGCGTCGCGCCGCGCTGCAGCGCGGCGAGCGTCCCGAGCACGGAGCCGAGCGGCAGGTGCAGCGGTAGCGGCACGCACACGCGGTCGCGCGCGCCGAGCCGCATGCACTCGCCGGCGTAGTAGGCGTCGTGCAGAAGATTGCGGTGCGTCAACTCGACGCCTCTCGGCCGTGCCGACGTGCCGGCCGTGTACTGGAGAAGCACCGTGTCGTCGGCGTCGACGCTCTCCTGACGGCGGCGCAGCATGTGGTCGGTGATGCCGGCCGTCGCCGCGAGCGCGTCCGACCACGCGAAGACGCCGGGCGCCCGACGATCGTCGAGGAGCGCTACCCGCTTCAGCTGCGCGAAGCGCCGGCTCGCGATGTGCCCCGGACGGGCGCCGGGGAGCTCGGGGCAACAGCCGCCGAGGAGCGCCAGCTGATCGACGTCGCCGGCACGCTCGCTCAAGAAGAGCGTGGTCGCATCCGAGTGCTCGAGGACGAACGCGAGATCGTCGGCGCGGCACAGGGGATCGATCGCGACCAGCACGGCGCCGACCTTCGCGGTCGCGAGCTGGACGAGCACCCACTGCGGCCGGTTCGTCGCCCAGAGCGCGACGTGGTCGCCGCGCTCGATCCCGAGCCCGATGAGCGCCTTCGCGAGCTGCTGGACGCGGGCGAGCACGTCGCCGTACGTCCAGCGCACACCCGCGTGCGGGAAGACGAGCGCCTCGCGATGGGCCGCGCCGCGCGCGACGCGGTCGAAGAGATCGCCGATCGGGATCGTCTCCATGCGACCGTTGTACCATCCATGGTAGGACGTCCTCCATGGCGGACGCGCTCTATCGCGCGATGAAGGCGTGCCTCGGACCCGTCGCCGACGTGTACTTCGATCTGCGCGCGAGCGGTCACGACGCGCTGCCCGCTGGGCCTTTCATTCTCGCCGCGAACCACGAGTCGATGCTCGATTGGGTGTTCGTCGCCCGCTTCGTCGCGCGTCCGGTGCGCTTCGTGTTGACGCGCGAGTTCTTCGATCAGCGCGCGCTGACCTGGGCGTATCGCAACCTCGGCGTGATCCCGATCCGCGACGGCGCGATCGAGCTCTCCGCGGTGCGGCAGCTCCTCGCGACGCTCCGTCGTGGCGAGATCGTCGGCGCGTTCCCCGAAGGCCGCATCACGCGCGACGGCCAGATGGCGCCCGGCGAGCCCGGCATCGTCGCGATCGCGGCGCGCGCGCGCGTCCCGATCGTGCCCGTCGGCATCCATGGCGCGTTCGAAGCGTTCCCGCGCGATGCGTGGCTGCCGGTGTCGCGCCCGGTCCGTGTCCGCTTCGGCGCGCCGATCGCGATTCCCGACAGAGCGGCTGGTGATCGAGACGAGCAGCGGCGCGTGCTGGCACTGGTCATGAAAGCGATTGCGGTGCTGCGCGCCGATGCCGCGGAGTCGCCGACCTTGCGCCGGGCACGCGCCCCCGAGAGGTAGACCGGTCGGCGGCGTGCAATCGTCAACGGCGGACTGGCGACGTTGCGGCGCGGCACCGCTTGCGTGCGGCGGCGCCGATCGCAGGCAGTCGAGTTTGCAGGTCGCGCCGCCACTGCTGGTCGACGAGTTTCACGTCGCTTTTCGCCTGGTAGGCGGCGACGAACGCGCTTCCCCGCTCCGCCGTCGTTCGACTCGGCGATCACGGCTTTGGCGCCGGCGTCGATCCTCGGATTCGATAACGCCGGGCCGACGAGGCTCACGAATCGCTGCTTCGCCGGGTCGAACAGCCAATATGCGTAGAGCGCGTTTCCCGGGATCTCGAATCTGAGGAACACGCCGACATCCGGATAGCCGTCGAAATTGACGTCGTCGACCCGGAGATACGGTATTGGTGCGGGTGGCGCGTCGAAGATGCGACGGTCGCTCTCGAGCCGTTGGACCGGCCGGTGGTCTCTCGTCATGACCTCGACGTGCGCGATTTCGTTCCACCGATTCGTTTCAAATCTGAGCGGTTCGTCGGGAACGAATCGGAAGATGAATTCCGACCCGCCGGGCTCGTCGAGCGAGCACTCCGCACCGCCTCGCATCTCGGCGGGTTCGTACCAGTAGTATGGGCCGTCGTCGCCGCGAGTCTCCGGTGCGCTGTACGGGAAGATTTCGCAACTCGCGTCTGCGATTTCGGCCAGGCGTAGCGTCGACGCCAGGATCAGCATCGTGGCGAATACCGGCGAACCGCACCGGTTCGGACGCGATCGCGCCGTCGCGCGAGCGCTGAACTCCGTCATCCGCCTCACGCGAGCGTGAGGCGCTGCCGGCGCGCCGCGCGTGACAATCGGACGTCGAAGGAGCAGAACGCGACGGTGGCGCCCTCAGCGTGCAGCTGAACCGCCGCGGCGAGTTGCAGGGCATCGTACGCTCGAAGGGCGTGTCGCTCCGCCAGATCGCCGGCGGCTCGGACCGATGCTTCGGTCACTTCGACGACGGCAAGCGATGCCCAATCCTCGTCGAGCGCTCGTACGAGCGTCCGTAGATCGCGTGCAGTGATCGCCCGTTCACGGCGTTGCCGGGCGAAGGCGGCACGCGCCTCCGCGTAGGTCACGCGAACCGTGGCTATGCGCTCGGCGTTGCGCACCGCCGCTTCGACCCTCTCCCGTCCGGGCTCGTCGACGTAGAGCTTCACCAGCGCGCTGGTGTCGAGGTAGAGGATCACCGCCTGTCTTCGATCACGAGCTCGGAAGTCTGGCGTGCGCGGCCCAGTAGCTTCACCGGCGCTCGCAGCCGGGGCTTCCCGGCCCCGAGCTCGACGGCGCCACGTGCGGCGAGCCGCTCGAGAACGTCGGCGTCCGACGACATCTCGAAGGGCACCAAGCGGGCGATCGGCTGCCGACGACGATCGCCGATCGTCACCGTCTCGCCGCGCCGGACGCCGCGAAGATATGCGCTCAGACGCGCCCGCAGCTCTCGGACGCCGACGACGCGCTCGCGAGCCCTCATGTGGTCACGTTAGCAACATGGATGTGACCACGTCAACGTGTTTTACCGGCCGTGGTGCCGTGCTGTGACCGCCATCGCGCCAGTACATCCGGGGCGCGGCGCGAAGCGCATTGTCAATCGGCTTCGTCTTGGCGCCGAGCGCGTCGCTGCCGCGGCTACCCGCCGCTCGGCATGCCGGCCGCGCGCTCTTCGAGCTGCGTCTCGACGGCGCCGGCAATCTCGATGAACGCGCGGCTCTGCGGGTGCTGCGGGTCGGCGACGACGATCGGCACGCCGCGGTCACCGGCGGCGCGGATGTCGCGGACGAGCGGGATGGCGCCGAGGAAGGGCACGCCGAACTGCCGCGCCATCTGCTCGCCGCCGCCGTGGCCGAAGATCTCGGCGCGCGCGCCGCAGCCGGAGCAGATGTGGAAGCTCATGTTCTCGACGACGCCGAGGACAGTCGCGTTCACCTGCTGAAACATCGTGATGCCGCGCTTCACGTCGAGGAGCGCGACGTCTTGCGGTGTGGTGACGATGACGCCGCCGGCGAGCGGCACTTGCTGCGCGACCGTGAGCTGCGCGTCGCCGGTGCCGGGCGGGAGGTCGAGAATGAGGTACTCGAGTTCGCCCCATTCGACGTTGCGGAAGAACTCGGTGATGAGCTTCGTCACCATCGGCCCGCGCCAGATGACCGGCGTCCGCTCCCCGACGAACATGCCCATCGAGATGGCGCGCAGGCCGAACTTCTCGATCGGTACGATGCGGCGGTCGGGGCGCACTTGCGGACGCTCCTCGTCGAGGCCGAGCATCATCGGCACGCTCGGCCCGTAGACGTCGGCGTCGAGGAGGCCGACGGCGTGGCGCTGCGCGAGGGCGCATGCGACGTTCACCGCGACCGTCGACTTGCCGACGCCGCCCTTGCCGGACGCGATCGCGACGACCGAACGCACGCCCGGAATGCCCGTACGCGCCGTCCGCGGACCCGGCGCCGGACGCGGCGGCGCGCGCTCGATCGACACCTCGACGGGCAGGTCGGTCGCGCCCGCGATCGCGGCTTCGACGTCGCGGCGAATCTGCGTAACGGCGTCGTCGGACGCCGTCGGCATCGCCAGGTCGACGGTCACGCCGTGCGAGCCGATCTGGATGTCGCGGACGATGCCGAAGGAGACGATGTCGCGCGAGAAGCCGGGATACTTCACCTGCTTCAGCACTTCCAAAAGCTCGTGCGGCGTCGTCATCCCGTCTGCATACCATGCGGGTCCGACGGGGGAAATTTGCGCCCGAGCGCGGGCGCGGGCGGCACGCGCGCTGTGCCACCCACGGCGCGCGCCCGCGCGGGCGTCGCCGCTGGCGAGTGCTTTCCTCGACTTTTGGGCGAGCGCCCGATGGTCCGCCCTTTGCTCAACGCCCCTATAGCTGCGGCGCTACGCGCCACTATAGGAGGATCGGAGCCATGAGCGACGAAAACGTGAATCGAAGCATCCGCGAGCTGCGACTCCGTCTCGGGATGACGCAGGAAGAGTTCGCACACGCGGTGGCGGTGACCTTCTCGACGGTCAACCGCTGGGAGAACGGCCACGCGAAGCCGAGCAAGCTCGCGCGGCGCGCGATCGAGGCGCTCGCACGGCGCGGCGCCCCGCGTCGCGAGGGAACGGGAAGCGGCGACCGCATGGGCGGCGAGAGCGATCGTCTCGCGGACGCGGCCATGGTCGTCGAGCCGCACCAATCGCACCAGTAACTCGCGCCCCGAACACCCGACCCGGCGCGTGCCGTCGCCGGGTCGGGATCTCGTTCCGCCGCCGCCGTAGTTGCACCCCCCGTCGCGACTCCCGTATTGTCGAGGCTGTCCGCACGGAGCGACGCCGATGGCGCGACGCCGCAACGACGAGCCCGAAGATCGCGAACCGAAATCGGCGCCGTTCCATGCGCCCTTTCGTGGTCTCGGCGCGAAGCTCTCGTCGCGACCGTTGCCGTCCGTGGGCGTAGCGCCGTCACGGCCGTCTCGCACGTCGCCGCGCGCGGAGACCGATCACGTTCGTCGCGCGCGAGCGCCCGCGGCAACGGGCGGGCGGGCTCCAAAGGACGCGCCGGTGCGCCTGCCCGTCTCGCCAGCCGGCGACGTCGATCACGAGGACGAGTCGGCGTCGTTTGCGCGCGCGATGGTCGACGTCCGTCGGCTCGACGTCGAGAGGCGTGTCGACGCGCCGCCTCCCGCGCTGGGCGCGCCTCGCGCCGCCGGCAGCGACGAGGCGGAGGCGCTCGCCGCCCTCTCCGATCTCGTCGCAGGGACGGGCGAGTTCGACGTCAGCGACTCCGTCGAGTACGTCGAGGGTGCCGTCGTCGGTCTCGATGTGCGCATCCTGCGGCGGCTCCGCCGCGGCGAGTTCGCGTACCAGGCGTATCTCGATCTACACGGCATGAGCGCCGCGGCGGCACGCGTCGCCGTCGAGCGCGTCATCATCGACGCGTTCGCCGCCGGTCACCGTGCCGTGCTCCTCGTCCACGGACGCGGACGGAACTCGAAGGACAACGTCCCAGTGCTGAAGGAGCGGTTGAAGAGCTGGCTCGCGCGCGGCCGGGTCGGACGCGTCGTGCTCGCGTTCAGCTCGGCGCGGCCGGCGGACGGCGGCGCCGGCGCGCTCTACGTGCTCCTGCGCCGGCGGCGCGGCGCACGCGAGCCGATCGCCGTCCTCGAGGGCGCGAAGCGCGAATGATCGCGATCGCCAACGCGTGCACGGTGCTGCGCGTGATGCTCGCGCCCCTGTTCGCGTGGAGCGTCGCGGGCGCGGATGCGAGCGGCGCTCTCGCGCTCCTCATCTGCCTCACCGCGGTGGCGACGGATTTCGTCGACGGGCGGCTGGCGCGCGCGAGCGGCTGGGCGTCGGAGGCGCGACGCATCCTCGACCACGGCGCCGACATCGTGTTTCTGCTGCCGGGTCTTGCGATGCTCGCGCACACACGACGCGTTCCCCTGGCGCTGCCGTGGTGCGCCGCCGTCGCGTTCGCGCTCTACACCGCCGACGGCTGGCGGCGTGGCAGCGGCCGCGAGATCATCCTCGTGCCGAGCCGTCCCGGCGCTGCGGCTGGCGTCGCGAACTATGCCGTCGCGTTACTGGCGAGCGGCGGCCTCTGGCTCGGCGGCGGCGCACTCGCGACGATCGCGTACGCCGCCGGCATCGCCGCCGCGGCGCTGAACCTCGCGGCTGCGCTCGACCGTATCCAGACGCTCGCGTTGCCACGCCGCAGCGCGACCCGCATCTGATCGACGGCTACGCAGCGCTCACGCGGTCGCGCGCTCGGCGCCGCGGATCAGCTCGCGCGTCGCGCGCGGCAGGAACGGCACGCCGAGGGCGGCGTTCATGATCATGAACATGAAATGCGTCGCGAGGCTGAACGCCAGGAGCTCGGCCTCGGGCGCGTAGTGGCCGAAGAAGTAGATCCACAAGAGCTGCGGCGCACCGAGGTGGGCGACGCCGATCGGCAACGCGGCGGAGAAGAAGATGATCGGCAGGAACACGAGCAGCTCGCGATACGGCAGCGTGATGCCAAAGCAGCGCAGCGCGAAATAGTAGACGACGGTCGCCATGATGAAGTTCGGGCTCTTGTAGAGGAGAAGGAGCACGTAGTGCCGAGGCCGCGCCAGTCGAAAGCTGCGCAGGATGCGCGCCGCCCGATGCCGGCTCAACCGCTCGCCGGCGATGCGGAAGAACAGGATGTGCACGGCGAGGTACCCGTAGAGCACCGCGTACAGCGTGCCGAGCGGTAGGTCGATCGTGCGCGGCGCGAGCAGGTAACCGATGCTCGAGAAGAACGTCAGCTGATACAGCTCGACGAACATGAGAAAGAGGACCGAGCTCGCGACCTCGACGAGCGGCACGCCGTCGCGGCGGTGCAGGTAGAGCGCGATCCCGCCTTGTCCGAGGTTCGAGTTCACGAGGGTCAAGAGGTACGTCGTCGCGCGGATCGGCAGGACGTCGCGATACCCGATCGGGCAATTGAACCAGTTGATGACTTGCGTCAAGCAAAACGTATCGACGGCGAGATACGCGACCGAGTACGGCGCCATGATCGCGAGGTACGGACCGAGCCGCGCGCCCTCGAGCGCATGCCAGACGCTTGCGAACGGCACGCGCTTGAAGATCGCGATGAAAATGAGAGTCGTGACGATCCACGGCAGCGCGCGTATCGCCGGTAGGTGTGCGTGACGGCGGACGCGCGCGCCCGCGGCCGACGTCGCTCCGCGCAAGTGCCCTTTCACCGCGCGCGACCATAACGCCGCCGGTACGGCCAAACAACAGAATTGGCGCCGCCGGGCGGCGTCGCGCCGCTATTGCTCGGCCGAGCAGTACCGGCGCGCCCGTCACCTTGACTTGCCGTGGGAGGCGCCCTTACAACGACCGACGATGCTCGCGCGGTTCGCTCTTCTCGCCCTCGCGGTGATCGCGGCCGCGTGCACGTCGGCGCAGCAGCAGTACGTGGCGCGGCGTCCGAATCTCTCCTGCGACGACGCGAACCGCTACGCGTTCTCCAGCGTGCGCAGCCTCGGGTACACCGTCGGCCGCTTTCAGCTCGCGCAGCGCGGGACGCCGGGCCTGATCAAGGCGTCGAAGCCGGGCGAGCGCGGCGGCGAGGAGCACGCCACCGTCGACATCAAATGCGACGCCACCGGCGTCGAGGTGTTCGGCGCCAAGGACGAGTCGCTGCTGAAGCAGGACGTGACGTTCAGCCGCGGCTTCTTTCTCGCGTTCACGGGCCTCGTCGACCACGGCGCCGAGATGGTCGCGTGGCACGAGCAGGAGACCGGCGGGACGACCGGCGGCGGCGTCAAGTTCAAGATCCAGCCGCAGATCGGCCTCGAGACCAAGCTCGACTTCGGCGAGAACCTCGCGGGCGCCAACATCCTCGCCGTCAAAGTCACGGTGCAAAACGGCAGCAACATCACCTACAAGCTCGATCCCGCGGCGATCGAGCTGCGCAACACGGCCGACGACAGCGTCCACCAGATCGCGATTCCCGAGGCGGCGGCCGCGCTCGCGCGCGTGTCGGTCGCGGAGGCCGGCGACGGCGCGCCGCCGCCCGATCCGGCGCGCATGGAGAACCTGCTGCGCAGTCGGCAGCTCGCCGCCCGGACGCTGCGCCCGGGTGACCAGGCGGAGGGCTTCATCTACTTTCCGACGGGGACCTACACGCGCGCGCGCGCGACCCTCGTCGACACCGCGACCGACGAGAGCGAGGGATTTCTCGTCGAGTTCTGAGACGGGAGGGCGCCATGACCGGTCGAGAGATGATCCTGCAGGCGTTCGACCGTCTCTTCGACAAGGCGGCGCGCAAGCTGTCGGTCGAGTGCAGCCGCGAGGAGAAGGACGAGGCGAAGCATCGCTTCGAGGAGCGGTTCTCGACGCTGCTCGATGCGCTGAAGCAGGTCGAGATGCCAGCGATCCCCGAGGAAGTGGTGCAGAGCATGGAGGAGTCGATCGAGAAGCTTTCGGGCGCGGATCTCGCGGCGCTCCTCGCGTCGGTGCCGCTCGTGACGCAAGCGCAGGAGCTGCTGCGGCTCCTGGCGTATCGCGCCGCCGAGCAGCGACTTCTCGACCACTACATCCACTCCGCCGACGACCGGTACGGCGGCAGCTGACCGCGCCGCGGCAGCGCGGCGTCAGCGCGCGCGGCGGCGAAACTTCGGCAGCGTCACCTCCGGCGAGAGCTCCTCGAATACCACCTCGACCGGCATGCCGATCGCGATCTCGTCGAGCGGGCAGTCGACCACGTTCGAGGTGAGCTTCGGCCCCTCCTCGAGCTTCACGACGACGACTGCGTACGGCACCTCGGCGGCGAAGCCGGGATGATAGATCTGGTGCATGACGTAGTAACTGAAGATCTCGCCGCGTCCGGAGACCTCCTGCCACGCCGCCTCGGTCGCGAGACACACGCTGCAGAGCTCGCGCGGCGGAAAGCGCAGCGCGCCGCAGCCGGTGCAGCGCTGGACGACGAGGCGACCGGCGCGCGCGGCGGCAAAGTACGGCGCCAGCGCCGGTGACACCTCTGGAATCGGCCTCGCGCTCGGCGTGCTCATGACGCGAGCGGGCTCAGGACGAGCGTCGAGTGGGTGGAGAGGAGTCCGCCGTTGCCGCTCACCAGGACGACGTCGCGGCGCGGTACCTGCCGCTCACCCGCCTCGCCGCGCGCTTGGAGGACGGCCTCGACGAGCGGGGTCATGCCCCACATGTAGAACGACGAGAGCTGGCCGCCGCCGGTGTTGACCGGGAGACGGCCGGCGGGCGCCGTGTGTCCCTCCGCGACGAACGCGCCCGCCTCGCCGCGCGGGCAGAAGCCGTAGTCCTCGAGCGTCACCAGGACGGTGAACGTGTAGCAGTCGTAGAGCTCGCAGAGCTGCACGTCGCGGGTCTCGACCCCCGCCGTCGCGAAGGCGGGGCGCATCGCGAGCGGCGCGCCGGACGCGAGATTCTCGGCCGGGTCGCCGCCGGGGTGTCCCTGCCCCATGCCCCAGATGTAGACGGGCGGCTTGCGCAAGCCGCGGGCGCGATCGGCGGACGTCACGATCACCGCGGCGCCGCCGTTCGAGACCAGGCAGCAGTCGAGGACGTGGAACGGCTCCACGACCCAGCGCGACGCGTGATAGTCGGCGAGCGTCAGCGGCACGTCGCGAAACTGCGCCGCGGGATTCATGTTAGCCCAGCGCCGCTGCGCCACGGCGACGGCGCCGAGATCGTCCTGCGTCGTGCCGTAGACGTGCATGTAGCGGCGAGCGACGAGCGCGTAGAGCGCGTTCGTGCCGAACTGGCCGTACGCGGCATCGAGGTTCCCGGTCGCGGGGCTGCGTGCCGCGGCGTACGCGGCCGCGGAGCCGGTCGGCTCGCCGGCGCGGCTGCGGCGCTGGTCGGGCGGCTGCAGCGGGCGATCCGAGAAGACGCACGCGACCGTCGTACAGAGACCGGCGTCGATCGCGAGCGCCGCCTGCTGAACCATCGCCGCGGCGGTCGCGCCGCCGAGGTTCACCGTCGCTGCGAGCCGCAGGTTACGCAGGCCGAGAGCCTGCTGCAGCATGAAGGCGCCCATCGTCGCCTGGCCCCACGCGACGCCCGGGTTCAGCAGCAGACCGTCGAGGTCGGTCCGCGCGAGGCCGGCGTCCTCGAGCGCGAGCCGCACCGCCTCGACGGCGAAGCCGACGTGCGTCCGATCGTACACCTTGCCTTGCGCCGTCAGCCCGAGCCCGGCGATCGCGGCGGCGCATTTGCGCATCGTGTCCTCGTAGGAGAGGACGCCGTCTCCGTCAAACACGGCGATGCATCGGATATGCGGCTCGGCAATGCCTCGGGTGTGACTTTTTCGTTGACGTTTGGCACGGAGCCCGGCTACGCTCCGCCCTCCCCGGCGTGCCGTGCTCGCCGCGAGCCGAAGGAGACGCACATGACCACTCGAAAGGACCCTTGGGGCCATCGACGGCCATTCGTCGTCTCCTGCTCCGGAACTGCGCAACGCGCGACGGCGCTGGCGCTGGTCGCACTCGTCACGATCATCGTCTCTGCCGTCGATCCGGTCGCGGCGCAGACGGCGACCGACACGCCGACGCCGACGGTCGCGCCGACCCCCATCTTCGTCGGCGGCGGCGGCGGACCGGCGAGCGATTGTCTCGCGGTGTTCTACGGGATCATCAACGACCCGGCGCTGAAGCCGAAGAACATTCGCTGCACCGACGGCGATTCGCGCTGCGATGCCGACGGCGTCGTGAACGGCGTCTGCGTGTTCCCCCTCACCGTTTGCGCGAACAGCACGTTCAACAGCACGCAATGCACCCTGGCCGGCGTGCAGACGATGACCGTCGACCACGCCGCCGACAACGGCGATCCGAAGTTCGATACCGATTTCCAGGCGCTGCAGAGCCGCTTGGTGAACGACATCAATCCGCCCACCGGCGCGTCGGACGTCTGCACCAGCGCGCCGACGAACTTCCACGTCCGCATCGTCGGACCGTTCGCGGGACGCTGCAACAAGGGAAAGAAGAAGCTCAAGATGCGGACGGTCTCGTCGGTCATCGCCGGCCACGTGTACACCGACACCGACCGCATGCGGATGATCTGCGACCCGGCGCCGGACGGCTGCGATCCGACGGTGCTCTACTCCGGCACGTTCGATCGCATCCAATCGCAAATCTTCAATCAGAGCTGCGCGGTGAGCGGCTGCCACGACTCGCAGAGCCGCACCGGCAACCTGCTGCTCGAGGTCGGCGCGTCGCTCACGAATCTCATTAACGTCACGCCCAACAACGCCAATGCCGCCGCGGCAGGGTGGAAACGGGTGACGGTGATCGATACCAATACCGGCGATCCCGACACCAGCCTGCTGGTCGCGAAGCTGAACGGGCCGCCGGCGGGCTTCGGCGCCCGAATGCCGTTCAACCGTCCGAAGCTCGATCAGAGCTTGATCGACGTCGTCGAGCTCTGGGTCGCTGCGGGTTCTCCCGATACCGAGTGGGTGCCGGGCACGGATCAGTAGGAGGACGAGAGATGGGTGACCAGAACACCGTCTTCGTAGCCAACCAGGACGAAGGGTTGGTGCGACATCTGCTCCGCCGCACGGGTTTCGGTGCCAAACCCGAGGACGTGACGAAAATCATCGGCATGACGCGCGGTGAGGCCGCGGACATGCTGCTCGGCTTCAAAGGCAAGGAGTTCAAGCCCGGCGGCAGGTACATCGAGGACGCCCACAACAAGTGGGTGAAGTACATGATCAAGACGAACCTCGCCGTGCAGGCGAAGCTCGTCCTGTACTGGCACCATCACTTCGCCACCAGCAACGCCAAGGTGCAGAACACCAAGGTCATGGCGTTGCAGATCCGTCTCCTGCACGCGATGTGCAACGGCAACTTCAAGGACTTCGTCAAAGCGATGAACCGCAATGCCGCGGTGATGGAGTTTCTCGATACCGTCCGCAACCACAAGGACATTCCCAACGAGAACTACGCCCGCGAGCTGCAAGAGCTCTTCACGGTGGGCGTGAAAGACTTCGCCGGCAACCCGAACTACACCCAAGAAGACATCGTGCAGATCGCCCGCGCCTTCACGGGCTGGGACTACATCTACAATAGCGGCGAGTCGGTCTTTCACGACTACGACCACGACTACATGGCCGATTTCCCCGAGCGCGGCCCGAAAACGATCTACAAGTCGACGGGCGGATTCGGGTCCGGCGGCATGACGTACGCGGCGGGGGCCGCCGATGAAGGTCCGCAGGAGATCGACGCGGTCATCGACATCATCTTCCAGCACAAGGATAGCGACGGGAAGAGTACGGTCGCGCGTCGGGTCGCACGCAAACTCGTCGAGTACTACGCGCACCCGATCGCCACGCCGATCTCGGCGGCCGATGCCGCCGTCATCGATCAGATCATCGCAGATTCGGACTTCGACACGAATTGGAGCATCAGTGGTCTCGTGCGCGCGATCGTCGTGAACGACACGTTCTACGATACTGCCGCCGTACCGCCGTTCTCGGCGTCGACGCAGAAATCGGTGACGTGGCCGATCGACTACGTCGTCAGCACGCTGCGTCTCCTGCGGATGAAGCTGAAGGGCAAATACCAATACGTGTCCGGCGGCGACTACCAGAACGTCCGCGACCAGCTCACCAACATGGGGCAGACGCTCCTCGAGCCGCCGAGCGTCTTCGGGTGGGACTGGGAGTCGGCGTGGCTCAGCAGCGCCACGCTCCTCGCTCGCTACGACTTCGCGCGCGACGTCACGTCGGCGCGCGACGGCGGCTCGAGCTCGTTCCGTCCCGAGACGTTCTTCGACCTGACGCTCAACCAGCCCGACGACATCGTGAACGCGGTGACGGACATTCTCGGGGTCACCGATCAGCTGACCGCCGTCGAACGCAACGCCCTCGTCGACTATCTGACCGACAACGGCGCGAACCCGACGCTCGACCTGAACGACAACGACACCCGTAATCGCAAGCTCCACGGGCTCTTCGCGCTGGTACTGCAATCGCCGGCCTATCAGCTGCATTAGGAACGCAGGAGAATCCCATGGCGATCACACGACGGCAGTTCATCAAGCGGACGGGCGCGGCGGCGGCGGGGACGCTCCTCGGGCCGAGCCTCTTCAACAATCCGTTCCTGCAAAAGGCGCTCGCGGACACGATCGGCGACCGCTACTTCGTCGTCGTCTACTTGGACGGCGGCAACGACGGTGTGAACACCGTGACGCCGGTCGACAATGGCTCGGGGAACCTGCGAACCGCGTACGACGCCGCGCGCATGTCGCTCAACTTGAGTCCGACGGATCTCCAGAACACGCACATCGGCACCGATCCGAACACCGGCGCGCAGCTCGCGCTGCACCCGGGGTTGATTGGCTTGAAGAGCCTCTACGATCTGGGAAAGGTCGCGATCATCCAGGGTTGCGGCTACCCAGCGTACAGTCTCTCGCACGACCAGTCGCGGACGGTGTGGCAGACGGCGGACCCGCTCAGTGTCGGTACGAACGGCGGCTGGGTCGGGCGCTACCTCGCCGCGAATTACGGCGGCACCGACATTCCGGGCGTCAACGTTTCGGATCGGATCGTCGGCGAGTTCAAAACGACCGCGACGAGCGTGCTCACGATCGGTCAGCTGGCGGACTTCGGATTTCCGTACGACCCGTTCGGCGGTGGCAGCGACGACAACGCCAAGAGGACCGCATTCAACGCCCTCTGCAACGCGGCGAGCGGCGATGCTCAACCGGTCATCAAATACATCGGCGAGAGCGGTGCGGCGACGCTGCTCGCCAGCGAGAGCTATCCGGCGCTCGACAGCCTCTACAACGCCGATCGCAGTTCGTGGAGCAACCAATACGACGCGATCGGGCGGAGCACCGCGCGCGATCTCCGCGAGGTCGCAAAAGTGATCTACGGAGTCGCACACGTTCCCCCAGCGAACAACGTGCATGCGCGCGTCTTCCAAGTGAGCAACGGCGGCTACGACATGCACTCGGATCAAGGTGCGGCGAATACGGACGGGCAGCACTACTCGCTGCACAGGGAGATCGGCGACTCGCTGGAGCTCTTCTACCAGGACTGCGCCGACATGGGCGTCGCCGACAAGCTCTGCATCGTCATCTGGAGCGAGTTCAGTCGCCGCATCCAGCAGAACGACAGCGGCACCGATCACGGGTCGCAAGCGCCGATGTTCGTCATCGGCGGCACCATCCAGGGCGGCCCGACAGGCGGCGCGAACGGCGGCGTCTACGGCAACCATCCGAACATTGACGACGCGGCGCTGAACCCCGACGACGGCAACACCATCTACAAGCAGGGTTCGCTCGTGACGAACCCGTTCCGCTCGACGGATTTCCGCGACGTGTACGGCACGCTCCTGAAGCACTGGCTCGGCATGACGAATCCGAGCGGCCTCGTGCCGACGGATACGGTGCCGGGCGGCGGCGACCCCGACGACTACTGGACGGCTGCGAACTTCGACCTCGGATTTCTGCCCTAGGGAACCTCTGCGCAAGTGGGTTCCGGCTGCGAAGCGCGATCCATCCGCGATCGACGGCGGCGCGGAGCCCTCGGCGTATCATGCAGATACGCGGTCGGGCTCCGCGCCTTGCGCTCGCGGCGACTCGCGCTTCTCGCTTCGGAACCCACTTGCGCAGAGGTTCCCTAGCGGCCGCGCGCGAGCGGCCGCGGCATGAGTCTCGCCGGATTCTACTTCGCCGATCCGCGACTCGTCCTGGTCCCGATCGAGCACCTGACGCCGACCGGGACGAGCCGCGCGTTCGCCGCTCTCGTGCGGACGTGTCGGCGATGGAGCGCGGAGCGGATCGCGCTCCTCGACGCCGGGTTCGCGCGCTACTGGGAACGCGGGGAGAGCCTCGCACGCCGCACACGCACCTGGCCCGCGCCGCGCCTGCGGCACGTCGCCGTCGTCGCCGACCCGGCGACGGTGCGACCGTACGTCCAGCTGCTCAACACGAGCGCCTGGATGCTCTACGACTGCGATCTCGATCCCGATCGCTCGGATCCGGAGCTCGTCGCGTACCTACTCACGCTCGGCGACCGCATGGCGCTCTCGGGCGCCGTCGCGACCGCGCCGCTCCACGCCGCTGCGTACTGGTTCGAGCGCACGCCGGCGGAGGTCGCGGCGTTTGCGACGGCGGCGGCGCGCTCGTCGCGGCCGGACGCGGCGGCGCTGCGCGCGGTCGCGGCGGCGCTCGAGTGGATGCGTACGCTACGCCACGAGACCCTGCGACCGCCGACCTCGAGCGTGCCGCAGCAGGCGATTTCCGGGACCGGGCTCCTCGTGCCGGCGGCGATCGTTGCAGCGCCGCCGGCGCTCGTCCACGCGTGCGCCGCTGCGGCGCGAACGGCGCTCGCGACCTTTCACGACGCGTGGCGCCGCCCCGATCGTGTCGCCGTGGCGGCGCTCACCGAATGGCTCGCGGACGCGGCGCCGCGCCTTCTCGTCACGACCGTCGGCGGCCGCATCGTGTGGGACTGCGACGCGCCGACGCGCACCGCGGCCCTGCGCAGCGAGCTGCACGAGGCCGACGGTGTCGCGGTCGCCGCGATCCACGACGACTTGCGCCTCATCGACGAGCGCTCGCGGGCGGTGCGGGCCGCGCTCGTCGCGCCGCGTGCGCTTCCCGCGGCCGATCCCGACACGGCCCAGAGCGGGTACGCCTATCTGCACCGGACGCGATCGCTCATCGCCTACAACCTCCACGAGCCCGGAATGGAGCGCCTGCGCGGTCCGACGCTGCCTTACGCGCGCGCCATGCTCGCCGCGCGCACGATGCATGAATGGGCCCACCTCGTCGACGCGGCGGGCTGGGTGCCGCTCGTCGTCACCGAGGCGGACCACCGCGCCCGCGTCGACGCGTTTGCCGCGGCGGCGGACGCGGCCGTCGCCGCCGCGTCGACGTCGATCCGCGCGCTCACCGCCGCCGACGTCGCGGAGCTGACGGCGTCCGACGGCTCGGTCGGACGCGCGCTCGCGCGCATCGTCGTCGAGCGCATGCCCGACTACCGCGCCAACCTCGTGGCGCGGCGGGTGCTCAGTCCCGTCGAGCTCGAGACGTACGTGCGGCACAACGTGCGCGCGCTCCGTCACGAGTACCCGCCGGCGCGGCTGTGGCGCATGCTGGCGCGCTACCTCTACGAGTACCAGTATCTCCGGTTCAGCGGCGTCGACCACGCGCGCACGTACTTTCTCCGCAGCACGTGGTTCGATCGGGATTATCTGGAGAGCGGCGCCCTCGACGCGACGCGCTTCGACGAGCTCGCCGCACGTGTCGCGGCGCTCTGCGACTGTTGGGAGATCGATCCGTCGCGCCTCATCGCCGGGCGACGATGATCGCGCGTCGTCAGCGGGCGACGATGAGAAAGCGCTTTTGCAGCGCGCGCAGCTGATCTTGGACCGACGAGAGCCGGCGCGATTCCATCAGCACCTGGAAGACCTCGCCCTCCGGCGCTTCTTTGCGCACCTCGGTGAGCTCGTGCACCGCGTTCAAGATCTCGTGGATGACGCGCGGGATCTCGCGCTGTGGAATCACGAGGTCGCCGCGTCCGAGCGTGCCGCTCCAGTTGGAGGCGTATGGCCGCAAGACGTGCAGGATCTTCTCGGTGACGCTCTTGTCGGCCGCCATGACGGTGCGACGATACCACAGGCGCGCAGGAGCGGGAAACACGTCCTCACATCGCGTGACGATTCGCGCGTTCGGTTGCTGCGATCCGACGCGTGCGGTATGCGTCGGCGCGATGTCCACGATCGACAGCGTTCCCGCATCCATGGATCGCCTGCGAGCGGTCTTCAACCCAGCCGAGGCCGCGGGTGTCACGGCACGGATCCTCTTCGTCGTCTCCGGCGCCGAGACGCAGCACTGGACGGTCGAGATCGCCGACGGTCGTTGCGACGTGCGTGTGGGAGCACATCCGGAGCCGACGGTGACGCTGCGGATTCCCGAGCAGGTATGGCTCGCCATGGCGCGTGGCGAGAAGAGCGGGCGGGACGCCTTCATGAACGGCGAGTACCAGGTCGAGGGCGATCTAATGTTCATGATGCGCTTCGGCAAGCTGTTCCCATTGAAATAGCCCCCCTCGCGCCGCCGCGCCGCAGTCGCCTGCCACCGAATTGGCGGCGGGCGCGGTCGATGCTATGACCGCGCAATGGCGACCGTC
>VBKW01000207.1 GCA_005879405.1 Deltaproteobacteria bacterium
GCCTCGAGTACTGGTTGCAGCAGACGAGTGCCGACCGCCCAAGGGGCGCCGACACCCGCCGGCCCCAACGGCTCGCGGATTCAACCCGCCGCGTGCAACCCCCAGCGTGTGCCCTGTGCCGACAGCCGCTCCCACAGGCCACCGAGCAGTCCGCGCCCCACGCGACGGGGCCGCTTCAACGGACGCAGAAACCCGCTCGACGGCGCTCGACCGTCGAGCGTCCGGCGATCGCACTCTAGTACTAGGGGCTCACCGTCGGGACGGCGCAGAGGTTGACCGTCATTGCGCCGCCGTGACCTCCGCCTGGATGAACGGCACCCTCCTCAGTCGGCTTTCGCCTTGAACTGCGTCGTGTCGTTGCGGGTCGCCGTGCTGTACGTCGCCTCCCAGCACGTGCCGCCATCGCTCACGAGCTGCATCGTCACGGGGAACGCGAGCGGCAGCGCCGGCGTCGGCAGGGTGTCGCCTTTGCCGGTGGCGGTGATCTTCGCTGTCCCCGCCGGACCGGATTTGAGGGTGAGCTTCCCGAGACCGTCGGGGGTGAGCTCGCGGTCGGAGTAGACGAAGCCGGTCGACGTCTCCTTCCAGCAGGGCCGCGTCCCGCAGGTGCCGCCGGCGGGCGCGTGGATCGTCGCGCGGAGGTGCGAGCCGCCGTCGTAGAGACAGAGGCGGTAGCTCGTCGACGCGAGCGGGTCGCCGAAGTCGGCCTTCGACGTCGCGCTGCCTTTGTTCCAGCGCCACGTGAGGCGATCGCCGGTATCGGGCGAGCGGTCCTTCAAGGAGAGATACGCCTTCTGCGACACCGCCGGCGGCCGGCAGCCGGAGAGCGGCGCCGGGGCGCACGCGCCGGCAACCGGCGTCGGCGTCGCCGCCGGCGTGCCGCCGCCGCTCGTCGACGTCGCCGCGGAGGTCATGGTCGCGGTCGCGACGGGTGTCGGTGTCGGCGTCGCGCTCGGGTTCGCGACCTGCCCCGCCGGCTCCTCGTAGTTGCCGGTGTTGCGGAGATCGTGGCGCTTCTTCGGCCACTGCTGCGGACCGGCGGCCGCCGTCGTGTCCCAGACGAAGAGGTTGCCTTCGCGCGTCAGCGTGACGACCTCGTTCAGGCCGTCGCCGTCGACATCGCCGACGGCGGCGTTCGCGATGTGCCAGCCGCCCGTGAACTTCGGCCAGCCGAGGGGCTCGGTGCCCGTCACGTCGTAGGCGTGGAGGAAGTAGCCGGCCGTGCCCTCGATGATCTCCGGCGTCGGCGCGCCGCCGACGTCGGCGATCGAGGGACCGGTCAGGAACTGCAGCTCCTCGACGTGATGCGGGAAGCTCGGCTAGGCGGCCGATGCCCGCCGCCGGCGCCGCGAAGCTGAGCTGACCGCCGCCGCTCAGATCGCCGAAGGCGCCCTCGCCGATCGACGGGATCGACGGCATGTCGGTGCTCGTCGACGAGCCGCCCTCGGTCTGCATGACGCGGTACGTGCCGTCGTTCGGATCGCTGCCGTAGAAGGACGTACCGTCGGACTTCAAGAGATACGCCGGCCCGGCGGCGGAGAAGACGCCGGTCTCGAGCGTGCCGTCGCCGTCGACGTCGGCGAGCGCCGGCGACGCGTTGATGCCCTCGCCGACGTTGGGAAGAATCTCGGCGGTGAAGAACGCGATCTTCACCGGCCAGCCGGCGAGGAACGGGCCGCCCGGATGATTCGTGCCGTCCTTGTGAATCGCGTAGACGCGCGTGTTCGACGGGCTCTGGCCGGCGAAGGCGAGGATCTGCGCCAGCGCGGCGCTCGTGCCGCTCGAGAGCGAGGCGTTGATCGGCTCGTCGTAGGACTCGTTGGTGCCGACGACGATGTCGAGCGACCCGTCGTGGTCGATGTCGCCGATCGCCGGCGAGTCGACGATCTTGTCGCCGCGGAAGGCGCCCGGGAGCGGCGTCACCTTGTGGGTCACCGGATCGATCGAGGCCATGCGGGTCGCGTCGACGACGAGCACCGGGAAGCCGGGCCGCGGGTTGCCGAGGCCGTCCCACACGTAGATGTGGCGGTCGTTGCCGCCGACGACGATGTCGAGGCCGCCGTCGCCGTCGAGGTCGGCGAGCGCGGGCGAGGCGATGATCGCGCGATCGACGCGGTTGTGCTCGTCGTGGACCGCGGCCGCCGAGTAGGCGTAGGTGTGACTCCAGGCGTAGACCTTGCCCTCCATGTCGGCGGCGACGACGTCGAGGTAGCCGTCGCCGTCAATGTCGCCGATCGCGACCGAGGCGAGGATTGCGCCGTGCGGCGTCGGAATCGCGCTCGTCGCGTATCCTGTCGAGCCGGGGTTGTAGGGAATGACGTCGGACTGCACCGGCCAGCCGGGAAGGTCCGAGCCGTCGGCGCGCTTCGCGTAGACGAAGCCGTCGCTCGTCCCGAAGACGATCTCGGCGGCGCCATCGCCGTCGAGGTCGGCGAGCGCGGGCGACGACGCGCCGTCGCCGCCGACGTTCAGCGGAAACGCCGGCTTCAGATCGGGATCGTCGTGGACGAAAAAGGCGCGGCGGTCCTCGCCGAGCTGGTTGCCGGGCTGATCGCGCACCTGGACGCGGACCGTGTAGGTGAACTGATCGTAGTCCGAGGTAACGTCGGGGAGCTCGTTCTGCCGGCGCGCGATCTGGTCCGCGGTCGGCGCCGGAACCTGCGCGTTCGTGATCGTCGCGAGGATGCCGTCGATCGGCGACGTGAGCGTCGCGCCGAAGGGCACGACGTCGACGTAGTCGCTCTCGAGCGGCTGGACACCGTACGCGATCTGGACGCGGTACGTGTAGCCGGCGGCGCGCGATGCGGCGACGCGGCCGACGACGTTGAAGGCGCCGTCGCGCGCGGGATCGAGCGGCTGGAACCAGACCGGCGAGCGGATCTCCGCCTCCGGCGGAATTTGTCCGGCGACGACGCGCGAGATCGCGTGGAACGCGTTCACCCGGCCGTAGCCGGTGAACTGGTCGAATCCCGCTTGCGTCGCATAGCGCGTCGTCTCGGGGAACGTGATCGAGCGCCCGCCGGTATCGGCCGGCGTGCCCGTCGGCGGCCCGACCGTGTCGAAGTTGACGTCGTCGGCGGTCTGCGTGATGAGCTGCCGAATCTCGTTCGCGGTGAGCGGCGAGCCGAGCACGTGGTCGTCGACCGCGTCGCGCCCCGCCGAGACGAGGAGCCCGGCGATGCCCGAGCTCCGCCCCGTCGCCTCCGACGAGCACGACGTCGACGACACCGACGCCGCGACGTT
>VBKW01000209.1 GCA_005879405.1 Deltaproteobacteria bacterium
GGGTGCGGCGCCTCTCGACCGCGCAGCGCTCCGACGCCCTCTTCGGGCAAGATACCGACGTCGACAGCTACTACGGCTACAGCGGCCAGCCGGCGTGGATGGAATGGAAGTACCTCGGCGAAAAGGTGATCCTCGGCATTCGCCATGCCGAGCACTTCCCGGTGAAGTGGGCGGATCCGCCGGCCGACTGGGCGTTCGACGACGTGTGGGAGAAGATCCCCGTGTACGTGGTCGAGGGCGTGTCGAAGCTGCCGCAGTACGCCTACTCGAAGCGCGTCCTCTATATCGACAAGGAGATCTACGAGATCCCGTACTCGGACATGTACGACAAGGGGGGGGAGCTCTACAAAATCTGGATCAACGACTCGAAGTTCGACACGAAGCCGTTCCCCGGCGCCACGAAGGCGGTGTACCCGTACAGCGTCGTCTTCGCCCCCGCGATCGTCATGGTCGACATGCAGCTCAGTCACGCGACGAAGGCGTCGCTCCCGAGCAGCCGCTTTCCCGGCGAGGAAGGCTGGTATTACAACATGGGAGCCAGAGAGGGCACGACCGAAGACGCGTTCACGATCGCCGAACTGATCGGCTCCGGCCACTAGAGCGCCGCGCCGTCATCGCTCGTCGACACGGCGATGCGGCGCGCCGCTTCGGGGTGCGACAGGCACCGAGGCCGGTTGCTACCACGCTGCTACCACTCCATCGCGAAGCACCCCGCAGAACCGCCCTTTGAATCAGTCCGGTTCGTCGAAAAAACAGTCCGATAGAGTGTCCTGGTCTACGTCGATCGGATCTTTTAAGCAGCGGGTCGCTGGTTCGAGTCCAGCACGGCCCACTTCCTAACTTCCCGCTACACCGGCTCCCCACCGGCATTCCCCGCGTCTGACCGCGGCGAGCAGGGCCATGTCGGAGCGGAGATCGCGCAGCAAGCCACTCCAGTGGCGGGAGCTGTCCTTCGAGAAGATCGAGCCCACCGGTGTTCGATGGTCCGTTTTGGACCGGGTGAGGCCGAGTGCGCACCCAAGCTTTGCGATCGGATTCGCCGCGACCTCGTCATCGACGGCGGCCGAGAGCATCGCGCGCAGGGTCCGGTAGATGATGCTGACCGTACGGGCGTCGAGCCCGGGACGTAGTTGGGCGAGTGCGATTTTCGTTGACGCGGAAGCGCGTAGGGGAGGAGTATTGCCCGCGCACGCAGTGGGCGATCCGCCCGTCGGACGTTCTCCGATCCCGCTGTGCCCTCCCGAGCGAACGTCCCGAACGCTGGAACGATCGAGATGTGCGACTGGATGTGGACCAATTTTCGTCCAATGCCACTCGTGTTGCGTCGCCTTGCGCGCGGTGCACGCACGAGCGAACCAACCAAGGAGGGGTCCTATGAAGAGAATATCTCTCGCGCTCGCCGCGGTGATTGTCGCCGCCGCTCTCGCACCTGCGCTTGCGCGCGCGCAGGTCGGCATCCCGTTCGATCACCTCAAGTGTTACAAGATCAAGGATCCACAGCCGCCGGCGAAGTACACGGCCGACCTCACGCCGCTCCAGCACCCTCCCTTCAATGTCGAGCCCGGCTGCGTCATCAGCGTGCCCGCGAAGCTCCTCTGTATTCCGGTCGAGAAGACGAACGTGCAGCCGAATCCGCCGGGTGCCGTGAATGGCACGAACGCGCAGGACTACCTGCTCTACAAGATCAAGTGTCCGAATGTGACCGTCGTCAAAGGCGGCATGCCGCTGCCGGTCACCGATCAGTTCGGCGCGCGCACGATCTTGGTCGGCCCCCACAAGGTGTTGCTCGTGCCCGCCTTCAAGCAGAGCAATCTCTGCCACAACCAGGCGAATCCCGGCACACCTCCGGTGTGCGGTGGGGATTGCACGAACCCAGGCGCGAAATGCGTGCTGAATCCCAACGGGACGGATTGTGACTGCGAGATACCGTGCGGTCTGAATGCCGCCGGCCAATGCGGCGGTGAGTGCCCGCTCGCGACTCAGACTTGCAATTTCGCTCCAGGCAGCAACGGTGTTCTCGAGTGCGGGTGCCATCCGTTCGGCGGGTGCTTCCCGGACGCGACAGGTCAATGCGGCGGCCCGTGTCCCAACGCCGATGAGCGGTGCGTCAACGACGCCGCGACGGGTAGCTGTAAGTGTGAGGGACCGTGCGGAGCCGTCGGCATCCGCCGCTGCGGCGGGCTTTGTCCGACCGCGGCAGAAACGTGTAGGACCAAGCCCGACGACAGCGGTTGCGAGTGCGTCCCGACGACGCCGCAGCCCTGCGGGCCCGACGCGCAGGGTGTTTGCGGGGGCACGTGTCCGAACAACGAGGTCTGTGTGGCGGGCGGTCCCGTGCCGCCCGGCAACGGCTGCGCTTGCGGTCCTCCGAGCCAGTAGCGTCTCAGTAACGAGTTGACCATCGTCGGCGGGGGGAGCCTCGCTTCGCCATCGCGAGGCTCCCGCCGCATCGACCAACCCATCCCCGACCAGCACCCGCTACGAGTGGGATGATTCCACTTCCGCGAACTCCGCCGTCGCCCGCTGGCACGAGTCGTCGCTGTAGGTCATGACCGCGACGGCGACGATCGGGGGCGGAGCCGCGCCGAAGAGCGTGCGGTAGTCCATTTCGACGTCGACTTCCTCGCTCCGCCACTTCGTATCGGACCAGCGCCGAGCGAGACCATCTTCGATTCGCGTGCGTGGGATTGTTCCACACGGCGGCGCGCGGCTCGTCCAAACGTAGTCGATCGCATTGCCCGGGAGCGAGCGTCCATAGAGCGCCTCTCGAAAGAGCGCCTCTCCAAGTCGCGACGCTGCGGTCACGCGTGCGCCGATGGAAACACGAGCCGTTCCCGCCCGAGCTCCGCCATCATCGTGTTGTTCCACTGACGCACCTGCCGTATGCCGGCACGCATGCATCCGCGGGGTCGCCGATGAATACGCCCGCGCATGCGGTGCTGAATCTCGTGCTTCTCGGCGCGACAAAGGAGCCACGCCGCGCGCCGCCCGTGCTCCTCGGCGCGGTCCTTCCCGATCTGCCGATCGCCGTGCTGTACGCGTACGAGCGGCTACGGGGAATGCCCGAGGCCTGGATCTGGCGAACGGCGTACTACGATCCGCGCTGGCAGGCCGCCATCGATGCGCTGCATTCCTTCCCGCTGATCCTGGCGGTGCTCGGGACGGCGCTCGTTCTCAAGTGGCCTCGGCTCGTGTTGCTCTGCGCCAGCATGCTGCTGCATGCCGTGGTCGACTTCTTCTTGCACCATGACGACGCGCACCGCCACTTCTTCCCGCTCCTCGATTGGCGCTTCGCGAGCCCGGTCTCGTATTGGGATCCGCGCTACTTCGGCAACGTCATGGCTCCAGCCGAGGCGATCGGGGTCGTCGCCGCCTGCGTGCTGATTGCGCGCACGACGCCGTCACCGTCGGTGCGCGGGGTGGTCGTCGGGATCGCGCTTCTCTATATCGCCTTCCTGGTGTTCGCTTTGCATACGTGGGTGGGACTCCCGTGAGGGCGCGCGCACGGGCCCGCTGCGCCGGCAATCCCTTCGCTTGTCCCGGCTGCGGTGGACGCTGAACGGCCGGCGCGTTATCGGTTCTCGCATGAGTCAAGACATCGAGACGACGGTTCGGGAGCGGTACACGGCTGCGGCCGCGACGCGCGAAGCGGCGCTCTGCTGTCCGGTCGAGTACGATCGCGATCTCTTGCGCGTCATTCCACCGGAGGTGCTCGCGGTCGACTACGGCTGCGGCGACCCCACGCGCTACGTCCACGCCGGCGAGACGGTGCTCGATCTCGGGTCGGGCTCCGGGAAGACGTGCTTCATGGCCGCGCAGGTAGTCGGCGCGGCGGGCAGGGTACTCGGCGTCGATTTCACGGACGACATGCTCGCGCTCGCGCGCCGCCACCAAGGGACGGTCGCCGAGCGGCTCGGCTACGCGAACGTGACGTTTCTCCGCGGCCGGATCCAGGATCTCGCCACGTCGATCGATGAGGTCGACGAGTATCTGCGGCGGCGTCCGCTGGCGTCGCTCGCCGATCTCGACGCGTTCGAGCGTTTTCGAGGCACGCAACGCCGTGAGCGGCCGCTCGTCGCCGACGCATCGGTAGACGTCGCGATCTCGAGCTGTGTCTTGAATCTCGTCGAGGACGCCGAGAAGCAGGCGCTGTTCGCGGAGATTCATCGCGTGCTCCGTCGTGGGGGGCGGGCCGTGCTGTCCGATATCGTGTCCGACGAGCCGGTGCCGACACACCTCAAGGCCGATCCGGAGCTGTGGAGCGGCTGCATCTCGGGCGCGCTGCAGGCGTCGGAGTTTCTCGCTGCGCTCGCCCGTGCCGGCTTTTATGGGATCGAGATCCTCGAGCGCGGCGCGACGCCGTGGCGCACGGTCGAGGGAATCGAGTTCCGTGCAGTGACGGTGGCAGCGTACAAGGGCAAGGAGGGACCGTGCTGGGACGCGAACCAGGCGGTCATCTATCGCGGCCCGTGGCGCGAGGTGCGGGACGACGACGGCCACACGCTGGTCCGCGGCGTGCCGATGGCGGTCTGCGAGAAGACGTTCGCGCTCTACACGCGCGAGCCGTACGCCCGCGACCTGATCCCCGTGCCGCCGCACGTCGAAGTACCGCCTGACGCACGCCGACCGTTCGACTGCGCCCGCGATACGGTTCGCAGCCCTCGGGAGACCAAGGGCGAGGGCTACACGGCGACCACCGACGCGACCGGCGCCTGTTGTCCGACCGGCGCGTGTTGAGCCCGGCTTTCGGAAGCGATCAGTGGCCGGCTGTCGTCGGCGGCACGGGGTGGCTGGCAGCGATCGGCGTGTGCCTCACGAGTGGCCCGTCGCTCTGGCGCGATTGAGCGGCCGACGCGAAAGTCTGAGTCATCGAGACTGCACTTCAAGGGACTGCGAGCGCGGTTACCTGGTTTCAACGCCGGATCGGCACGAAGTCGCCTTCCCAGTCGATCGGCGCCTGCGTTTCGATCTTGGCGGAACCCGTCACAGCCTGCAGTGCTCGCACGCAGCTGTTCCAGCGTAGGATCGCGTCGTCGTTGCCGGGCGGCCGCAGTGTCTCGGCCTCTGCGTAGCAGGAGAGGGCCTCGGCGAAGAGCGGCTGCAGCGTGTACGACGGCAGGCCGGTGCGGAGCTGCGCCTTCGCGCGCCGCTCCCAGCCGAGGCCGCTGTAGAACGCCCGCTCGTAGGGATCGCGAAGTCTTCCGAAGATTTTCTGGGCCTCGAGAACGCGCGCCCCGCTCGCCTCGAACTGGTCGGTCAGGGCGAGACCGAGGACACGGAGCGCGAGCTGGTTCTCGGGATCGACTGCGAGCACGTCGCGGCAGATGCTCTCGGCTTCCGCTGGTTGGTTCAGCTCGCGATACTTGTCGGCCTTCTGGAGAGCGGCCTCCACGCCGCTCGGGAGGATCTGCTTGAGCGCGTAATCCATGAGGCCCCCTTTCAGGGCGCGCGGTCCCGGCGCGTGAGCCAGCGCCAGGCGAGGCGCACGGGGTCGTAGAAGTCGTCTACCACACGCTCCTTCAACGGGATGATCGCGTTGTCGGTGATCCGGATCGACTCGGGACAGACTTCGGTGCAGCACTTGGTGATGTTGCAGAGCCCGATGCCGCCTTGCTCCTCGAGGTACGCGGTGCGCGAGGCGACGTCGAGTGGGTGCATCTCGAGACTCGCGACGCGAACGAAAAAACGCGGTCCGGCGAAGCTGTCTTTCTTCTCGTGGTCGCGCAGGACGTGACAGACGTCCTGGCAGAGGAAGCACTCGATGCACTTGCGGAACTCCTGCACGCGGTCGATGTCTTCTTGCTGCATTCGCCAGGTGCCGTCGGGCTCCGGCGGCTTGGGATGGAACGGCGGGATCCGCTTGTTCACCTCGTAGTTCCAGGACACGTCGCAGACGAGATCCTTGATCACAGGAAAGGCCTTGAGCGGTGCTACGGTGATGGGCTCACTCGGCTGGAACTCGTCCATGCGCGTCATGCACATGAGCTTCGGCTTGCCGTCCACCTCGGCGCTGCACGATCCGCACCGCCCGGCCTTGCAGTTCCAACGACACGCCAGGTCGCTCGCCGCGTGCGCCTGGACGTGGTGGATCGCGTCGAGGACGACCATGCCCTCATGGAGCGGGACGGTGTAGTCCTGGAACTGACCGCCTTGCGCGTCGCCGCGAAAGATCCTGAGCACGGCGTCCATGGCCTTCAGTCCTTTCCTTCCACGATCCGTCTGAGCGCGTCGGGCAAGGGTGGAATGGGCTCCTGGTCGACGGTCATCGCGTCACCGCGGCGCCGCACCACGACGTTGACCGTCGCGAACGCGGGCTCGGAGTCGGGATAGTCGACGCGCATGTGTGCACCGCGACTCTCGCGACGCTCGAGCGCGGCACGCGTCACCGCCTCGCTCACCGTCAACAGGTGACGCAGATCGACGGCGACATGCCATCCCGGATTGTATTGCCGATGGCCTTCGACGCCGACGCGCGCCGCGCGCGCGCGGAGACGCTCCAGCTCGCTGAGCGCCGTGCGGAGATCGCTCTCGCTGCGGGCGATCCCGACGTAGGTGCCCATCATGTCCTGCAAGCCGTCGTGCACCGCGTAGGGGTTCTCCCCTCCAACGTGATCGAAGGGCGCGAGCAGCTCGGCGGCGATCGCCTCTATCTCGCGCGCGTCGACCTGTAGATCGCCAGCGTACGCCTTGGCATAGGCGGCCGCACCGAGCCCGGCGCGCCGGCCGAACACCAACAAGTCGCTCAGCGAGTTGCCGCCGAGACGATTGGCGCCGTGAAGTCCGCCCGCGACCTCGCCAGCGGCAAAGAGGCCCGGGACGGTGGCCGCCTGGGTCTCGGCGTCGACCCGCACGCCACCCATCATGTAGTGCGTGGTCGGCCCCACCTCCATCGGCTGCCGGGTGATGTCCACGTCGGCGAGCTCGTAGAACTGCTGGTACATGCTCGGCAGCTTCTTGCGGATCTCCTCGGGCTTCCGTCGTGAGGCGATGTCGAGGAAGGCGCCGCCGTGCGGACTGCCGCGCCCCTCGCGCACCTCCTGGGCAATTGCTCGCGCGACCACGTCACGCGTGAGCAGCTCGGGCGGGCGGCGCACGGTCGCGGTGCGGCCGGCGATCACCTCGGCGACCCAACGATCGGCCTCGTCTTCGGTATCCGCGAAGTCGGCGCGGAACATCTCCGGGATGTAGCGAAACATGAATCGCTCGCCCTGCGAGTTCTTGAGCACGCCACCCTCGCCGCGGACCCCTTCGGTCACGAGGATGCCGCGCACGCTGAGCGGCCACACCATGCCCGTCGGATGGAATTGGACGAACTCCATGCCGATGAGGTCGGCGCCGGCGTCGTAGGCGAGCGCATGACCGTCGCCGGTGTACTCCCAGGAGTTGCTGTTGATCTTGTAGGCTCGCCCGATCCCGCCGGTCGCGAGGACCACCGCCTTGGTCCGGAAGACGACGAAGCGTCCGGTCTCGCGGCGGTACGCGAGCGCACCGCTGATCCGTCCATCGTCCTTCAACAAGCGGGCGACGGTGCACTCCATGTAGACGTCGATACCGGGGGAGTGCACGGTCTTGTCCTGCAGCGTCCGGATCATCTCGAGGCCGGTCCGATCTCCGACGTGGGCGAGCCGCGGGTATTGATGGCCGCCGAAGTTGCGCTGCAGGATGCGACCGTCAGGTGTGCGATCGAAGAGCGCTCCCCACCCCTCGAGCTCGACGACGCGCGCTGGGGCTTCGCGGGCGAGCAGCTCCGCCATGCGCCAGTCGTTGAGCATCTTGCCGCCACGCATCGTATCCCGGAAGTGGACCTGCCAGCTGTCACGCCCATCGGTGTTGGCGAGCGCCGCCGCCACACCGCCTTCCGCCATGACAGTGTGCGCCTTGCCAAGCAGGGACTTGCAGATCAGACCGACCGAGGCTCCTTGTGCCGCCGCTTCGATCGCGGCGCGCAGCCCAGCGCCGCCTGCGCCGACGACGAGGACGTCGTAGCGATAGGTCTCGAAGCGATCCATCAGAGCAGGCGCGGATCGACGATCGCGCCCGAGGCGACCAAGCGAACGTAGAGGTCGGCGCCGCAGACCGTGAAGAAGCTGAGCCAGGCGAACAGCATGTGGCGCTCGTTGAGCACGCTCGCCCGGCTCCATGCCGCGTGACGCGCGCGGTTGAAGGCGCTGCACGAAAAGCAATCGAGGTTGCCGCCGATCAGGTGACGCGCCGAATGACAGGAGAAGCTGTAGAGCGTGAGCGCGCTGGTATTGAGCAGGATGATCAGCGTCCCGACGCCGATGCCGAACGAGCCGCCGAAATTGGTGGCGTGCACGACGTCACTCCAGAGAAACGGCAGGTAGAGGAACGTGATGAAAAAGAGATAGCGGTGCAAATTCTGAAGAACGAACGGGAAGGCCGTCTCACCCCGGTAGCTGGTGCCGCGGATCTCCGCCACGGCGCAGGCCGGAGGATCGAGGAAATACGAACGGTAGTAGGCCTTGCGATAGTAGTAGCAGGTCGCACGAAAGAGGACCGGCGGGAGAAGGATGATGAAGGAAGGCGGCACGGGGAGCCAGTCGACGGTGATCAGGGGCGAGTAGAGCGGCGAGAGGTATCCCCCCACGTGGTAGTTGGTGCCTTGGAAGGCGGCCCAATTCGCGTACGCGATCAGGCTCGCGAGCACGAGACCCTGTAGAAGGGGCGCAACCCACCACGCATCGCGCCGCTCGGTTGCGCCGAAACGCGGGCGGCGAAGTTCCCCAGACACCACCATCATCGGGAAGTCCTTTCGCTGAACGGAGCGGGAGGATAGTGCAACGCGCCCGAACGGCGCAAGGTTGGCAGGGCGGGGCGATCGTTTCGTTCGCGCGCTCGACCTAGCTCTGCCGCCACTTGATCGAACAGCCGATTGACTGCGTCTGCTCGCGCGCCGGCCGGTGGCCGGCAAGCAGCGCGTCGAGCGCCTCACGCATCTCCTGACGCTGCACCTTCGCCGGCTCCTTCCAGTTGTCGTCGATCCGCCCGTGGTACGCGAGCCGCCGCTCGCCGTCGAAGACGAAGATGTCGGGCGTGCAGACGGCGTGGAAGGTGCGGGCGACGTCCTGCGGTTCATCGATCAGGTACGGAAAGCCGTAGCGCTTCTCGCGCCAGCGGCTGAGGAGGCGCTCGGGATGGTCGTCGGGGTAGTCGGTGGGATCGTTCGAGCAGATGCCGACGAGCTGTACCCCGCGCGACGCGTAGTCGCGGTGGAGCTGGATGATGCGATCCTCGACCGCTTGCACATACGGGCAGTGATTGCAGATGAACATGACGACCAGCGCCTTCGCGTCGCGGAAGTCGTCACGCGCGAAGGTCTTGCCGTCGACGGACGGCAGCAGGAAATCCGGGCAGGGCGTACCGAGTGGCAGGTCGCGACTTTCGGTCAGCGCCATGTTCGCGAGGTAGCGCGCGTGCGTGTGTCGTACAAGGACGCGCGGGCGGATCAGTGCCCCGCGCTCACCAGCGACGCGATCGTGTACCAGCTCTCGACGTTGCCGCTCTTCTCGCCGTTGTCGACGTACCAGCCGGGCTCGTTCTGAAAGGCCATGCCGGGGATGGCGACGCGGGTGCCGTGCTCCATCTGCATGTCGA
>VBKW01000210.1 GCA_005879405.1 Deltaproteobacteria bacterium
TTCTTGTCGGTGCGGATGTTCTGGATCACGACCTTCCACAGCTCGCCGCGGCGGTCGTAAAGGTCGGAGTAGACGACGAAGTAGCTCTCCATGTCCATGAAGATGAGACGCTTCGAAAAGGCGTACTGCGGCGCCTTCGGCGTGCCCTCGATGATCGCGACCGTCGGGCGCTTCTCCCACTGCTCGCAGAATGTCATGCCGCCGTCACCCTTGCAGGG
>VBKW01000023.1:0-2059 GCA_005879405.1 Deltaproteobacteria bacterium
CGGCCGATGCACGGGAGGCGTTCACGGCGTTCTTCGAGAAGCGTCGCCCGGACTTCACGAAATCACAGCGGACGCCGACGTCCGCGAGGGTCACCAATGGGAGCTGACAATATTTTTTCGGGACTGAGAGTCGTCGATCTGGCGAGCTTCATCGCCGGGCCGAGCGCCGCGGTGATCTTGGGCGACTTCGGCGCCGACGTCGTGAAGGTCGAGCCGCCGACGGGCGACCCGTGGCGCATGGCATACAAGATCCCGCCGCAACCGCGCGCACACGACAATTATCCGTGGCACCTCAATAACCGCAACAAGCGCGGATTGGCGCTCGATCTCAAATCGCCTGCTGCCGGCGAGATTCTCGAGCGGCTCGTCAAATGGGCAGACGTATTGATCGTCAATACGCCGCACCCCGCACGCAAGAAGCTGAAGCTGGAATACGACGACGTCGCGCAGTGGAACCCCCGTCTCATCTATGCCGACCTGACCGGATACGGCGAGAAGGGGCCGGACGCCGACCTCCCCGGGTTCGACATCACCGCCTACTGGGCGAGGAGCGGACTCCTGTCACTTACGCGCGATGCCGGCGCACCGCCGACGTTTCCCGTCACCGGCAGCGGCGACCACGCGACGGCGACGGGATTGTTCGCCGCCATCGCCACCGCGCTCTATCGGCGCGAGCGGACCGGCCGGGGGTCGTACGTCACGACGTCGTTGATCGCTGAAGGCGTCTGGTCTTGCGGCGTGTCGGTCCAGGCGGCCTTGTGTGATGCCACGTTCTTCCCGCTGCACGACCGGCAGAGTCCGCCGAACGCGGCCATGAATCTCTATCGAACGGCCGACGACAGTTGGTTGATGCTCGTCATGCTGCCACCGAAATGGCCTGCGTTCATCACCGCGATCGGCCGTGACGATCTCGCTTCCGATGCCCGATTCGCGGATCCCGCGACGCAGGCGGCGAACGCCGCGGCCCTGACGGCGATTCTAGACGAGGTCTTCGCGTCCCAGCCGCTGGCCCACTGGCGCGAGGTGCTCGACCACCTGGGGATCACCTACGGCGTCGTGCGCGCGCCGAACGAGGTCATTCGTGATCCGCAGCTGCGCGAGAACGACGTCGTCGTCCCGCTCGAAGGGGCGGGAGGGAAGCTGACGTCGACGATCAGCAGCCCGTTCCGGGTGCACGACGTCGCCAAGGTGCCCGCGAAGCGCGCGCCGGAGCTCGGCGAGCACAACGAGGAAATCCTCTCTCAGCTCGGTTTCGATGCGAATGCCATCGTCGCCCTGCGTGCGAGCGGCGCCATTTCCACGCCGAAGAAATAGGAGACGAGCATGATTGCAAAGACAAAGACCCAAGCGGCGAACGCCGCTCGCTTGTTCGTACTCGACGCGAGCGGCGGTCGCATCCTTTCGATGAACGTCGACGGCTCCGACCGCCGGGTGATCGTCACCGGCGGCCGACTTCCGGACGGCGTGGCGGTCCATTCCGACGCGGGCCACATCTACTGGACCAACATGGGCGTACCCAACCGGAACGACGGCTCGATCGAGCGCGTCGACGTCGACGGGCAGCATCGCACGACCATCGTTCCCGAGGGCGAGACGTTCACGCCGAAGCAGCTCCACCTCGATCGTAGGAACGGCAAGCTCTACTGGTGCGATCGTGAGGGGATGCGGGTCATGCGCGCGAACCTCGACGGCTCGCAGATCGAGACGCTCGTCGATACGAGTCGCGGAGACGCGCGTCCCGGCCCCGATCAAACGAAGTGGTGCGTCGGCATCACCGTCGACGCCGAGCGCGGACACATCTACTGGACGCAAAAAGGTCCAGACAACGCGGAGCAGGGCCGGATCTTCCGCGCCGGCATCGACATTCCGAAGGGTCAAGGACCATCCAACCGCACCGACATTGAGGTGCTATTCGACCACTTGCCCGAGCCGATCGATCTCGAGCTCGACGCCGGCGAGCGCCTTCTCTACTGGACGGATCGCGGCGATCCACCGCGCGGCAACACGGTGAATCGCGCGTCAGTCGACACTGCGCACGCGCACGACCGCGCTCCGGAAA
>VBKW01000023.1:2114-2508 GCA_005879405.1 Deltaproteobacteria bacterium
CGGCTCGACGGGTCGGAGAAGCGCGCGTTCCTCCAAGCACAAGGAAACCTCACCGGCATCGCCTACGCCGAAATTCCCACGGAGAGATGATCATGACGTACGACAAACCCATTCATCGCATCGCGATCGTCGGCACCGGCGTCATCGGCGCCAGCTGGGCGGCGTATTATCTCGCCCGCGGCTTCGACGTGGTGGCGAGCGACCCCGCCCCGAACGCGGAAGCGAACCTGCGCAAATACATCGATGAAGCATGGTCCGAGCTGACGACCATCGGTCTCTCTCAGGGCGCGTCGCGCGACCGCTTGAGCTTCATCACCAACATGCAGGAAGCGCTCTCCCAGGCCGACCTCGTCCAGGAGAACGCACCGGAACGTCCGGACTTCAAAATGAAGCT
>VBKW01000211.1:0-3112 GCA_005879405.1 Deltaproteobacteria bacterium
ACCTGTACGGGGACGACGGCGATCGACCCCGGCGGGGATGACCAGGGCTGCGTGAACCCGGCGAGCGCCGACGAGCAGAAGTGCCAGAACCAGACCGCGAAATGCATCGCCAGCCTCGTGAAGAACTATACCAAGTGCCACGTGACCGCGGCGAAGGCCTTCGTGAAGAATCACGCGTTCGACGAAGAGACGTGTGAGCAGGGACCGCTGGCCGGCAAGTCGGCCGCGGAGCGGTTCAATAGCTGCATCGCCAAGGCGTCGGCGAGCGGGGCGTGTGCGGCGTGCAACGCAGCCAATCAGGCGACGATCCTGAGCGCCATCGACAGCATGATGGACGGATCCAACAACAGCCTCGTGTACTGCACACCGTAGTCGGATCCGAATGCGCGGCTCGCGCGACCGTTGTGCCCCCCCCGGTGATGGTGAGCCTGCCCGCCACGCGCTCGACGCGCCGCCGGTAGGAGCCGAACTCCGAGGGCACACGTCCGCGAGCTTTGCTCCTGGCGACGCGCGCTGGCTCGCCGTCCCCGAAAACTAGGTTCGCGGCCGGCCAGCGCTCAATAATCGATGGCTGCTGGGGACCGGGTTCGGGTTGCTGTTCCCTTGGTGTTTGCGACGCCTTGCCCGAGGGGAACTGCCCGGGCGAGAAGGGCCGGCGAGAACCTCGATGCCGCGGAGAGCGCCCCTTGTGCTCTGCGCTGCCGGCGGCGCGCTCAGGTACGGACGCTACCGTCACGCCGAGTAGGGATTGACAGTGCGCTGTCGCACCGGCTTAGGGTCTGCTGGTCTTCTGAAAAAGAAAAACTCGCCGATCCCGTCGTCCACGGAGTTCCTGACATGCTGATTCGGGGCACGGCACAGCATCGCGATCGCGGCCATCCTTGGAGGGGCGCGACGCTCCAGCTTCGGACCGCCGCATGAGCGCCCGGCTCGCGCGGCTCCGGGACGGCCTGGTGGTGAGCGAGCAGGCGAGCCCGGCGGGGCGGGTCTTCATCGTGAAGGACGTCGGCCGGTCGCGATTCTTCCGGCTCCGCGAGCCGGAGTTCCGCCTCGCCGAGCAGCTGGACGGGGCAACGCCGCTCGAGGTGGCCCGCCGGAACGTCGAGGCCCGGTTCTCGGCGCGGATCGCGCCCGAGACCATGGAACGGTTCGTGGAGAAACTGGCGCGCCTGGGGCTCGTCGAGACGGAGCGCGCGGAGCCTTCCCGGCCCGCCGCTGTGCCGGGTCGGGTCCGGGGGAGCCTCCTCTATCTGCGGCTCGCGGCCTTCGACCCGGATCGCTTTCTCGGCCGGCTCGCCGAGCGGCTCGGGCCGGTGTTCACGCCGACGTTCGTCACGCCGTCCACCGACCGGACGCCCTCCTCCTCGCGTGGCTCACTATCCTGGCGGTCGCGGCGGTCCACGAGATCGGCCACGGGGTCGTCTGCAAGCGATTCGGCGGCCAAGTGCGCGAGCTCGGGTTTCTCCTTATCTACTTTCAGCCCGCGCTCTACTGCAACGTGAGCGACGCCTGGCTCTTCAGCGAGCGATCGCGGCGTCTCTGGGTCGGGTTCGCCGGGGCCTACGTCGAGCTCGTCCTCTGGGCGCTGGCGACGCTGCTCTGGCGGCTCACCGATACGGACTCGATCCCGAACTTCGGGGCGCTCGTCATCATGGCGACCACGGGCGCGAAGCTCATGATCAACCTGAACCCCCTCATCAAGCTCGACGGTTACTACCTGTTGAGCGACTACCTCGGCATCCCAAACCTGAGACAGCGCTCCTCCGAGTACCTCGCCGCTCGCCTTCGGGGGAGAATACCGCCCGGCCGCCCGGGCCGGCGCGAGGCGCGCATCTACCTCGCCTACGGCCTCCTCGCGGCCTCTTACTCGTGTGCGCTGCTGACCCTCGTTACGGTGTGGTTCGGGCGCTTCCTTGTCTCGCGCTATCAGGGCTTCGGCTTCGTCGTTTTCACGGGCGTCGTGTACGCGGTGTTCGTGCGCCCGCGTCTGCGCGGGCGGCGTGTCGACGCCGGGCCGGCGATGGACCCGGGGCAGAGGCCGGCGACGCCCGCCGACGAGGGAGCGTCCCGAGCCGCGGAGGCGCGGGCGTGGCTCGACGAAGTCAGGAGCAGACTCATGAACGACACGGAGAACGACGTCCCGCTCTCCCAGCACATGTTCGCCGGGCGTTCACCGCGGCTGCAGATCGCGCCCGCCCCCGTCCACGAGCCCGCCCGACGCGAGCCGGCGGAGCCATCGCGAAGTCCACGCCGAAAGGGGCTCGCGCCGCGCCGGCTCGCGTGGGGTGCGGCGCTGGCGGCCGCGGGCCTCCTCCTCGTGGTCTGTCACTTGGGCCTCAGCCTCTCCGGCGAGTTCAAGATCCTACCCGTGGAGCACGTCGAGGTGCGGACCGAGGTCGAGGGGCTCATCGAGCACGTCGCCGTCGACGAGGGGATGGAGATCGCGGCGGGCGCGCCGATCACGCAGCTCTCCGAGCGCGACCATCGCGCCGCGCTCGCCAAAATCGCGGCGGAAATCGACGAGAAACGGGCCCAGCTGAAGCTGCTCTTGGCCGGCCCGCGCGTCGAGGAGATCGCGATCGCGCGAACGGGGGTCGAGAAGGCTGGCGAGCGCTCCACGTATGCCCGGCTCCATCTCGACATGCTGGAGAGCGCCCCCAACCTCGTGGCGCGCAAGGAGATCGACGAGGCGCGCGAACAGGTCGCCGTGCGGCGGAAGGAGCTCGACGAGGCGCGGACGAGGCTCGACATGCTGGTCGCCGGCAGCCGTCCTGAGGAGATCGAGGCGGCCAAGGCGGAGCTCGCGGTCCTCGAGGCCGACCGCGCCCGCCTCGAGGAGGAGCTTCATCTCCTCGCCATCGCGAGCCCGATCGCCGGCGTCGTGACGACGTCCAAGCCGCGGGAGAAGGTCGGGCAGCACGTGGCGCGGGGCGACGTTATCGCCGACGTGCACGCGCTCCGCACGGTGACCGCGGAGATCGCGGTCTCGGAGAAAGACATCTCGGACGTGCGGGTCGGACAGCCCATCGTGCTGAAGGCCCGCGCCTATCCCTGGACGACGTTCCACGGCGCGGTGACGTCGATCGCGCCGGTGGCGACGAAGCCGGACGAT
>VBKW01000211.1:3188-8928 GCA_005879405.1 Deltaproteobacteria bacterium
CGGCGCCTCCTCGACCTCGTGACGAGGCGGCTCACTCGCTACGTGCGCGTCGAGTTTTGGTCGTGGTGGTAAGGGCGTTCGGACGCAGCATTCGCCGAACGGAACCGCAGGTCGCGGAAAGGAGGACAACGTATGGAGAACACGGAGCTGGAGATCGAGGAGCTCGAGGAACGCATCGCCCCGACGGCAATCGGGAACCCGGTGCCAGCGGGCTCGAATCCGCAGCCGGCCGGCAACGGCGGGAACAACAATCCGGTGCCGAACGGCGCGAAGCCGCAGCCGCGCTGAGCGAGCGATACGTCGCGGCGCGGCCGAGCAAGCCGAACGCCCGCTGACGGCACTGCGACGCATCCAACGTCTCAGACGATTCTGAGCGAAAGGAGGTGACGACATGGAAGACATCCGCCTAGACATCGAGGAGCTGGAGGAGCGGATCGCCCCGAGTCTCGTCGGGGTGAACCCGCCCGGTCAGCTCGGCGCCGGTCAGCCCGGCCCGCCGCCCGGACAGCTCGGGCAGGGTCAGCCGGGTCCGCCGCCCGGACACCTCGGCTGAATCCAAGGCCGCGGTGCGCCGAGGGTGCGGCCGCTTGAACGGCCCATGAGCGTCGTCGCGAAACACTCGACCAAGGAGGAGGTGCGGGCTGGCAGAAACCGGACACTCCGGTTGGGAGGAAATCGGAGCGAGCGTAGTTGAGTGCGACGAGGGGCCCATGAACCGGGACCCGCACGCGCGCCACTCTGAAACCCCGCGTCAGAGGCTTTGTTGCATCAGTGGTTCGATTCTACCGGGCTGCTCTTCCTGTCGCGTTGACGTGTGCGCCGCGGGCGCGACGCGCGTGAGTCACGATGGCACACCGGCCGCGTCGTCGACGCCATGGCGTGTGCGCCTGCGACCCACAGGCACGATCCGTGGCGCCGTCGAATACACGTAGCCGGTGGCACCTGCATTGCTTCTCGCCAGCGTGTCGAATCGAGGAGGGATGCGTATGCAGCGACGTCGATCGTTGATCAGCGGCGGGGTCCTAGCAGTGGCGCTGGTCGCGGCGCCGCTCACGACCCCGGGCGCGACCCTGGCGTGTGGCGCGGCGCTCGGGATCGTCGTGGTGTACGGCACGCTCGTTCGCGTGGCGCGCGCATCGAGAGCCAGCGGCCTGACACAGATCGGTCGCGCGAGCATCGCGATCGGGACCATCGCCGGCGGCGCCATGGCGGCGCTCGTCCGCGTGTGGAGCGATGCCGTCGGTCTGTCGATCGTCGCCGGCGTCGTCGCGTGGCTGCTGATTCTCACCTCGGGCGCCGGATACGCGGCGCTGACATCGCGACTCCAGCGCACCCGCGCCGCGGCGCAGACGTGCTCGGCGACCGTCGCAGCCTGAAGCGCTGACGCGGCCGCGCGCCGGTATAGGCGCCTTCTCGCGTTTTGGTTACAAGCCCTGGCATGGCTGCGCGTTCCGATGGTGCGAGCGATCTGGCGGAAGCGCGCGCGGTGTCGAAAACGTTCGTTCGCGACGAGCACCAGCTCGCCGTCCTGCGTGACGTCAGCTTGACGGTGCGGCCGAGCGAGGTCATCGCGATCCTCGGACCGTCCGGCTGCGGGAAATCGACCCTGCTCCGCATCTTGGTGGGCTTGATTCCGCCGACGACGGGGGAAGTTCTCTGCCACGGAGCACCGCTGCGCGGCATCCATCCGGGTGCGGCGATCGTGTTCCAGAATTTCGCGTTGTACCCGTGGCTGACGGTTGCCGAGAACGTGCGCGTCGGGCTCTATCGCAGGGCGCTCCAGCGCGACGAGGAGAACGCGCGGATCACGCGCGCCATCGACCTCGTCGGTCTCGAAGGGTTCGAGGAGGCGTATCCGAAAGAGCTCTCGGGCGGCATGAAGCAGCGAGTCGGCATCGCGCGGGCGATCGTCGGCGGTCCGGAGCTGCTCTGCATGGACGAGCCGTTCTCCGCGCTCGACGTGCTCACGGCGGAGTCGCTGCGCTCGGAAGTCTACGGCCTGTGGTCGCGCGGCGATCTCGGCTTGAAGAGCATGCTGCTCATCACGCACCTCATCGAAGAGGCCGTGTTCCTCGGCGATCGCATCGTCATCATGGGCACGAACCCGGGGTCGGTGCGCGAGACGATTGCGAATCCGCTGCCGCATCCGCGCGAGTACCGCGACCCGGCGTTTCTCGCGCTCGTCGACGAGATCCACGCGGTGATCACCCAGGTGCACCTGCCGGACGAGCGCCGGCGCCCCGAGCTGGCCGCGCGCATCGAGCCGTTCCCGAACTCGGAGGTCGCGCAGGTGTTCGGCCTTCTCGAGGTGCTGCACGATCAGGGTGGGATCGCGAATCTCTTCGACCTCGCGACGCGGCTGCAGCTCGAGGTCGGGCGGGTGATTCTCGTCATCAAGGCCGCGGAGCTCTTCGGGTTCGTCGACACGCCGAAGCAGGACGTCGTGCTGACGACGATCGGGCGGGAGCTCGTCGCCGGCGACGCCAACGCGCGCAAGCGCATCGTGCATGCGCGGCTGATGGCGATCCCGACGTTTTGCTATCTCGTCGATCGACTGCGGCGCACCGAGACGATGCGGCTCGCCGCCGAGGTCGTCGAGGAGGAGCTCGCGATGCACGTTCCGAACGAGCCGACGGAAGCGCTGTTCGAGACGATCGTCCGCTGGGGGCGATACGGCGAGCTGCTCGGCTACGACCCGGAGACGCGCGAGATCTATCTCGACGTCGAGAGCACCGTCGCGTCCACGCACGAGGGCGCTCCCACCTGAGCGCGTCCGCGCCCGGGACGCCCGTAGAGCGACATGGCGATCACACGTATGCGGCCGCGAGCGGCCGATGCCGTCGCCGCCGTGCGCAGCTATTGGATCGACGTCCTCCTGCTCGTGGTGCTGGCGGCGCTCTTTGCCGGGACGCTCGCACTCGCGCGACGGTGGGAAGCGCCGTACCGCGCTGCGACCGAGATCGATCTCTCGCCGTGGGCCCTTCCCCGCTACACGTTGCTCTCCTTGGCGCGCGGACTCGTGGCGTACGTCCTCTCGTTCGCGTTCACGCTCGCGTACGGCACCATCGCGGCGTACCACCGCCGTGCCGAGCGGATCATGATTCCCCTGCTCGACATTCTGCAGGGGATCCCCGTGCTCGGATTCCTGCCCGGCCTCGTGCTCGGCATGGTCGCGCTGTTCCCACGCTCGAACGCCGGGCTCGAGCTCGCGTGCGTCCTCATGATCTTCACCGGTCAGGTGTGGAACATGACCTTCTCGTTCTACGGGTCGTTGCGCGCAATTCCGGACGAGCTGCGCGAGGTGGCGGCGTTGCATCGGTTCGGTTGGTGGAAGCGCTTCCGTACTCTCGAGGTGCCGTCGTCGATGATCGGCCTCGTGTGGAACTCGATGATGTCGATGGCGGGCGGATGGTTCTTCTTGACCGTCACCGAGGCGTTCACGCTCGGCGATCGGGACTTTCGGCTGCCCGGCATCGGCTCGTACATGAGCGTCGCCATCGACCGCGGCGACACCCGCGCGATGGGCTGCGCGGTCGTCGCAATGATCGTGATGATCGTCGCCGTCGATCAAGTCGTCTGGCGTCCGGCGCTCGCGTGGGCACAGAAGTTCAAGGTCGAGGAGACGAGCGCCGGCGCGGCCCCACGCTCGTGGCTGCTCGACCTGCTGCGCCGCTCGCGTCTCGTGCCCTGGCTCGAGCTCGAGCTGGGCCGGCTGCTCGCGGCCGTCGGCGGGGGACACGCCGAAAGCCCCAAGTCCTTCGTTCGTGAACCGCGCGTGACGCGCGTTCTCCCGTGGACGGCGGGACTCGTTGCCGCGCTCGCCCTCGTCGCCGTCGTCGCGTGGGGAAGCGTGCACCTCGTCGTGTTGCTCGGTACGCTGACGGCTTCCGATTGGGCTGCGCTCGCGGCCGCGCTCGGGTTGACGTTTCTCCGCACCGCCACGGCGGTCGCGCTCGGTGCGCTGTGGGCGGTACCGGTGGGCATATGGGTCGGTTTGTCGCCCGCGCGCACGCGCATCGTGCAGCCGCTCGTGCAGATCGCCGCCGCGTTTCCCGCGCCGATGATCTTCCCGTTGGTGACGCTTGCGGTGCTGTCCGCGGGCATACCGTTCGGTTGGGGATGCGTGCTCCTCATGCTGCTCGGCTCGCAATGGTACGTGCTCTTCAACGTGCTTGCGGGCGCGACCGCGACGCCGCAGGATCTCCGCGAAGCGGCGGATGTCTACGGTCTCGGGCGGATCGCACGTTGGCGAACGCTCTATCTGCCGGCGGTCTTCCCGCAGCTCGTCACCGGTCTCGTCACCGCCGCGGGCGGCGCATGGAACGCGAGCATCGTCGCCGAGTACGTGCGCTATCGCGGACGAACGCTCGTCGCACCCGGTCTCGGCGCGCTGATCACGCAGGCCTCGGAGACGGCGAATTTTCCGCTCCTCGCCGCCGGCGTGTCGACGATGGCGGTTGCGCTGGTCGCGTTGAATCGAACGGTGTGGCGGCGCCTCTACCACGTCGCGGACGAGCGCTACTCGCTGAATCGATGACGACCGCGGGCGGGCAACGGAAGCGCGGCGTCTTCGCACCCGATTGGCGGGTGTTTTTCGCAGGGCTCGGGCCTGGTTTGGTCACCGGCGCCGCCGACGACGACCCGTCCGGCATCTCCACGTACTCCGTCACGGGCGCGTCATTCGGGTATGCGCCACTGTGGACGGCGCTCTTCTCGTTTCCGCTGATGGCCGGCGTACAGCTCATGTGCGCGCGGCTCGGGATGGTGACGGGTCGTGGGCTCGCCGGCGTGGTGCGGCGGCGGTACCCGCGGTCGATCCTTTGGGGTGCCTGCGCGCTGCTCGTCGTCGCCAACGTGTTCAACATCGCCGCCGACCTCGGCGGGATGGCGGAGGCGACGGCAATGGTCACGGGCGTCGACTCCAAGCCGCTCGTCGTCGCGTACGGCGCCGTCGTTCTCGGATTCCTCTTCTTCTCGACGTATCGGCAGATCGCGCGCATCTTCAAATGGCTGACGCTCGTCCTGTTCGCCTACGTCATCGCCGCGTTCCTCGCGCATCCCGATTGGGGCGCCGTGGTGCAGGCGACGTTCATTCCCCACGTCGAGTGGTCGGCGTCGTATCTCGCCACGTTCGTCGGCGTGCTCGGCACGACGATCTCGCCGTACCTCTTCTTCTGGCAGGCGTCGCAAGAGGTCGAGGAGGAGCGGGCGATGGGCCGAATCACGGCGAAAAAGCGCGCGGGCGCGACGGACGACGAGTTGCGCGCCGCGCGGAGGGACATCGTCACCGGGATGCTGTTCTCGAATGTCGTGATGTACTTCATCATCCTCACGACCGCGGCGACGCTGCACGCGCACGGCCAGACGCACGCCGCGACGGCGAAGGAGGCGGCGGAAGCCTTGCGGCCGTTCGCGGGCGACGGCGCCTATTGGCTCTTCACCCTCGGTCTCATCGGAACCGGGATGCTGGGCGTACCGGTGCTCGCCGGCGCGTGCGGGTACGCGATCGCGGAAGCGGCGGCGTGGCGCGGCTCACTGGAGAAGATGCCGCGCCAGGCGCAGCGGTTCTACACGGTTCTCACCGTCGCGATGCTGCTCGGGCTCGCCGTCGACTTCGCGGGGTTCAGCGCAGTGTCGATGCTGTTCTGGTCGGCGGTGGTGAACGGCGTCCTCGCGCCGCCGCTGATCGCGCTCGTGACGCTGCTCACGAGCGACGCGAGCGTCATGGGGACGCGGACCA
>VBKW01000214.1:0-6305 GCA_005879405.1 Deltaproteobacteria bacterium
CGCCTGCGATCCTCCCGATGTTTCCGAGTCGTTCTGCCGTGCGTCCGCGTTGTGCGCGGCGAAACGTCCAGCGTACGACGGGCACCGTGGCGCGCATCGTCACTCTCATCATCGCCGGTCTCGGGCTACGGCCGCGGGCCGTTCGTTGAAGGCCGCGCTGGTCTGAGCGGGAGTCTTGCTCAGCCGGGCGTGGTCTCGCCTTGCGGCAGGCGCAGGTTTCGCACCACCTGGCCCGAGCGGCCGAGCGGCGGCAGCTCGCGTCCGTCGAGGCTCACCGTGATGCCGCCGGCGTTGCCGATCGTCAGCGTGAAGGCGCGCGTCGCGGTCCAGCTGCGCGTCTCGCCCGCCTGCAGGAGAATGCTGCGCTTCGGCTCGTCGTCGACCGCGAGCGAGAGCCACGTTTGTTCCGCGGCGACGATGCGCAGCTCGCGCGCGCCGAGCGCGTGCACAGATCTCATATCCGCAGCCGTCGGGTTCGGTGCGGGCGAGCTCGCAGCGGCCTCCTGTATCGCGGGCTCCGTCGTCGTCGCCGGCTGGTCTACCGCACCGCGCTTCCCCGCGGCTGCCTCTGCAGGCGGCGGCGCCGCGCCGAGTGCCTGCGGCGCCGGCGCCGGCGCCGGCTGCGGCGCGGCAGCGACCATTGCGGCGCCGTTCGCGGTCTGTGTACGCTCGGCCGTCCCGTCGGCGGGCGCCCGTTCGGCGGCAAACGCAGGTGAGCTGACGGCGTCGGGCTGCGACGCGGGAGCGACCGCATCGTCCCGGCCGGCGGCCGCGGCGCCGCGCTCGGGTGCCGGCGGTTGCGCCGTCGGCTCGACGGCGGCGGCGAGCCGCGCGCCGTCGCCGCCGGACGGCTGCTCGCTGTCGGTGCCGCCTCCGGCCCAACGCTCGTCGTCGAACCCGCCGCGTTCCGGCGCGTGGCGCATGATCACGACGACCGCCGCCGCGCTCGCGAGCACCACCGCGAGCGGCCGCAAGAACGAGCCCCGCCCGCGTCGTCGACGCGCCGAGAACGAGGCGGGACTCGGCGGCGGCAGCTCTGCGACCTGGCCGAGGAAGTCGGGCAGTAGCTCCTCGGCGGGAAGACCAAGCGCGGCGGCGTAGCGGCGGAAAAACGGGATCAGGTAGAGGTCGTCCGAGACGCCCACATCCAACGGCTTCTCGCCCTCGAGCAGCCGCGCATAACGTAGCGGAACTCCAGCGTTCGCCGCCGCATGCTCGATCGTCAGCTCGAGCCGCTCGCGGGCCGCGCGCAACCTCCTCGCGATGTGGCCGCGATCCTCCACCTCGCGCGGCACCATAGCGACGCGCACGCGCATTCTCTAGTCGGAAAACGGAGGGGGCGTGCGTCGTCCCATGGCTTGACACTCCAAAGTGGAGGATACTAAACGTTCAGTATGGGTGCCCGTAGCCGTCCAGCCTCACCGGCGAGCGTTTCCACGCCTGCCGACGGCAAGACCGCCGCCAAGGCTGCCGACGGCAGGCCGAGCAGCACCGCGCGGAAAGATCTCATGGCGATCGCGATCGATTGCTTCGCCCGCTACGGCTACCAGGGCACGTCGATCGATCGCATCGCGAGCGCGGCCGGCGTAACCAAGGGCGCCATCTACTACCACTTCCGCGACAAGGAAGAGCTGCTCTTCGAGGCAGTGAAAGACCGTACCGCCGCCTACGAGGAGCGTATCGTCGGCAGCGTCGGGCCGGTCACGGATCCCATCGCCGCGCTCTCGGAGATCGCCCGCGTCAGCGTTCACGTCGCGACCAGGAACAATCTCCGCCGCTTCATCCTCACGCTCATGGTCGAGGCGCTGGACACGAATCCGCGTCTGTCCGACGCCTTTCGCGGCATCATGCGGCGCTTCCGCAGCTATCTCGCCGGCATCGTCCGCCTCGGGCAGGAGCAGGGAGTCTTTCGTACCGACGTCGACGCCGGCCGCGCGGCGCAACTCTTCGCGGGCGGCGTGATCGGCGCCGAGCTGCAGCACTACCAAGATCCGGAGCGCGTCGATCTCACGATTGCCATGCAAGGCGTCGTCGATCAGCTGGTCGCCTGGCTGACGCCGTCCGCCGATCAGTGGCCTCACGTCGCGGCCGCAAAGCGCGGCGTCCGCCAGCATCGGAGGGAATCCCAATGATCAATTTCGAGCTCGACGACGAGCAAAAGCTCATTCGCGAGACCGTGATCGCTTTCGCGCGCGACGAAATCCGTCCACACGCGCGCGAGGCGGACGAGAAGGGCAGCGTTCCCGCCGCGCTGCTGCAGCGCGGCTGGGATCTCGGCCTCGTCCAGAACATGATCCCCGAGGAGTACGGGGGGTTCGGCACCGAACATTCGGCGCTCACCGGTGCCGTCATCGCCGAGGAACTCGCGTACGGCGATCTGGCGATCGCGACCCACCTCCTCGCGCCGCGCCTCTTGACGGTGCCGCTCCTCGAGTTCGGGTCGACCGAGCTGAAAAGCCGGCTGCTCCCCGCCTTTTGCGGCGAGAGCTTCGAGCCCGGGTCGGCGGCGGTCGTCGAGCCGCGCTTCGACTTCGACCCCGCCGCCCCGGCAACGACGCTCCGCCGGGAGGGTGACGACTACGTGGTCAGCGGCGCGAAATGTTACGTCCCGCTCGGCGCGCAGGCGAAGCACCTGCTCGTGCTCGCCGGGCTGACGAACGGCGACGGCGCGGTGCATCCGCAGGCGATCGTCGTTGCCCGCGACACGCCGGGTCTGCGCGTCGGCGAGCGCGAGAAGAACATGGGGCTCAAGGCACTCGAGACGACGACGCTCGATCTCGACGCCTGCCGCGTGCCGCGTGATCAGGTGCTCGCCGTCGGCGACCAGGCCGCGATGCGACGGCTCGCGAACCTCTGGCGCGTCGGCGTCTCCGCGATGGCAGTCGGCGTCGCGCGTGCCGCCTACGATTACGCGCGTGAGTACGCGAAGGAGCGGCGGGCGTTCGGGCAGGCGATCGGACAGAAGCAGGCGATCGCGTTCATGCTCGCCGAGATGGCCATGGAGGTCGATGCGATGCGCCTCCTCGTCTGGGAGGCGGCATGGAAGCTCGACCGCCACGAGGACGCGACGCGCGAGGCCTACCTCGCGCGTCGGTACACCTCCGACGTGACGCTGCGGATCGCCGACAACGCGCTCCAGGTGCTCGGCGGCCACGGGTACATCCGTGATCACATGGTGGAGCTCTTCCTGCGGAACGCGCGCGGCTTCGCCACGCTGGAAGGATTGGCGATCGCCTGAGGTGCGATCGCCGCAGGCGATCGTTCAAAAGGAGACGAATCATGGTCGATTTCGAACTCTCTCCGGAGATCATGGCGCAGCGCGAGCAGCTGCACATGCTGGCCGAGCACGCGATGCGGCCGATCGCCCGCGAGTACGACGAGCGCGAGCACGAGAAGCCGTGGGACTTCATCAACATGATGTGGCAGCTCTCGAAAGCCTCGGACATCGGACCGGGCAAAGAGGGCAAGCAGGACGGCAAGAAGAAGGCGGTCGACTCGAACCGCAACCTGCGCACCGTCATCGCGGTCGAGGAGCTGTCGTGGGGTGACGCCGGGCTCTACTTGAGCATCCCCGGGCCCGGTCTCGGCGGGGCCGCAGTCCAGGCGGTCGGCACACCGGAGCAGAAGGAGCGGTTTCTCTCGCGCTTCAAGGGCGACAAGCCGGTCTGGTCGGCGATGGCGATCACCGAGCCGGGCGCCGGCAGTGACAGCGCCGCGATCCAGACGACTGCCGTGCGCGACGGCGATCATTGGGTGCTGAACGGCACCAAGATCTTCTGCACGAGCGGCCTCATGGCCGGCGACCCGAAGAACTCGAACGGCTTCATCGTCGTCTGGGCGACGGTCGATCGCGCCGCGGGTCGGGCCGGCATCAAGTCCTTCATCGTCGACGCCGGGACGCCGGGGATGACGGTCGCGAAATGCGAGGACAAGCTCGGTATCCGCGCCTCCGACACCGCGACGCTGATTTTCGAGGACTGCCGCATCCCGCTCGACAACATCCTCGGCAGCCCCGAGGTGCCGAAGACGAGCGAAGGCTTCAAAGGCGTCATGGCGACCTTCGACGCCACCCGCCCGATCGTCGCCGCGAGCGCCCTCGGCGTCGGCCGCGCCGCGCTCGACTTCGTGCGCGAGGAGCTGAAGAAGCAAGGTGTCGAGATCCGCTACGGCGTCGCGCCGAGCAAGCTCACCGCGATCGAGCGCGACTTCATGGACATGGAGACGCAGCTGCAGGCCGCGCGCCTTCTCACCTGGCGCGCGGCGTGGATGATGGACAACGGGCAGAAGAACAACCTCGAAGCCTCGATGGCGAAGGCCAAGGCGGGACTCGTCGTGACGCAGGTCACGCAGAAGGCGGTCGAGATGCTCGGACCGCTCGGCTACTCGCGCCAGCTGCTCGTCGAGAAGTGGATGCGCGACGCGAAGATCAACGACATCTTCGAGGGGACGCAGCAGATCAACATGATGATCATCGCGCGGCGGATTCTCGGGTACACGAGCAAAGAGCTCTCCTAGATCGACGTCCGCGTGGGTGCGGGGCGACGCGGGGTCGTCGTCCGCACCCGACGTGCGCAAGAGGGTAGGTTTGCGCACCACGGGTGCAGACGACGACCCCGCGTCGCCCCGCACCTGCGCCGGTGTCGCGCTCGCGTAGCTCGTACTCGCGTCGCCGCGACCGTCGCCGGTCGGAGAGGGTCGGTAGCGCTGCCGAGCCGGCGTGCGGTCGACGATGTGCGGTCGCCGCGTGCCGCTCGCGCGCGCTCGCGAGCGGGGATTTATTTGCCGCTCTGCGTCGGTGTGCTACTTTTCTCGGCGGATGGACACCTACCAGATCCTCTCAGACGTCCCGCGATACACGGAGTTCATGTCGGTGGCCGAGCTTTCGGCGAGCTCGCGCGAGCTCGCACGGCGGTTTCCGAAGCTCGTCACGCTGCAGGCGATCGGTACGTCGCTCGAAGGACGGCCGCTCGAGCTGCTGACGATCGGCAACGGCCCGCGCAAGGCGCTGCTTTTCGGCACGCCGCATCCGAACGAGCCGATCGGCACCCTCACGCTCGAGTTTCTGTCGCGGCGTCTCTGCGAGGACGACGACCTCCGCGAAGAGCTCGACTACACGTTTCTGATCGTCAAGTGTGCCGACCCCGACGGGACGCTGTTGAACGAGGGCTGGTTCAAGCAGGCGTTCTCGCCGCTCACCTACGCGCTCAACTACTACCGGCCGCCGGCACGCGAGCAGGTCGAGTGGAGCTTCCCGGTCCACTACAAGACGCTGCACTTCACGGAGTCGTGTCCGGAGACGCGCGCGCTGATAGCGGTCATGGAGATGCACCGGCCGACGTTTCTGTATTCGCTGCACAACGCCGGCTTCTGCGGCACGTACTTCTACCTCTCGCGACCGTTGCCGGGGCTGCTGCCGCGCCTGCGGCGCGTCGTCGCCTCGCAAGGTCTCGCGATGCACCGCGGAGAGCCGGAGGCGCCGTTCATCAAGGCGTTCGAGCCCGGCATCTACGGGCTCTTCGGGATCCAGGAGCGGTACGACTACTTGGCGCGCAACCTCGACGAGGATCCTGCGCCGTGTCTCGAGGCCGGCACGAGCTCGGACGACTATCTGAAGACCATCAGCGGCGGGTACTCGGTCGTCTGCGAGGTGCCGTACTACTTCGATCCCGTGCTCGAAGACACGTCGCCCGCCGGGCTGACGCGTCGTGAGGCGATGCTCCAGGGCGTCTTCCGCGTCGACTCGATCTACCACGACGTGCGCGAGTACTTCGCGATCGTCGGTCGCGGCGCGCCACGCGATCGGCTCTACCGCTCCGTCGACGATTACGTGAAGCGCGCCCCCAATCAGCTCGCGGCGCTGAAGCACGAGGTCGAGGCGCCGCAGTACGCGCGCGAGGCGACCCGCGCCGAGGCGTTCGACTCCACCGTCTGCCGTGTCTTCCACCACATGCTCTATCTCGGCGAGGTCTATCGACTGGCGGTCGCGAGCGGCAACGAGGAGGTGACGCGCATCGTGCGGCGCCGGCTCGAGGAGATCTGCTCGCAGATCGAGAACCAGAGCACCGTCCAGGTGCTGCCGTTGCAGAAGCTCGTCGCCGTGCAGGTGGGGACCGGTCTGCACGCGCTCGCTGCCTGGAAAGAGTTCGCGGGGGCGGCGACGCCCGCCTAACAACGCGGCGGTGGGACGCGGGGTCGTCGTCCGCACCCGACGTGCGCAAGAGGGTAGGTTTGCGCACCACGGGTGCAGACGACGACCCCGCGTCCCACCGCCGGGTGCTTAGCCGGACGGCGCGACCACCTGTGGA
>VBKW01000214.1:6367-9438 GCA_005879405.1 Deltaproteobacteria bacterium
CTCGTCCCCCGAATCGGTTGAGTCGGGAGACTAGTCCTTACCTGTTGCAGCACGCGCAGAATCCCGTCGACTGGTATCCGTGGGGCCCGGAAGCGCTGGAGCGGGCGCGGCTCGAGGACAAGCCGATCCTGATCAGCATCGGCTACTCGTCGTGCCACTGGTGCCATGTGATGGCGCACGAGTCGTTCGAGAACGAGCGCATCGCGGCGCTCATGAACGAGCTCTTCGTCTGCATCAAGGTCGATCGCGAGGAGCGGCCCGATCTCGATCACATCTACATGACCGCGGTGCAGATGCTGAGCGGGCACGGCGGGTGGCCGCTCACGATGTTCCTCACGCCCACCGGCGAGCCGTTCTTCGGCGGCACGTACTTTCCGCCGGTCGACCGCCACGGCATGCCGGCATTTCCGCGCGTTCTCCAAGGCGTCGCGCAGGCGTACCGCGAGAAGCGCGATCAGGTTCGCGACAGCGTCGCGCAGCTGCGGACGGGTCTCGCCCGCTCCGAGGAGCCACCCGCCGAAGCGGCCCTCGCGCCGGAGCTCGCCGTCACGGCGGCGCGGGCGCTCGCGCGCCATTACGACGCCGACCACGGGGGCATCGGCGGGGCACCGAAATTCCCGAACACCATGGCGTTCAGCCTGTTTCTGCGGGCGTGGCGCGCCACCGGCGAAGACCGATTCCGGCAGATGACCGTCGATACCCTGCACTACATGGCGGCGGGCGGTATCTACGACCAGCTCGGCGGCGGTTTCCATCGCTACTCCGTCGACGCGCGCTGGCTCGTGCCGCACTTCGAGAAGATGCTCTACGACAACGCGCTCCTCGTACGGCTCGCCCTCGAGGTGCAGCAAGCGACGGGCGGCGACGCCGAGGCGCGTCGAGTCGTCGAGGAGACACTCGCGTACGTCACGCGCGAGATGACGCACTCCGACGGCGGCTTCTACGCGGCGCAAGACGCCGACACCGAGGGCGTCGAAGGCAAATACTTCGTCTGGACGCGCGACGAGGTGATGGCCGCGCTCGGCAGCGACGCCGGCGAGGTCGTCTGCCGATTCTACGACGTCACGGACGAAGGAAACTTCGAGGGCAAGAACATCCTCCACCGCACCGTCGATCTGCCGCAGCTCGCGCGTCTCTTCACGCGCCCGGTCGAGGAGGTCGCGGCGGTCGTCGAGGACGGTCGCCGCCGACTCCTCGATCTGCGCGCGCAGCGTGTGCCACCGGGGCGCGACGACAAGATCCTCACCAGCTGGAATGCGCTCATGATCGGCGCCTTCGCCGAGGCCGCGAAGGTGCTCGATCGCGACGACTATCGAATCGTCGCCGAGCGCGCGCTGGCATTCGTCTGGAACCGTCTACGCCACGACGGCCGGCTGCTGCGAACCTTCAAGGGCGGCGAGTCCAAGCTCGACGCCTATCTCGACGACTACGCGTTTCTGCTGAACGCGGCGCTCGACGTGTACGAGGCGAGCTTCGACCCGGCGCACGTCGCGCAGGCGCGCGAGCTCGCCGACGCGCTCCTCGCCCGCTTCGAGGACCGCGAGCGCGGCGGCTTCTTCTTCACGAGCGCCGACCACGAGGAGCTCGTACACCGCCCGAAGCCGTCGTTCGACGGCTCGATCCCATCGGGCAACGCCGCCGCGGCGATGGGGCTCCTCCGCCTGTACCATTTCGTCGGCGACCCGCGCTTCCTCGAAGCCGCCGAGCGCACGCTGCGCTGTTTCAGCGGCGCGATGCAGGCGAACCCCTTCGGCTTCGCCCACATGATCGCGGCCGCGGACCTCTACCAACGGAAGCCGCGCGAGGTCGTCGTCGTCGCACGTCCCGACGATCCGCAGCGCCGCGTGCTGTTCACGCGGCTCCACCGCGAGTACGTCCCCGACAAGATCGTCGTCGCAGCCGATCCAACGGCTCCCCCCTCGTTTCCGATCGTCGAGGGCAAGATGCAGATCGACGGCCGGGCGACGGTGTACGTCTGCCACTCGTATACGTGCTCACCGCCGGCGACGACGTGGGACGAGATCGCCCCGCTCCTCGTGACGCGCGCGCGTTAGGATCGATACGAGCGACGCTGCGCGCGGCGCAGCGCGATGGGCAGCGGTCTGCGGTCCATCGGCGGGCGCGTCAGAAGTCGCGGTGGAGGACGTTCTTGTCGAGCGACGCCGGCCCCGCGCCCATCAGCATGATCGACACCGCGACCGCGAGCAGCGTCAGCTCGTACTCGTAGCCGCGAATCAGGCCCTCGTGCAGGTGCACCTTCGTGATCGCGACCGTCATCACGATCGCGATCGCGAGCGCCGCCCAGCGCGTGAAGAGGCCGACGAGGCAGCAGATGCCGCCGAGGAACTCGGAGAGGGCCGCAGACCACGCGAAGGCGACCGGCATCGGAAACCCGAGGTGGGCGACGGTCCGGGTGAACTCGGGCATGCCGCTCGAGATCTTCTGGAAGCCGTGTGCGATGAAGATCGTGCCGAGCACGACGCGCAGGAGGAACGGCACCGCGGGCTGGAAGCGGGCGAACGCGCGCAGCATCGTCAGCGTCCGCGGAAGACAGGCCGTCGCCGTTCGAACACGGCGCGCAGGCCCTCTTGCAGGTCCTCGCTCTTGCGCGTCGCCGCAGCTTGGGCCGCCAGTCCCGTCGACGGCGTCGACGAGCGAAACGTATTCGCCTCGTTGATCGCGGCCTTCATCGTACGGATCGAGAGCGGCGCGTTGGCCGCAGTCTCGGCGGCGAGCGCGCGGGTCGCCGCGGCAAGCTCGTCATCGGGGACGATGCGCGTCACCAGGCCGGCGCGGCGCGCGCTCTCGGCGTCGAGGAGCGCGCCGGTGAAGAGCAGCTCCTTCGTCATCGGCGTGCCGACGGTGTCGAGCAGCTTCTGCGTCAGCGCGTACGGCACGACGAGGCCGATCCGCGCCAGCGGCATTCCCATCCGCGCGCTCGCGCCGGCGATGCGGAGGTCGCAGTGCAGCGCCAGCTCGAGGCCGCCGGCGATCGCGTCGCCTTGCATCATCGCGATCGTCGGCAGCGGGCAGTGCTCGAGCTCGTGCAGCGCGTCCTCGATGTCCGGGTA
>VBKW01000212.1 GCA_005879405.1 Deltaproteobacteria bacterium
CGGCGCCGAGGCGCTCGCGCGCCTCCAGGAGGCCCATCGTCGCGATCGCCGCCACGTCGACGATCGTCTCCATCCCCGCCGCGCGCAGTCGCGGGCCGCCGATGCCGCGCACCTCGACGTCGGGCACCAGCACCCGGAGCGCCGCGACGAGATCGGCGCCGTGCATGTCACCCGACGCCTCGCCGGCGACGAGGAGGACACGCCGTCGACGGGCACGCGCGGCCGCGTCGGTGCTCGCGGCGGCGTCGCTCAAGGCGCCACGACGTCGGCGACGAGGCTCGCGGCGATGCGCTCCGCGAGCTGCAATGCGCGCAGCGCCTCGCGCCCGCCGACGAGCGGCTCCGTCCGCGTCGCGACCGCGTGCAGGAACGCCTGCACCTCGTCCCGCAGCGGATCGCCCTCCCCCACGTCGTGCTCGGCGACCGTAATCTCGGCGAGCGCACCGGGCCCGCGCGGCGGAATACGGCGGCAGATGCGTACGGTGCGTTGGTCGTAGTCGATCGCGACGTAGGCGTCGGGCTGGAAGATGCGCAGCTTGCGCTCGCGTTTCAGCGACACCCGGCTCGCCGTCACGTTGGCGATGCAGCCGTCGGCGAACCGCAAGCGCGCGTTCGCGATGTCGACCGACGGCGTGAGGATCGGCACGCCGACGCTCTCGACCGCCACGACGTCGGCCGGCACGAAGCTCTGAATCACGTCGAGGTCGTGGATCATGAGATCGCGAATGACGTCGACATCGGTGCCACGATCGACGAACGTCGCGAGCCGGTGGCACTCGAGAAAGCGCGGCCGTGTGACGACGTCGCGCGCGGCGCGGAGCGCCGGGTTGAAGCGCTCGAGATGCCCGACCTGTAGGATCCGGTCGCCCTCCTCCGCGGCGGCGACGAGCCGCATGCCCTCCGCGACCGTCGAGGCGAGCGGCTTCTCCACCAGCACGTCGATCCCCGCTCGGAGGAGATCGTCGGCGATCGCCGCATGATCGCGCGTCGGGACCGCCACGGACACGCAGTCGACGTGCCCGACGAGCGCGCGGTGGTCCGCAAAGACGCGCACCCCGAGCGCATCCGCGACCGCGCGCGCGCGCGCGGCGTCGCGGTCGGCGACGCCGACCAGCACCGCGTCCGGCAACGACGCGTACTTCTCCGCGTGGAAGCGCCCGAGGTGGCCGACCCCGACCACCGCCGCACGTAGCATCGTCACGTCGCGTCTCCTCGCGGCGGTCGGTCACCGATCCGCCGCATCCGCGTAGCCGTAGTGCCTTGGGCGGGCGGTAAAGGTCTCTGCGCACCCGACGTGCGCAAGAGGGTAAGTTTGCGCACCACGGGTGCGCAGAGACCTTTACCGCCCCCCGGCGGAGTCGGTCGCGCAGGCGGCGTCGGCGAGGAAGCCCCACGTACTACTTCGACCGCGACGCAGTGCGGGCAGCTGCGCGCGGACGCGCGGTGCCGGGCGACCCGCCGAGGCGGACGGCGCTCGGATACCAGCCGAGTGGTCCGGCGCAGGCGTGTCGTCGACGCCAAGCCGCAACGCACGACGCAGCGGCCGCGGCCGACGCGACGAAGGGCGCAAGCGAGTGCGGCGCCGACCGGCGCGGATGCGCGACGACGGCGCGGCCCGCCGCGGCGGCGCGTGCGGATCCTGCGTCGGACGCCGCGGCGCGGCCGGCGACTGGCGGCCCTCGGTGGAGGCGGGGCGCGGGGGTCGTCGGTCTGCACCCGTGGTGCGCACACTTACCATCTTGCGCACGTCGGGCGTCGATCGCGGCTGACGTCGATGCGTCTGCCGAATCCGGCACGCGCATGCCGAACTCGGCAGTCCGCGCGCAGACCGCGGGGACGCGACCGCCGACGGTGCACGCGCGCGGCGTGGCCTCGCAGTTGCTCGTGTGATGCGCGGAGCGTACGTCATGCGAGAGGAGGGCGAACCATGCGTGCGATGATCGTCACGACGGTCGCAACGGCGGTGCTCGTGGCCGGCGTGGTCGCCGCGAAGCCCGTGCACAACGCCTGCGATGCGACCGCGAAAGCGGGAGTGTTGGCGTGCAACGACGCCGGCAAGAACGCGTTCTGGCTCGCCGTCGGCACGTGCAAAAACATCTCCGACGACGCGACACGCAAACAATGCCTCGACGACGCGAAGAGCACCGCCAAGGAGGTGAAGGGAGATTGCAGTGATCAGGGACACGCGCGCCACGATCTCAGCACCGCTCTCGGCGAGACCCCCTACGAGCCCGTGATCAATCCCGGAGACTTCGTCTCTCCGGCGGAAGGCGCCGCCCATCCGAATCCGTACTTCCCGCTCGTGCCGGGAACGGTGTGGGTCTACAAGGGCGGCGGCGAGACCGACACCGTCACCATCACGGATCAGACCAAGGAGATTCGCGGGGTGTCGACGCGGGTCGTGGCCGATACCGTCACGAACGACAGCGACGTCGTCACTGAGGACACCGAGGACTATTTCGCGCAGCAGCCCGACGGCACCGTCTGGTACTTCGGCGAGCTCTCGAAGGAGTTCGACAACGGCGACCTCGTGAGCCTCGAAGGATCGTGGCAAGCCGGCCGCGACGGCGCCCAACCGGGGATCATCATGAAGGCGGCGCCGATGGTCGGCGACGTGTACCGACAGGAGTTCCTGCTCGGCGTCGCCGAGGACGCCGCCGAGGTCGTCAGCACGACCGCGAGCGAAAGCGTGCCCGGCGGGAGCTGCTCGGGCGATTGCGTCGAGACACACGAGTTCAGTCCGCTCGACATCGGCGGCGACGAGAACAAGTTCTACAAGCCCGGGGTGGGCGTCATCCTCGAGGTCGACATCGAGACCGGAAGCCGCCTCGAGCTGCAGTCGGTCACCACGCCGCCCTGAGACCGCGGAGGGCCGCGAACGTATCGTGTCGATCGAGGTGAGGCGCGGCGCTCACGGCGGAAGGTGCAGGACGACCGTCACCGAATCGTCGACCTCGGGGAGTGGCACGTAGCCGACCGCGTTCGGATCGGCGGCGACGTAGCGCAGCACGGCCGCAGTCGAGGCGAGCGTGGCCGGCGGCAGCACGCCATAGAAGTATTGGCGGTTCCAGTAGTCGGCGAGGTCGGTCTCGCTGCGCTGCAACACCGCGCGCGAGAAGGCGACGCGGAGCGGCGTGCCGGCGGGAAGGTTGAGCGGCACGATCGGCGTGCCGTCGTCCCAGAATCGCTTGCGACGCAAGTACACCTGCGCGAGGTCGGCGAGCGACAGCTCGTCATGCCGTGCACGGTGCACGACGACCGCGAGCGGCGGCGACTCCGGCGCGCTCGCCGCCGGGACGAGGAGCACGAGCACCAAGGCAGCCCCGAGAACGTGCCGTACCATCGCTCAGAAGAGAATCGAGAACGACATCCGCAGCCCGGGTGCGGAGAGGTCGTCGCGATGGTCGGCGATCCGATAGTCGGCCTTGAGCCGGAGATAGTACCGCGGCACCCACGTGAGTCCGACGACGACGAGATCGTGCGCGCGCTGGTCGTGCTCGGCCGGGTCGAAGTGCTCGTAGCGGCCGACGGCGTAGAGCGTCCGCACCATCTCGACGACGCCCTGCGCGTAGAGGCCCCACTCGTGTCCCGCCGCTTGCGAGCCCTCGCCGGACACCGCCTCCATGCTGAGCTCGACGCGCTCGTGCGGCCGCCAGAGCGCGTCGACGCCGCCGAGGTGGTGCCAGCGCTGGCCCGTGCGTTGGGAGGCGAAGTACGACGCGCCCACGGTCCAGCCGGCGAGGCTCGCCCACTCGAGGCGCGCGCCGGCGCTGTGCTGGGCTTGATCCTCGTGATGGATCGAGTCGAGGAAGGTGCCGTAGAGGCCGTACGAGAACGCGCCGCCGCGTGGAAACGTCGTGCCCCACAGCATGGCTCCGCGCATCGTCTCGTCGAACACGTCCTCGACGATCAGCGGTTCGGACGTCGTCCACACGAGCGGGTCGGCGAGCACCTGGTTCCAGCGTCCGATCGGGGTGAGGAACCGTCCGAAGCGGAGATTGAGGATGTCCGCCTTGCCGACGTCGACGTAGAGCCGGTCGACGTCGATGCCGGGCGCCGAGTGCGCGTGGGCGCGGTCGGTGTCCCACTCCGCGAGCCGGGTCAGCTCGATCTCGGAGAACACGTGCACCCACGGAAGCGGATCCCAGAAGAGGAAGAAGTTCGCGTTGTCGAGCTGGACCTCGCCGTGCCCGCCTTCCAGCCAGGCTCCGGCGACGGTCGTGAAGCCGCCGATCGTCAGGTTCGTGCGGCCGACGGTGAGTCCGCGCCCGGGGACGTACTCGAGGCGCCCGATCGGCGTGTCGGCGCCGAGGAGCTCGGGCCCTTCGCGGCGCGGGTACGTCGTCGTATCGGGGTCGGCCGCGACGGCGACGGCGACACACCCGAGCAACATCAGCGCGACGAGCGAAACGCGTGTGGCAAGCATGCCGCGAGCGGCAAGCAGCACCCGTGCCACCGAGGCTCCCTGCCAGACCGTCCGCCGCCGCGGACACGCCGATGCGCTTTGCCGTTTCGAGCCGCTCATGCGAACGTATGCTGCCTCGGGTCGAACGCGTGAAGGCGCGGACGCTACAAGTTTTCTCGCTGCGGACCAAGCTCTTGCTGTTCACTGCGGCGGTCGTGATCGTGCCGGGTGCGACGTTCGGCGCGATCGCCGTCTCGAGCGCGCGTGCGACGCTCTCACGCGCCGTCGGGCGCGAGCTCGCCGAGGAGGCGCGCGACACCGCCGAGCGCCTGGCGGCGACGCTGGGCGCCGGCCGGGCGACGCTCGACTCGTTCGCGCGCCAGGACGTGATGCGTGAGATCCGCATCGGCGATCTCGACAAGCGGATCTCCTCGGCGCTCGCCTCGCTCGAGCGTGGAACGCCGTCCTGCCGCGATCTCCTCGTCATCGACCGCAACGAGCGCGTCGTCGCCGCGAACGACCCGGCCCTCATCGGCCGGACCGACGACGCGCTGGCGGGCGGCGCGGCCCTGTCGCCACTCGAGGGCCCGATCGACGCACCGGGCGCGCGCCGCAGCCTGCGATTCACCGTCGCGGTGCCCGATCCCGACGCCGCCGAGCGCTCGCTCGGGCGCTTGGTCGCGCTCTGCGACTGGCAGCACGAGACCGACGTCGCCACGCGGGCGCGCGACAATCTCGTCTCGGCGGGCGTGGATGCGGACGTGCTCATCGTCGACGCGCAGGACCTCGTCATCGGCGGCGCGCTGCGCCCGCACAGCCGCTGGCGCGTGGGCGACGCGGTCGGCCTCGCGTGGCGCAATCACGCGCCGGCGCGCGACGTCCCGAGGCGACCCGTAGGCCACGCCGATGCCGGCGCAGGCGTGCTCTTCGGACACGCGGCGCTGCCGGACGACCTGCCGCGCTGGACGATCGTCGTGGCGCAGCCGCTGGCGGAAGCGTTCGCGCCGGCGACGCGGACCGCCCGCGTGCTCGCGATGACCTTCGGCGCCGTCCTGTTCGGCGCGCTCGCGGTCGCGCTCGCCGCGGCGCGCCGCGTGACACGACCGCTCGCCGAGCTGACGCGTGCCGCCGAGTCGCTCGGTCGCGGCCGGACTGTGCCCGCCGTGTCGGTACGGTCGCGGGACGAGATCGGCACGCTCGCCGCCGCGTTCAATCGCATGGCCGTCGACCTCCGCCACGCGGATCAGGAACTGATCGACGCCGCGAAGTTCGCCTTCGTCGGCGAGCTCGCCGCTGGGGTCGCGCACGAGGTGCGCACGCCGCTCGGCGTGCTGCGCAGCTCGACGCAGCTCCTCGAGCGCTCGCTGCCGAACGTCGACGAGGAGGCGCACGAGCTGCTTGCTCCGCGACGAGGTCGATCGCATCGACCGCGTCGTGACCGGCCTGCTCGAGCTCGGCCGGCCGCGCGAGCTCAGGCCGGAGCCGTCGCGGCTCGATCAGATCGTGTTCCGCGCCGTCGAGTTCGCGGAGGCGCAGGCACGCGAGAAGGGCGTGGCCGTACGCCGGCACCCGCTCGACTCGGCGCCGCTCGTCCTCTGCGACCCGGAGCTCACCTACCAAGTGGCGCTGAACCTCGTCGTGAACGCGATTCAGATCGTCGCGCCGGGCGGCGTGGTGCAGGTGACGATGCTGCCGGCGCGCGACGGCTATGCCGGATTCGCGGTCCGCGACGACGGCCCGGGCATCCCCGACGAGATCCCGGATTCGCGGTGCGCGACGACGGTCCGGGCATCCCCGACGACCTCCAGCAACGCATCTTCGAGCCGTTCTTCACCCGTCGCGACGGCGGCGCGGGGCTCGGACTCACGTTCGTGCGTCGCGTCGTGCAGGAGCATCGCGGCCGGGTGTGGCTCGAGAGCGGCAACGGCCGCGGCACCGTCTTCTAAGTCGAGCTGCCGACCGCGGAGGTGCGCGCATGAAGCGCCTGCTCGCGGTCGACGACGACACGCGCATGCGCCGCGTGCTACAGATCCTCGCCCGCAAGATCGGGCTCGATTGCGTCGCCGCGGCCGGCGCCGACGAGGCGCTCGCGGCGTTTCGCGCCGCGCGCGCCGACGTCGTCGTCACCGATTTGAAGATGCCGGGCAAAGGCGGGATCGAGCTCCTGCGCGAGCTGCGGGAGATCGACGCCGACGTTCCGGTCGTCGTTCTCACCGCGCACGGCACCGTCCCGACGGCGGTTGAGGCGATGAAGCTCGGCGCGCTCGACTATCTCCTGAAGCCGTTCGACGTCGACGCGCTGGAGCTGATCATCCGGCGGGCGCTCGATCTCTCGCGCTATCGGGTCGAGAACCGGTTCCTCCGCGAGCAAGCCGCCGGCAACCGCCTGCACGAGGCGATCGTCGGCACCTCGGCCGCGATGGTGGCGGTCTACGAGCTGGTCCGTCGCGTCGCGCCGACACGGAGCACCGTGCTGATCACCGGCGAGACGGGAACCGGCAAGGAGCTCGTCGCGCGCGCGATCCACGACCTCAGTCCGCGCAAAGACGAGCTGTTCGTCCCCATCAATTGCACCGCGATCCCCGCGGAGCTCCTGGAGAGTGAGCTCTTCGGCCACGTACGCGGCGCGTTCAGCGGCGCCCACGCCGACCGCATCGGTAAGTTCCAAGCGGCCGACGAGGGCACCCTCTTCCTCGACGAGATCGGAGACATGGACGCGCGCCTGCAAGCGAAGCTGCTGCGCGTTCTGCAGGAGGGCGTCGTCGAGCCGCTCGGGTCCAATCGCCGCGTGCTCGTCGACGTGCGCGTCATCTCCTCCACGAACCGCGACCTGGAGACCGCGGTCAAAGACGGCTGCTTTCGCGACGATCTCTACTATCGGCTGAACGTCTTCCGCCTCGAGCTGCCGCCGCTCCGCGACCGTCGCAGCGACGCACCGCTCCTCGCGCAAGCCTTCCTCGACACGTTCGCGCGCGAGCTCGGGAAGCCCGATCTCCGCCTCACACCGGACGCCGCCGCCGTGCTCGAGTCCTACCACTGGCCCGGCAACGTCCGCGAGCTCCGCAACGTCATGGAACGCGCCGCCGTACTCTGCGCCGACCGAACGGTCGACGCCGCCCTCGCCCGCGCCCTCCTCCCACTGCACGACGAGCCGCGCGCGCCGACCGACGGACGTCGTGCGACCGATCTGAACCTCGACCGCGCTCTCGGCGACGTCGAGCGCCAGCTGATCCTCGACGCCCTCGCAGCCACGCACAACGACAAACCCGCCGCCGCCAAGCTCCTCGGCATCGGCGAGCGGACGCTGTGGACGAAGCTGAAGAAACACGCGATCTAGCGCGGCGCCCGGGTCGTCGCGCCGTTGCGTTCAACGCCGCCGGAGGGCGGTGGAGGTCTCTGTGCACCCGACGTGCGCAAGAGGGTAAGTGTGCGCACCACGGGTGCACAGAGACCTCCACCGCCCTCCGGCGGGGTCCATCGCAACCGGACCGTCGCCACGGGCGGCGCGCCGACCGAGCGCGGACCGCGGCGACTCCGCGTCGCACGCCGACGCTGAGCGCGCGGCGCGCCGGGCGAGCGACCCCCTCGCGAGCGCACGCGCGACGCGCGCAGCGCGGGCGACGCCGACGCGCGACCCGCGGTGGAGGCGGCGGTCGTTGCCTGCACCCGTGGTGCGCACACGTACCCTCTTGCGCACGTCGGGTGCAGCCAACGACCGCCGCCTCCACCGCGCGTAGTACGTGGACGTGTCAGCTCGCCTGCGTGAGCCCGTGCTGCAGCGCGTACATGACGAGGGCGACCCGATCCCGCACGCCGAGCTTCTGGAAGATATTCTGGAGGTGCGTCTTCACGGTGCGCTCGCTGATCGTGAGCGCCGCGCTGACTTCTTTGTTCTTTTGGCCGGACGCGACCAAGCGGACGATCTCGAGCTCGCGGTCGGTGAGGCCGGTGTGGCCGCGACGGGTGGCGCCGCCGCTCGTCGTGCTTTGCGCGACCTCGTCGGCGACCGTGCGGCGCATGCGCGGGTCGATCCAGAAGCCGCCGCGACAGACGGTGTGAATGGCCTCGATCAACGTGTGGCGGGCGGAGTCCTTGAGCACGACGCCTTTGGCGCCGAGCATGAGCGCGCGCACGTGCTCCTCCTGCTCGTCGCACGCGGTGAGGACGAGGACGCGGGTCTCGGGGCTGATGCGGACGACAGCGGGCACCGCTTCGAGGCCGTTGCCGGTCGGCATGCGGATGTCGAGGAGGAGCAGGTCGGGCTTCAGCTGCCAGACGAGCTCGACGATGTCCTCGGCGCTCTCGACGTCCGCAATCACCTCGAGGTCGTCCTCCATCTGGAGGATCGTGCGGAGGCCGTCGCGGAAGAGCGTGTGATCGTCGACCAGGACGAGACGGCGTTTACGCGCGGGAAGGACCATCCGGAATCTCCTATCTATGCCGCGCTCTCGTCCGCGCGCGCCGCGAGCGGCACCTGCAGCGAGATCTCGGCCCCCTCGCCGGGGCGGCTCCGCACGCGGAGATCGCCTCCGAGCGCGGTGGCGCGGTCGCGAATCGACCACGGGGCGGCGGCGGGTGCGAGAAAGCCGTCCGGGTCGATCGCGCCGCGAGCGTTCTGAAACCCGCGACCGTTGTCGCGGATCATGATGTGACACTGAGACGAATCGGCGACGAGCCGGACGACGGCCGCCGTGGCGCGTCCATGGCGCACGGCGTTGCGCAGCGCCTCGCGCACGATCTGCACGAGCTCGTAGATCGTCGCCGCCGGCAGCGCCGGGTCCAGATCCGGCAGCTCGAGATCGACGTGCAGGTGCTCGCGGATCGAGAACTCGGCCGCGAGCTGGTCGAGCGTCGCCCGCAGGTCGTCGGTCTGGCGGCTCGCGCGGCGCAGCACGCTCAAGTAGTGCCGCACCTCGCGGTAGCCGCGGTCGACCATCTGGTGCAGCTCTTCCAGCTGGCGCGGTATGCGCAGCGGGTCGCGCTCGACGAGCTTGCGGCACGCCTCGACGCGAAGATCGATGCCGGCGAGCGACTGAATGAAGCCGTCGTGGAGATCGCGGGCGATGCGCGCGCGCTCCTCGAGGACGGCGACCTCCTCCGCCTTCTCCTGCAAGCGCACCGCCTCGAACCCTGCGGCCGCCTGGCTGACGATGACGAGCAGGAACTCGAGGTCGTCGCGGGTGAAGCGCGGCCGGCCGTGGCGCACGACGATCGCGCGGCCGCGGAACTCGCGCTGAATCAAGACCGGCGAGGCGAGCAGCGACTGCACGCGGTCGCCGTCGGGGAGCTTCAGCTCCGGAACCATCGGCTTGCGATGCATGCTGCCGGTCGTGAGGTCGTAGCAGAGGGCGCTCGCACCCGGCTGGAGGGAGTTCACGAGGAGCGCGTCCGTGGGCGTGGCGAATTCCAACGGCAACGGATCGTGCTTGGTGATCCGTAGCCGCACCCGCAGACGACGCCCCTCGCGCGCCACCTCCCACGTGAAGTAGTTGCCGCTCTCGGGGTCGCGTAGCACCAGCACGCCGCGCGGCGCGTTGAAGTAGTTCAATACCCGGACCATCAGACGCGAGATGCCCCACCCCGGGGCCTGATCGCGGCGGAACGTCGTCGTCAGGTCGAGCAGGAAGCCGAGCTTGCGCTTCGAGCGCCGCTCGTGAACGTGTCCGGATCGAGCAGCAGCCCCGAGACGAAGACGAGCCCCGGGTACAGCGCCGCGAGCAGCAACGTGACCGGCAGCGAGACCGCGAAGCCCCAGCGCACGCTGACGCTCGAGATGAGGAAGATGTTGAGCAGAAAAAACGGCGTCGCGCCGCGCTCGGTGAAGAGCGTGATCGCGATGATCCACGCGAAGTCGGTCGCCGTCGAGAAGTACCCGAGGCGCTCTTGCCCGACGTACTCGCCGCGCACGACCCAGAAGAGCAGCGCGCTCCAGAGGAGATACGAGGCCAGCACGACGTAGCCGGCCTCGGGGGAGTAGGACGGCAGCTGCGGATCGACGACCGCGATCGCCACCGTCGTCGCCGCCATCAACACGCGACAGAAAGCGATGATCTTCTCGTTGTGCGAGACGGCCATCAGCGACGCGCGGCGCGCGCGCAATTTGGGTGGCAGGAGGGATCTCATCGTCGTACGGCCCCGACGCGGTACTGCACAGTTTTGCAACGGATGTGCCATGCAGCAACAGCCCGCATGCGACTCGACGTCATACTCATTGTGGCAAAGACGCACGAAACCGCAGAATCGGCACGATCGCCGTCCCATCGTCCCGTCACTCTTGGAAATTCGTACAGCGGACGATGGAGTGAGCGCTACCTACGGTTCTATGGCGAACGAGACGGAGTGGTGCGTTAGAGACTACGCGCCCGGCTCGCGCGTCGCGCTCAACCTGTAGCACGGCGTGTCGCGCGTCAAGATGACCCAGACTGCCGTGGCGACGCGGGGCGCGAATTCACTCACAATTCACGCAGCGTCCGTCGCGCCGGCACTCGCGAGCGCGACGATCGCGATGTCGGCCGCATCCGCCGCCGCAATCATCGCCTCGCGGTCGAGCATCAGCGTGCGGTCGGCCTCGAGCGCCAACACGCGGCCGCCGACCTCGCGCAGAACGTCGATCGTCGTCGGTCCGACGGCCGGGACGTCGAAGCGCAGATCCTGCGTCGGCTTGCTCACCTTGACGACGACGATGCCGCCACGACCGAGCAGGCCGCCGCGGCGGATCGCCTCGTCCGTGCCCTCGATCCCCTCGACGGCGAGCACGGTTCCGCCCTTCACGACGACGCTCTGGCCGATGTCCCAGCGGCCGATGTCCTTGGCGACGCGGAAGCCGAAGCGGACATCCTCCCACTCCTTCGCGCGCGGCGTCGCCCGCGTGAGCGTGCCGGCGCGCGGCACGAGCGCGCCGCAGAAGAGCGTCGACTCGACGACCGTGATGCCGTCGCGCTCGAGCTCGGCGGCGATGCCGCGCAGCAGCACGTCGTCCTTGAGGCTGCGCGTCTTGGCGAGAAACGCGGCCCCGCGAAAGTCGGGGCGCATGTCGGCGAGGTGGCGCGGCTTGCGGATGCCGCCCGCCATCACGGCGCGCCGCACGCCGGCGCGCTTCAACACCCGGATGATCTTCCCGAGCTCGCCGACACGTACCCAGGTGAGCTCGTCGGCGTACGTACCGATCTCCTCCGGCGTCTCGCCGCGGTGTGCGACCGCGACGACCTCGACGCCGGCCGCGCGCGCCGCCGCGGCGAAGACCAGCGGAAAGCGGCCGTTGCCGGCGATCAGCCCGATGCGCTCGGTCACAGCGCGACTCGGCGTCGGACGGACGACATGTAGGTCACTCGTCCTCGGGCTCGGTGGGATCGCCGCGGCGGCGACGCGCGGCCGGCGTGATGCCGCGGCTCGACGCGGCGAGAAACGCGAGCAGGCGCTCGACCTCGGGAGTGGCGGCGAGCTCGGCCGCGAGCCGGGCGCGCGCTTCGGCGAACGGCATGCCCGCGGCGAAGAGGAGCCGGTAGGCGCTTTTGATCGCGCGGACTTGCTCGGCATCGAAACCGCGTCGCCTCAACCCGATGATGTTCACGCCGCGGAGCGTCGCGCGGTCGCCGCTCGCGTTGCAGTACGGCGGCACGTCGTGGATGACCATCGCGCCGCCGCCGAGAATCGCCGACTCGCCGATCCGCACGAACTGATGGATCGCCGCGAGGCCGCCGACGATGACGTAGTCCTCGATCGTCACGTGGCCGGCGAGCGTGGCGCTGTTGGCGAGCACGCAGTGGCTGCCGACGTGGCAATCGTGACCGATGTGCGAGTAATTCATGAGCAGCGTGTCGCTGCCGACCGTCGTCACCATCCCGCCGCCGGTCGTGCCGGGGTTCACGGTTGCGAACTCGCGAATGATGTTGCGATCGCCGATCTCGAGGCGGCTCTCCTCGCCGCGATATTTCAGGTCCTGCGGCTCGGCGCCGACACTCGCGAACTGAAAGATGCGATTGTTGCGGCCGATCGTCGTCCGGCCGTCGAGGACGGCGTGGGGTCCGACGCGCGTCCCCGCGCCGATGTGCACGTACGGCCCGATGACGGCGTACGGTCCGATCTCGACATCGGCGGCGAGCTCGGCGCCGGGCGCGACGACCGCCGTCGGATGCACGACCGCCGCGGGCGCGGCCTGGTGCTCGGCAGGCGCGTGCTCGAGCGTCGTGAAGTCGGCCTCGGCGGCGATGCTGCCGCCGACGCGGGCGACGCCGCGTAGCCGCCAGCGCGGCGGGCGCCGCTCGAGCGTGCGTACCTCGAGCTCGAGCTCGTCGCCGGGCACGACGGAGCGCCGAAAGCGCGCGCGCTCGAGCGCGACGACGGTCAAGCTGGCGCCGGGCGGAAGACCGCCGCCCGATGCCTGCGCGAGCAGCGCCCCGGCCTGCACCAGCGCCTCGCAGAGGAGGACGCCCGGCATGACCGGACGTCCTGGAAAGTGGCCGGCGAAGAACGGCTCGTCGACGGTGACGCACTTGCGCGCGACGAGACGCACGCCGTCCTCGACACCGACCACGCGGTCGACGAGGAGGAGCGGATAGCGATGCGGCAGGAGGCGGCCGATCAGCGCGGGATCGACGGCGCCGTCGTCGGCCACGCGCGGCTCACTTCTTCTTCGCGTCGAAGGTACGGATGACCTCGTCCGTCATGTCGATCGACTTGGCGCCGTAGAGCACGGAGCTGCTCGAGTTCTCGAGAATGACCGTGTAGTTCTCGCGCTGGCCGATCTCCTGGATGACCTCGGCGAGGTCCTTCAGGATGTCGCCAGTCAGCTCCTGATCTTTCTTGCGCAGCTCCGCGTCCGAGTCCTCGAGCTTGCGGCGCAGATCGCGCTGCCGGCGGTCGAACTCGTCGGCTTTCGCCTTCCGCTCGTCGGCTTTGAGGACGACGCTCTGCTTGTCGAGGTCGTCCTTCATTCTGTCGAGACGGTCCTTCTCGCCCTTGAGGGCGTTCTGCGTCTTGTCGAACTCGCCCTTGAACTGCTCTTTGGCTTTCTTCCCTGCAGCCGACTCGTTGAGCGCGCGCTGCAAGTCGACGATCCCGACCTTGATGTCGGCGGACGCCGGCACCGCAAGCGCCAGCAGAGCCAACGCGACCAGCGCGGCCGCGGCGTGGAACCTTCCTCGTGTCATGCAAATGCCTCCTGTGCTGTCTGGCGCGTCCATGGCGTTCGTCAGAGCGGCGCTCCGAACGAGAAGAGGACGACGCTCGATTTCTCGTGCCGGTGCTTGTTGAGCGGCAGGCCGAGCTCGATGCGGATCGGACCGAGCGGTGACTGCCAGCGCAAGCCGCCTCCCACCGAATAGCGCAAATTGCCGAAGTCGTAACCCTCGCTGTCGAGCCAGGCATTGCCGGTATCGACGAAGAGGACGCCTTTCAGCCCGAGCTGCTCGACAATCGGAAAGATGATCTCGTTGTTGATGATGAGCTGGCGGCTGCCGCCGATCGGATCGCTTTGGATGTCCTGCCCCTGGCCGTTGCGGATCGGCTCGCGCGGCCCGAGTGTGCGCGTCTGGAAGCCGCGGATCGAGTTGATGCCGCCCGGAAAGTAGCGCTCGAAGAGCGGCAGCTCGTGGTGGCTATCGCCGCGGTCGCCATGGCCGTAGCCGAGCGCAGCGCCGATCGAGTAGACGAACGTTCCGAGCTGCGGCGACTTGTAGATCGGCCAGTAGAAGCGCCCGCGGACGTCGATCTTGACGTAATCGCTCTGGCCGCCGAGACCCGCGTACTCGACCGAGATCTCCTCGGTCGAGCCGCGCGTCGGATCGAAGAGGCTGTTCAGCGTGTTGCGCGAGATCAGTTCCGAGATCTCCGCTTCCTCCAATCGGTACTCGCCGCCCACGCGCACTTCCTCGAGCGAGAAGCGGCCGAGGAGCTGGTCGTAGCCGAGCGCGGTCAGCGGATAGAGCAGCCGGAAGCTGCCGCCGGTGCCGGAGCGCGTGAAGTCCTGATAGTCGAGCTTCCAGCGGAAGCCGTCGACGGTCGCGGAGAGCGGGACGTCGAAGAGCCATGGGTCGGTGACGCTCGCGATGAAGTTCTGGCGGATGCTGCCGAAGTCGGCGTTCAGCACGGCGCGGTAGCCGCGCCCGAACAGATTGTTCTCCGAGATGCGCGCGTTGAAGAGGAGATTGTCCGCCGAGCTGAAGCCCGCGCCCGCGGTGAGCGCGCCTGTCTGCCCCTCCTTCACGTCGACCTGGAGGTTCAGCTTCTCCTCGCTCCGGCCGCGCTGCGTGGTGAGGTTCACCTCCTGGAAGAAGCCGAGCCGGTTGAGGGCGTCGCGGCTCTTCTTGAGCTTGGTCCCCGAGAACTGCTGCTGCTCCTCGACCTTGAGCTCGCGGCGGACGACCTTGTCGCGCGTCTTGGTGTTGCCGGTGATGAGGATCTTGTCGATCGTCACCTGCGGGCCTTGGTCGATGCGGTAGGTGATGTCGACCGTCTTCTTCTCCGGCTCGATGTCGGTCTCGGGCTCGATGTTGACGAAGGCGTAGCCGACGTCGCCGTACTTGTCGGTGAGCTTCAAGATGTCCTGGCGCAGCTTGCTCGTCCGAAAGGTGTCGCCCGACACGAGCTCCAGGTCTTTGCGGAGATCCAGGTCGGAGCGCACATCGCCGGCGAACTTCACCTCACCGACCTTGTACTGATCGCTCTCCGCGACCTTGATCGTGACGTAGAGCCCGTCCTCTTTGCGCTCGACCTGCGGCTCGTCGACGCGGACGTTGATGTAGCCGTTGTCGTAGTACCAGGCGGTGAGGCGCTCGGTGTCGGTCTTCAGCGTCTCCTTGTTGAGGACACCGGCGCCGGTGAAGCGCGACAGGAGCCACTCCTCTTTCGTCGTGATGACGCGCTTCAGCTTGCGATCGGTGAACGCCTGGTTGCCCTCGATCTCGATGTGCTGGATGCGGACGATCTTGCCCTCGTCGACGACGTAGGTGATCGTCACCTCGTGCGGTCGATCCGGCACCGGATCGACGCGCGGGGTGATCGTCGCGTCGAGGTAGCCCTTCTCCTCGTAGAGCTTCTTCGCGTCGACGACGCCGCGCCGCAGCTTCTCGCCGTCGAGGATCGTGTGCGGGCGCACCTTGAGCGCCGCCTCGAGGTCCTCGCTGCGCACCTTCTTGTTGCCCTCGATCTTCACGTCGGTGACAAGCGGCCGCTCGCGGACGCGAAACACGAGCACCATGCCTTCGGGGCTCGGCCGGCGCTCGACCTCGACGTTCTCGAAGAACCCCATCGCGTAGATGGCGCGGACGTCGCTATCGACGGCCGCCGGATCGTAGCGCGACCCGGCGCGGCTCTGGACGTGGATGCGGATCGCCTCGTCGTCGACGCGGGCGTTGCCCTCGATCAGCACCTGCGCGACCGTGGCGGCGCGCGCGAGCGCGGGGGCGAGACATGCGCCGAGGATCATGAGCGCGATCACCACCCGTCGTCTCATCCCCGCCTCCCCTCGCGACCGCTAGTGCGCCGCGGCGACCCGCGTCGCCTCCGTCGCGATCCTGCCGCCCGCGAGCCTGAGCGTCCGATCCATCGCCGACGCGAGCGCGCCGCTGTGCGTGACCACGACGAGCGTGATGTGGCGCTCGGCGTTGAGCTCGATCAGGAGATCCTGCACACCCGCAGCGGTCGTCGGATCGAGGTTGCCCGTCGGCTCGTCGGCGAGCACGACGCGCGGCTCCTGGATCAGCGCGCGCGCGACCGCGACGCGCTGCTGCTCGCCGCCGGAGAGCTCGCCCGGACGATGCTCGAGGCGCTCCGCGAGTCCGACGCGTACGAGGAGGTCCGCGGCCCGCCGCCGAGCCGTCTCGCGCGCTGCTCCCGCGATCAGCGCCGGCATCATGACGTTCTCGAGCGCGGTGAAATCGGGCAGCAGATGGTGAAACTGGAAGATGAAGCCGACCTCGCGATTGCGAAAGCGCGCCAGCTCGTGGTCGCTCTTGCTCGCCAGCTCCTCGCCATCGAACCACACCTCACCGCTCGTCGGCCGATCGAGTGTCCCCAGGATGTGCAGCAGCGTGCTCTTCCCGACCCCGGATTCGCCGACGATCGCCACGCGCTCGCCGGCGGTGATTTCGAGCTCGAGGCCGGTGAGGACGCGCACCACCCGCGGACCGTCGACGTACTCCTTGGTCAGGTTGCGCAGCGCGATCAACGGCGCCTATTCGTAGCGGATCACTTCCACGGGCGCCAGACCTGCGGCCTGCCGCGCCGGGTAGATCGTGGCGAGGAGACAGATCGTCACCGACGCCAGCGCGACGAGGAGGAAGTTCTCGCCGTACACGCGCACCGGCAGCGTCGAGACGTAGAACACGTCCTTCGGCAGCTCGACGAATTGATACCGCGCGAGCAGCCAGCACCCGGCGTAGCCACCGACGACACCGAGCGCGGTACCCACCGCACCGACGATCGCGCCTTTCAGCATGAAGATGCGCGCGATCGAGCGGTTCGTCGCGCCCATGCACTTGAGGATCGCAATGTCCTTCCGCTTCTCCATCACGATCATGATCAGCGTCGCGATGATGTTGAAGGCCGCGACGAGCACGATCAGCAGCAGCACGATGAAGTAGACCGCCTTCTCGAGCCGGAACGCGAGAAAGAGGTTGCGGTTCACCTCCATCCAGTCGCGCGCGCGATACGGCGTCCCGAGCCCCGCCTCGATGCGGCGCGCGACGTCCTGCGCGTGGTAGATGTCGCCGACGCGCACCTCGACGCCGGTGATCGCGTCACCGAGCCCGAAGAAGCGCTGCGCGTCGCCGAGGCTCATGTAGATGAGCGACGAGTCGTAATCGAACATCCCCGAATCGAACGTGCCGGCGACTGCGAAGCGTTTCACCTTCGGAATCATGCCGACCGGCGACGCCGTCCCCATCGGCGAGACGACGCTCACCGGGTCGCCGACGTCGACGCCGAGCTGCTTCGCGAGCTCCTGCCCGATGATGACGCCGGTGAGCTTCGTCGGCGTCTTGCTGTCGCCGGACGGCGGCACCTCGAACTCGGCGCCGAGGCGGTCGATCGAGCCGGAGCTGAGGTGCCCCTTCAGGTCGACGATCGCCGCGTCGTCGCCGGGCGGGACGCCGCGGACGACGACGCCGGAGACGCTCTGGCCGGTCGTGAGCATCACTTGGCTGTAGACGAGCGGCGCCGCGGCGACCACGCCGGGCGTGTCGCGCACCGTGGCGAGGACCTTGTCGGCGTCGCGGATCGCGCCCGCGTACGAGACCACCACGATGTGCGGGTTGAACCCGAGGATACGGTCGCGCAGATCCTCCTCGAACCCGGTCATCACCGCGAGCACGATGTTGAGCGTCATGACGCCGATCATGACGCCGACGACGGAGATCACCGTGATGAGGGAAATGAACGCCTCTTTGCGGCGTGCGCGCAGGTAGCGCAGGCCGACCATCAGCTCGTAACGCATGGCTCTCGATTCAGCGCCGCTCGGGGCGCAGTTGTGGAAAGAGAATGACGTCGCGGATCGACGGCGAGTTGGTGAGCAACATCACGAGACGATCGATGCCGATTCCCTCGCCCGCCGCCGGCGGCATCCCATGCTCGAGGGCGCGGACGTAGTCCTCGTCCATCGCGTGCGCCTCCTCGTCGCCGCCGCGACGCGCGCGCAGCTGCTCCTCGAAGCGCGCGCGCTGCTCGTCGGGGTCGTTCAGCTCGGAGAAGCCGTTCGCGATCTCGCGGCCGGCGACGTAGAGCTCGAAGCGGTCGACGAGCGTCGGGTCGCGGTCGCTCTGGCGCGCGAGCGGCGAGATCTCGACGGGGTAGTCGACGACGAACGTCGGCTGCACGAGCGCCGCCTCGGCCGTCTTCTCGAAGATCTCGGCGAGCACCTTGCCGTACGGTGCGCCCGGCGGCAGCGGGATGGCGCGTGCGGCGGCGACGGCCCGTAGACGCTCGACGTCGTCGACCTCGGCGGACGCGAGGCCGGTCGCCTGCGCCACCGCGTCCTTCACCGCGACGCGCCGCCATGGCGGCGTGAGATCGATCTCGTGCGCGCCGTAGGGAATCTTGACGGCGCCGACGATCGTCCGCGCCAGCTCGCTGATCAGCTCCTCGGTGATCGTCAGCAAGTCCTCCCACGTCGCGTACGCCTCGTAGAACTCGAGCATCGTGAACTCGGGATTGTGCTCCGTCGAGATACCCTCGTTGCGGAAGTTGCGGTTCAGCTCGAAGACGCGCTCGAGACCGCCGACCAAGAGCCGCTTCAAGAAGAGCTCGGGCGCGACCCGCAGGTAGAGATCCATGTCGAGCGTGTTGTGATGGGTGACGAACGGCCGCGCCAACGCGCCGCCGGCGATCTGCTGCATCATCGGCGTCTCGACCTCGAGGTAGCCGCGCTGGGCGAAGAACTCGCGTACGCCTTGCAGCACCTGCGCTCGCACGCGAAAGATCCGCTGCACGTCGGGGTTGAGGAGATCGAGGTAACGCTGCCGGTAGCGCAGCTCGACGTCTTGCAGCCCGTGCCACTTTTCCGGCGGCGGCCGCAGCGCCTTCGCGAGATAGTGGACGCGCGCGGCGAGGACGCTCAGCTCGCCGGTCTTCGTGCGAAAGAGGCGCCCCTCGATCCCCACGAAGTCGCCGAGGTCGAGGAGGCGGAACACCTCGAAGTCGCGGTCGCCGACTTCGTCGCGCCGGACATAGACTTGGATGCGCCCGCTGCGATCCTGTACGTGCGCGAACGCCGCTTTCCCGAAGTCGCGCACCCCAACGATACGCCCCGCGATCCGCACCGGCACCGGCCTCGCGTCGAGGTCGTCGCCGGACGTGTCGGCGTGCGCGGCCAGAAGCGCCGCCGCCATGTCGCGCGGCTGAAAGCCGTTGGGAAACCGCCGGTGTCCGAGCGCCTCCAGCTCCGCAAGCTTCTTCCGCCGTGCGACGATTTGATCCTGCTCTTCCATCGCTTCCTCTTATGCGGGGACGAGCCACGAAAGGAAAGCGCGGCAACGGCGCCGGGCACGCACCGGCGGGGCGCGCGGCGGCGGTCGAGTTGGCTTGATTGCCTTCCCCGCTTTCCTTTATAGATCGCGTGGATGTTGACTGGGTCATGGCGGCCGGCGCTGGTCGCGCTGAACCTGCTGCTGTTGGCGGGTATCGCTTGGTTCGCGGCGCGGATCACGACGGGCGCCATCGCGGCTCGCCTCGAGCACCCGACACAGGAGCTGGCACCGCGGACGGCATCGGCACCGGTCGCGTCCGCCGTACAGCCGGAATCGACGTACGCGGTCATCTACGAGCGCGACGCATTCAATGCGGTGAAGGGCGCGCCGGCCGAGCGTGCCATCGGAGATGCCAAGCGCACCGACCTGAACGTCAAGCTCTGGGGCACGGCGATCGCCCGGGACCCATCGCAATCGTACGCGATCATCGAGGACCTCGCGGCGCGCCGGCAGTCGCTCTATCGCGTCGGCGACTCGATTCTCGACGCCGCCACGTTGAAGCACGTCGAGTGGGATCGGGTCATCCTCGACCGCAACGGCGACGAGGAGGTCCTCGAGCTCGCCTCGGCGCGCGGACCGGTGACGAGCGCTGCGGGCACGACGGCGGGCGGCAGCGCGGCGGTCGCCGGCGAGCGCATCCGGAAGACGGCCGACGACAAGTTCGTCATCGATCGGCGCGAGGTCGAGAAGACAGTCGCCAACTTGAACGAGGTGTTCACGCAAGCGCGTGCAGTGCCCTACTTCGAGGACGGCAAGACCGTCGGGTTCCGCGTGTTCGCGATCAAGCCGGGCTCGGTGTTCGAGAAGATCGGGCTGCAGAACGGCGACATCATCAACCGGGTCAACGGGGTCGAGCTCACGGATCCGACCAAGGCGATCACCCTCTTCACCGAGCTGCAGAACGAGGGGCACATCGCGGTCGATCTGCAACGCAACAAGGCCGCAAAGAGCTTTTCATATGATATTCGCTGAACGGGTGGAGGATGGGATGGTGGTGTGTGCGTCGGACACGAGTACTTGACCGCGCGCTGATCGCGCTCGCGATCGCGGCCGCGCTCAGCGGCGCTGGCGTCGCGCCGCGCCTCCTCGGGGTGGCACCGGCACGTGCCCAGGCGCAGGCGCCCCCGCATCCGCAGGCGAGCGCCTCACCGGCCGCGGCGCAAGGCCCGCGCGTCGTCGAGGCCGACGGCGAGCGCGCGATCACGATGGACTTCCAGGACGTCGACCTCGGCGTCCTCGTCAAGTTCATGGGCGAGATCACCGGCAAGAACTTCGTCATGGACGAGCGCGTACAAGGCAAGGTGACCGTCGTGTCGCCGACGAAGATCACGCCCGAGGAGGCGTATCAGGTCTTCCAGGCGGTGCTGCAGGTGAAGGGCTTCACGACGGTTCCGAGCGGCGCAGTCGTCCGCATCATCCCGACGAAGGACGCGAAGGAGACGAGTCTTCGCACGTTCACCGACGGCACCGCGAAGGCGCCGACGGAAGAGTACGTCACGCGTCTCATCCCGCTCAGCCAAGTCGACGCTGCCGACATCGGCAACGTGCTGCAGCCGCTGGTCTCGAAGGACGGCCTCATCACCGCCTACCCGCAGACGAACTCGCTGATCATCATCGACTCGGCAGCGAACGTCGAGCGGCTGTCGCGCATGATCGTCGAGCTCGACGTCGCGAGCTCGCGCCGGCACACCGAGCTCATCACGCTGAAGCACGCGGCGGCGGGTGAGCTCGCCGACACCATCCAGCAGGTGCTCGAGGAAAAGCCCGCCGCGCCCGGGCAGCCGCCGGCGCAGGGCCAGCGACCGCTCCCCACGGGACAGATCCGCGCCTTCAAG
>VBKW01000213.1 GCA_005879405.1 Deltaproteobacteria bacterium
GACCTCGTCGATCCAGGTCGCCGGGTAGCCGTTGCTCTCGAAGCGCAGCGCCTGCGACTCGAACTGCGCGCCCGAGCCCTCGATGCCATGGACGAAGAGGACGGGGTCGTATCTGAACGCGTCAGCCGCGCGAGCGCCGGACAATACCAACACGCAGCCGGCGAGAGCGGCGAGCAGCAGGCGCAGCAATTCGCGATGCGTGAGCCGGCTCCAAACAGAGATGCTCCTCATGTCGTTCCCTCCACCGAGTCCTTCGTATCGTGACGGCACATTGTGGAAGCGTATGCTCCGCCGCCGCACGCGCTCGCTCAATCGCGCGTCGAGGGATGTTCGGCGCGGACATCGGGGTGAGCAGCCGTCGTCTTTGCGGGTTTTGCGCGCGGACGAGGTGGGATGAATCGAGCGCCGCGGCCTGACGAGGCGCCGTGCGCATCACGGTGTCATGGGAGCATCGTCGCGAGAATGGATCAATACGCGTACAGCTGTTTCAGCTCCGGAACATTCTCGATGTGCGTCGCCGAGCGTAGAACCGAGTGCCGGCAAATGGGTTGGCCACGGCGGCGTGGGCTCATCTCTCAGCCAGCGCCGCGACTGCGCGCAATTCCGGAGCCTCCGGACGACCCACCGTCGCCCGCCTCGTGGAGGCGACAGGCGGAGCGCGTCGCCTCGTTCGGCGGGACGTGCAGCGGGTCGGGGCGCAGCTCCTCGAAGCGCGCGTGTGCAGCGTTGAAGTCCTCGAGATCGAACAGCTCGAGACTCGCAGGGCGTCCGTTGCGGAACGTCCAGAGCGCCAGGAACACCGATTCGAACTCGCCGCCCTGCGCGAGCGTTCCGAACGTGCGAGCGACGGAGAGGGCTCCGTGATGTGCCGCCGCGAGCTCGTAGATCGGCTCCATGATCGCGTCGGGAGACTGCTCGAAGAGCGCGGCGAGCCAGACGACGTACTCGTCGGGACGCGCGACTCGACCGGCGCCGAGACGGCGACGATCGTGGAAGACGAAGTCTTCGGGTAGGGTCGCCCGCACGCGGACGAGGTCGCGCTCGCGAATCGCGCGGCGGAGCTCGATCACCGATGCCAGCTGCGAGCGCCCCGCGTCGCTGCGGGCCCAGCGCTCGAACATCTCCACGCTCGCGGCACGCCGATCTTCGGGGTCGAAGGCAATCGCCGCGATGAAGCGTCCCTCATGGTCGACCTCGTCGACTTCGAACTCGTCGGCACGCGAATGACTCGAGGGGGCGACCCCTTCGCGGGGCGCCGTCCAGTGAACGCGCTGCAGGATCAAGCGATCGCCCGCCGTCGCCAGGATGGTCCGGGAAGGCCGAGCGCCCGACTCGACGATCAACCGCATGTTTGCGATCGCCATTTCCCTGTCGGACTCCACGCGAACGAGACGGCGCCGATCGTCGAACACGAACACCGGGGCGTACCACGCTTGAACCGCGTCCAGATTCCGCGCCTCGATTGCGTTCTGCCAACGATCCAGCGCCCGCGTCGCCGCGTTCGGCGGGATGCGCAGCGGATCGGGGCGACGGAGCTCGCCGAAGCATGCGCGCGCGTCGTCGAGCTGGTCGAGATCGTATTGATCGACGCGGTGAACCGTGCCGGAGGCGTCGTGCTCGGAGACGATGATCCACGGCGTTTCGAAGGCGCCGCCTCCCTGCGTGCCGTGCCACGCGGCCACCCAGAGGAGCCCGCAGTCGGACAGCTCGACGTGGTCGAGGCGCAGCCGCGCATCGGGCGCGAGGTCGACGAGCGATGTGAGCGCATGCACGTACGCTGCGGGTCCGCGCAATGTCTCCCATCCGAGACGGCGGTGGTCATGCACCACGAGATCCGACGCGAAGCACGCGGCGAGCTCGTCCCAGTTGCGGTCGGCGAATGCGCGCAGGAACGCGCTCGCCGTTGCCGCGATGCGAGGGTGGGCGCGCCCCTCGCCAGCGGCGTACCGGCGGTCGAGCTCGGCGTGCGCGGCGTCGCGCTCGTCGAGATCGAACGACACGATCGCGACGAGATCGCCGCGCTCGTCGACCTCGACGACGATGAGAAAGTCGATCTCGCTCGGGCCGACGGAATCGCTCGTGCCTTCCCAGTGCACGCGGCTGAGCGCGAGTCGACCGCCGCGCGTCGCAAGCGGCTCACTCGTTTGCCGAGACGTCGGCATCTCGAAGACGGAGCGGTATCCCACGAGCAGCCGCTCACGATCAAGCTCGAGGGCGACGCTCTGGGGGCGGTCCACGGCGCGAAACCCCTTCGGGAAGAGTGCGGCGAAACCCTCCCAGTCATGCGCGTTCCACGTATCGCGGAGCCGCTCCCCTGCGCGCGTCGCGGCGTTCGCGATGCCCGGCGCTCCCGTCGCGTGCGGAGGCCGGGTCTCCGTGGACTGCCCGGCGCCCATCGTCAGCGCGTCGTAGCGTGCGAGCGCCGCGATATGCCGATCGACGTCGAACACCTCCACGCGCCGCACGAGGCCGTCGGAATCGAACAGGAACAAGCGAAAATGCCGCCACTCGAAGGGGCCGCCGCCGATGCGCTCCTTGCCCGAGGTGGTCCAGCGCACGAGCAGCGCGTCCGGTTGCGCCGCCACGACGTCGTCGAAGCGATCCGCGAGGTCGTCGGCGACCTCGTATCCGGTCGCGATGCAGCGCCGCATCCAGTCGACGCCGCCGCCGGAGCCGAATCCTGTCGTACGATGGTCCACACACTCGACGTCGGGCGCGAATACCGTCGACAGATCGGCATCGAACGCTCCGCACAACGCCTCGACCGTGCGCGCCGTCGCGATTGCACGTTCCCGCGCGGGGCCATCGGGAAGGCGGCTCGCGTGACGTTGATAGAGCCGCGCGGTCGCGTCGGCGAGCTCGTGCGGGGCGAACCGCCACCTTGCCCGCCGACGGTCTGCCGGTAGAGGGCGATCGCGTCGCCGAGGGTCGCGAGGGCGTCGAACTGAAGGACGAGGCGACCCGTCGCGAGCATGTGTCGAAAATCGGCGAGCTCTTGCGCCCCAGTCCACATGCCGCCGGTCGGATGGTGGATGAATTCCGCGTCCGTGGCGATGAGGTCCGGGAGCGCGTCCAGATCGCGCCCGGAGACCGCCGCGCTCAGGCGTACCGTGTGCACCGTTGCGGCGTTCGATCGCACGCGGCGGTGGAGCGGTCGCCCGCCGGCACTCGCCGCCTTCAACGCGCCCGCTGTCGCCGCGTCCGACCTCGGTTCTTCCGTGGGGCTCGCGACCAGCGCGTCGAAGCGGGCGCGTGCTTCAGCTTCCGCGTCGACGTCGAAGAGCTCCCACTGCGAGACGAGGCCGGCGGCGTCGAAGATCGAGAGCATGAGGTATCGTCGCTCGTAGGCGCCGCTGCCGGCGCGCAAAGTCCCGA
>VBKW01000027.1 GCA_005879405.1 Deltaproteobacteria bacterium
CTTCCCGCTCCGCAGCTGCAGCGACGGCGTCTTCCGCAACCGCTCGCGGCCGTGCATCGAGTACCAGATCAAGCGCTGCCCCGGGCCGTGCTGCCTCGAGGTCGATCGCGACGAGTACCAGCGCAACCTCGAGCAGACGGTCGAGCTTCTCGAGGGCAAGAACCAGCCGATCATCCGCTCGCTGCAAGCGCGGATGCACGCCGCCGCCGAGGAGCTGCGCTTCGAGGAGGCGGCGAAGCTGCGCGATCAAGTGCAGGCCATCGAGACGACCATCGAGCGCCAGCAAGCGGTCGCGCACTGGGGCAGCGACCAGGACGCGTTCGGCATCTACCGCGAGGGCGGCTTCGTCGAGGTGCAGGTGCTGCTCGTCCGCGGCGGCAAGCTCTCCGGCAATCAAACGTACAGCTTCGAGGATTTCGAGCTTCCCGACGACGAGGTGCTCTCCGCGGTCCTGGGGCAGTTCTACGATGGCGAGCGCCCGGTGCCGGACGCGATCCTGGTGCCGATTCCGATGGAGGACACCGACGTCCGTGCCGAGTACCTGAGCGAGCGCAAGGGGCGGCACGTCGAGGTGCTGTGTCCGCAGCGCGGGGCGAAGCTGCGCCTCGTGCAGATGGCGCGCGAGAACGCGGCGCACAGCTACGCCGAGCGCCACGACGCCGGCAAGCGCCGCGAGCGCATGCTCGAGGAGCTGCAGGCGAAGCTCCATCTGCGCAGCGCGCCGAAGCGCATCGAGTGCTTCGACATCTCGAACATCATGGGCAATCTCTCGGTCGGCTCGATGGTGACATTCGACGAGGGCGAGCCGTGCACGGCGCGCTATCGGCGCTATCGCATCCGTACCGTCGAGGGCGCGGACGACTTCGCGTCGATGTACGAGGTGCTGACGCGGCGGTACCGCCGCGCGCTCGCGGAGAACGATTTTCCCGATCTGCTCGTCGTCGACGGCGGTAAGGGGCAGCTGAACGTCGCCGTCGAGGTGATGCACGAGCTCGGGATCGATGCGGTCGACGTGGTGTCGCTGGCGAAGATGCACGTCGAGCGCGATCCGCGCGCCGCGGCGGTGCGGCGTTCGGAGGAGCGTGTCTTCCTCCCCGGCAGGAAGAACCCGGTCGTCCTGCGGCGCAACTCGACCGCGCTCTTCCTCCTGCAACGCGTGCGCGACGAGGCGCACCGCTTCGCGATCACGTACCACCGCGAGCTGCGCCGTCGCGAGCGGCTGCGGTCGCGGCTCGAGGACATCGAGGGCGTCGGGCCGGGGCGTCGCCGCGCGCTGCTGCGCCACTTCGGTAGCTTGAAGCGGCTGCGCGCGGCCTCGATCGACGCGATCGCGGCGGTGCCCGGAATCTCGACGCGACTCGCCACCGACATCCATGCGCAGCTTGCGGCGCCAGAACCGGTCGCAGCCGAGGGCGGCGCGTCGGCGCCTGTCGCGGATGCCGGCACGACAGATCCGGTTGCCGCGAACGCCGGCGCGATTTCCGCCGCGGCTGTCGTCGACGCGAACGCCGGCGCGATTTCCGCCGCGGCTGTCGTCGACGCGAGCGCCGCCGACGCGAGTGCCGCGGACTCGAGTGCCGCCGACGCGAACAAGGGCGGGACCGTGGATGCCGAGGCGCACGCCGCTGACGGCGCGCACGTCGCAGAGAACGACGCCGCCGTATCGCGCGGTGGGTATCGGAGGCCGAACGGCGGCTGACGCGCCGCTGAAACGCTCGCGGCTCGAGCGGCGTCGCCCCCGGCGCCGTCACATCGTTCGACGATCCACTCGGCGGGGCATCGCTCGCCCGGCGGAAAGGACGCGGCGGCGGTGGCAGAGCGTGTGCCGGTGGCGGCGTTCGTCTTGGTGCCGCTCACGGTCGGGGTCCTCGTCGGCGGTGCCACCATCTTCGACGCGCAGCCGGCGACTGCGAGCGCGGCCGCCGTCGCTGCGCTCGCGCTCGCGATCGGGGCCGTGCTCGGCCGCGATCGTGCGACGCGCATCGTCGCGCTCGCGCTGCTCTGCGGCGGGGTGCTCGGCGCTCTCCGCGCAACCGTCGCGTGCGCACCGTTGCCGCACGACCACATCGCGCAGCAGGCAGGACGTGCGCCGATCGCGATCGAGGGGACGATTGTCGCGAGTGCACGCGTCGGAGTGGCGCTGCGTATCCGGCTGCGAGCGGAGCGCTATCGCGGTGTCGTGGGCCGCGGTCGCGCGCGTGGCGACGTCGCGCTCACGATCGCGCACCCGACGCGCGACTGGCTCGCCGGCACGGCTCTGCGCGTCGTCGGCACGCTGCGTCGGCCGCGCAATTTCGGCGATCCCGGCGAGTACGACATGCGGCGGGCGCTCGCGCGCCAGGGGATTTACGCGACCATGTTCTTGTGGGACGAGCGCGGCCTCGCCGCGCTCGAGCCGCGGCCGCACCCGTTCGCGTCGCGGCTACGGCTCCAGCTCGTCGGCGCCGTTGCGCGTGCCCGGAGCGCGCTCGGTGCCGCGATCGACGCCGGTTCCGAGGAGCCGGCCCGCGGGTTCTTGCGCGCGGTGCTGATCGGGGAGGGCCGCGCGCTCGACGACGACGCGCGGCGCGCGCTGGCGCGAACCGGTCTTTCGCACGTGGCGTGCGTCGCCGGGTTCCACCTCGCCGTCGTCACGGCGGCGGCCGTTCTCGGCATCCGTTGGCTCCTCCTGCGATCGCAGCACATGACGCTCTCGTGGAACGTCGCCAAGCTCGCGGCCCTCGCTGGCGTGCCGATGGTCGCCATCTACGCGGCGCTCGCCGGCGGGTCGGTTTCGGCAGCGCGATCGCATCTGATGTACGTCGCGCTCCTCACGGCCGTGTTGGCGAATCGGCGTGCCGACGGCATGCGCAGTCTCGCCGCTGCGGCGCTCGTGCTCGCGATCGCGGTACCCGACGTCGGCGCCGACATCTCGTTCGAGCTCTCGTTCGCATCGGTCGCGGCGCTGGTGCTCGCGGCGACGAGGCCTCGCGCCGGACCGACGTCGACCCTGCGGCAGCGCCTTGCGGCCGTCGTCATGGCGTCGGTTCGTGTCTCGTGCGCGGTCGGTGCGGCGACGGCGCCGCTCACGGCGTGGCACTTTCAGCAGGTATCGCTGATCGGACCGCTCGCGAACTTGGTCACGTTGCCGCTGCTCGGGCCGGCGACGCTCTTGCCCGGCCTCGGGGCGTTGCCGCTCCTGCCCGTGTCCCCGTTTCTTGCCGGGCTGCTGCTGCGCGTCGCCGCATGCGCCGCGACGGTGGGTCTGGATCTCGCGCGCGTCCTCGCCGCCGTGCCGGGCGCGGCGCTCGAGACGCCGGTGCCGACGGTGCTCGAGCTCGTGCTCAGCTATGCAGTGCTGGCGTTGCCGATCGTGTGGCGGCGGCTTCGGCCGCCATGGCGCGGCGTCGCCGTGGCGGTGCTCGCGACGATCACCGCCATCGACGCGGGTTATTGGACGTGGGAACGGTGGTTGAATCCGCGGCTCCGCGTCACGTTCCTTTCGGTCGGCCAAGGCGACGCCGCCGTGGTCGAGCTGCCGCGCGGCGGCGGCACCGTCGTCATCGACGGCGGCGGCATGCCGGGCGGCTTCGACACCGGCGAGCGGCTGATCGCGCCGTTTCTGCGCTCGCGGAAGATCATGCGGCTCGATGCCCTCGCGCTCTCGCACCCGCAACTCGACCACTACGGCGGCCTCGCGTACCTCGCCGAGCATTTCGCGCCCCGCGAGTTCTGGTCGAACGGTCGCACCGCCGACGCCGCCGGCTTCATGCGACTTGCCCGCGCGCTCGATGTCGCCGCGACGCAGCGTGTGGTCCTGCGTCGCGGTATGTGCGTACGCGCAAGCGGCGGCGCGCGCATCGACGCCGTCCACCCGCTCGCGCCCGAGGACGAGGACCTGAACGACGGCTCGCTCGTGCTCCGCGTGGCGTACGGCGCGGCGAGCGTGCTCTTCACCGGCGACGTCGAGCGCCCGGGCGAGCTCGAGATGCTCGCCGACGCGCCGGCGCCCGGAACCACGTCGCCGCTCGGTGTCCGGTCGACGCGCGGCATCGGGTCGACGCCCGGCGGCACGCCGACGTCTGCGTGCACCTCCGAGGTCGGCTCGACATCGGCGCTCGTGAGCGCCGTGCTCAAAGTCGCGCATCACGGCAGCGCCACCTCGACCTCGGCGCCGCTGCTCGCCACGGTGGCGCCGCGCATCGCCGTGATCTCCGACGGGGTCGACAATCGCTTTCACTTTCCTGCGCCCGCCGTGCTGCAGCGGCTCCGCGCCGCCGGTGTCGACGTGTGGCGCACCGACGAGGACGGCGCGGTGCGCATCGTGTCGGACGGTCGCCGCCTCGTCGTCGGCGCGCCGCGCGGCGGGCGGCCGGCGCGCGTGCTCGCGCTCGACGTCGAGCCGACGCGTGACGCCGGATGGGTGCGCGACGTCGCGGGGGTGCGATTTGAAATCCCCACATCGCTTTGGTAGCTCTGCACGATTCCGAAAGTTGCTGGATGAAAACCCTCGCGGGCGTCAAAGGATTCCATGACATCGTCGCACCGGAGAGCGAGCGGTTCACGGCCCTCGAAGACCGTCTGCGCGGCGTCCTGAGATCCTACAATTACGACGAGATCCGCGTCCCGCTCGCGGAGCGTACGGAGCTCTTCGCGCGCTCGCTCGGCGAGACGACCGACATCGTCGAGAAGGAGATGTACACCTTCGACGATCGTGACGGCACGTCGCTGACGCTGCGACCGGAGGGAACCGCGTCGGTGGTGCGCGCGGCGATCGAGGCCGGGCTGGCGCAGCGCGAGCGCGTCACCAAGCTCTACTACGTCGGGCCGATGTTCCGGCGCGAGCGTCCGCAGAAGGGCCGCTCGCGGCAGTTCCATCAAGTCGGCGCCGAGCTCATCGGTCGCGACGATCCGCTCGCGGACGCGGAGACGGTGGCGCTCTTCGCCGACTGCCTCGCCGCCGCCGGCGTGCCGGATGCGCGCATCGTGCTGAACTCCCTCGGCGACGCCGTGTGCCGGCCGGCGTATCGCGAGGCGCTCGCCGCGTACGGCAAGGCGCACGAGGCCGAGCTCTGCGCCAATTGCCGGCAGCGGCTCGCGCGCAACCCGCTCCGTCTCCTCGACTGCAAGGAGGAGAGCTGCCGGCGCGTGATGGTGGGCGCACCGCGCGTTGGCGATCATCTCTGCGATGCGTGTCGGGCGCACTTCGCCGAGGTGAAGCGGCTGCTCGCCGCGGCGGGTGTCGCGTTCACCGAGGACCCGCGGCTCGTGCGCGGGCTCGACTACTACGTGCGCACGGCGTTCGAAGCGACGGCGGGGAATCTCGGCGCGCAGAACGCGGTCGGCGGCGGTGGACGGTACGACGGTCTCGTCGAGGCGCTCGGCGGCCCGCCGCTCGCCGGCGTCGGCTTCGCGCTCGGAACCGAGCGCTTGCTGCTCGCCGCGGGCGCGGCGGCGGTCGCCGCGCGGCCGTACGTCTGCGTGATCCCGCTCACCGAGGGGGCCACCGCAGCGGCCTTGAACGTGGCGCGCAGTCTGCGGCGTGCCAGCGCGCGCGTCGAGCTCGAGTCCGCGGGACGCAGCGTGAAGAGCGCGATGCGGCGCGCCGACAAGCTCGGGGCGCGATTCACGATCCTCCTCGGCGACGACGAGCTCGCCGCCGGGCGCGCCACCGCGCGCGACATGGGCGCGCAGCGCGATCACCGCCTCGCGTTGCCACTCGACGCCGCGGGTGACGCGCTCCTCGAGTGCTTGCGAGCGCTCGCGGCGAGTGCGCCGAAAGCAGATGTCGAAACGGGGCAGGTGACGGAATCGACGCGTGCCCGAGGCGAACACCGTGGCTGAGACGCCCGACGCGCTCGGCGACTGGGCGCGCTCCGACTACGCCGGTACGCTCCGCCCGACCGACGTCGGTCGCGACGTCACGGTCATGGGATGGGTGCACGGGCGGCGCGATCACGGCGGCGTCATCTTTCTCGACGTCCGCGATCGGAGCGGCCTCGTGCAAGTGGTCCTCGATCCCGAGCGCGGCGCCGCGGCGCACGCGCGCGGCGCGGACGTGCGGCTCGAATACGTCGTCGCGGTCCGCGGCCGGATCGTGCCGCGGTCGGCGGAGACGGTGAACCCCGAGCTGCCGACGGGAGCGATCGAGATCGTCGGCGCCGAGCTGCGCCTCCTGAACGCTGCGCGCCCGAGCCCGTTTCCCATCGAGGACGACGTCGACACCGCCGAGAACGTCCGCTTACGCCACCGCTATCTCGACCTGCGGCGCCCGCGGATGCTCGGCAATCTCTGGCTGCGGCACCGCTTGGCGGCTCGGACGCGTACCTACCTCGACCGCGCCGGGTTCCTCGAGATCGAGACGCCGATCCTCACGCGCAGCACCCCCGAGGGCGCGCGCGACTACCTCGTCCCGAGCCGCATCTACCCGGGAAGCTTCTACGCGCTCCCGCAGTCACCACAGCTCTTCAAGCAGCTGCTGATGGTCGCGGGTGTCGACCGCTACTACCAGATCGCGCGCTGCTTCCGCGACGAGGACTCGCGCGCCGATCGCCAGCCCGAATTCACGCAGATCGACCTCGAGATGTCGTTCATGAGCCGCGCGGCGATCATGCCGGTCATCGAAGGCCTCGTGGAGGAGCTCTTCGCCGAGGCCGGGGTCGCGATGCAGCCGCGCCCGTTCCCGGTGCTGAGTTACCACGAGGCGATGGCGCGCTTCGGCACCGACCGGCCGGACATGCGGTTCGGCTTGGAGCTCGTCGACTGCGGCGAGATCTTCCGCCGCTCGGCGTTCAAGGTCTTCGCCGGTGCGCTCGCGGCGGGCGGCATCGTGAAGGCGCTCGTCGTCCCGGATGGCGGCGCGCTCTCGCGCAAGGACCTCGACGACCTCACGCCGTTCGCCGCGATCTACGGCGCGAAAGGCGTCGCGTGGATCCGCATCGGCGACGATGAGTGGCAGTCGCCGATCGTGAAGTTCTTTTCCGACGAGGAGCGCGCGCGTCTCACCGCCGCGGCCGGCCTCGCGCCCGGGAACGTCGTCCTCTTCGTCGCCGACCGCGCCCGGATCGTGAACGACGCGCTCGCCAACCTGCGCTTGCGGATGGGGGAGAAGCTCGGGCTGATCGATCCTTCGGCGCGCCGTCTCGTCTGGGTTACCGACTTTCCGCTGCTCGAGTACGACGAGGAAGGGCGCCGTCACGTCGCCGTGCACCACCCGTTCACGGCGCCGCTCGAGGACGATCTCGACCGCCTCGAGACCGAGCCGCTCCACGTCCGCGCGCAGGCCTACGACCTCGTGTTGAACGGCACCGAGATCGGCGGCGGCAGCGTCCGTATCCATCAACCGGCCGTGCAGCAACGCGTGTTCGCGACGCTCGGCATCGGGCCCGACGAAGCGCAGGCGAAGTTCGGGTTTCTCTTGGAGGCGCTCGCCGCCGGCGCGCCGCCGCACGGCGGCTTCGCGTTCGGCTTCGACCGTCTCGTGATGCTGTTCGCGGGTGAGCAGTCGATCCGCGACGTGATCGCGTTTCCGAAGACGCAGAAGGCGTTCGACCTCATGACGGAGGCGCCGAGCGCCGTCGACCCGCGCCAGCTACGCGAGCTCGGGATCAAACTCGATCGCTGAGGGAGGAGGCATGACGATGGAGGGTGCGTCGGGAGTGATCCGCGCATCGAGCGTGCAGATGACGATGCTGCTGATCGCCGCGCTCGTCGCCGGCTGCAGTGCGGAGCAGAGCAACGTCACCGTGCGGCGGCTGCAACCGGTGTCACCGGGAACGGTGCGCCGGATCGCGGTACTGCCGTTCACCGAGGCGGCGCTCGGGCCCCGCTCGTCGGTGCCCGGACAGGAGCCGCTTCCCGAGCCGCCCGGCGAGACGGTGACGCGCGCGATGGCGGACGCGATGCGCCGCCTTCCACACTGGGAGATCACCGATCCTCTCGTCGTCGGCGAGGGCTTTCGTCGCCTGTACGGCGAGGTGCGCGCGCCGACGCCGGAGGAGGCGCGCGCGGTCGGCAAGCTGCTCGCGGTCGACGCCGTCTTGCGCGGACAGGTGAGCGCGTTCGACGAGCGCGTCGGTACCGAGATCGGCGCCGGGCAGCCGGCGCGCGTCGATTTCGCCGTCGAGCTGATCCGCGTGCCCGCGGACACGATCGTGTGGCAGGGCGAGTTCGCCGAGCAGCAGCAGGCGCTCTCCGACAACTTCTGGAACCTCGGCGGCTTCCTTCGCTCCGGTGCGAAGTGGCTCCGCGCGCGCGAGCTCGCGGGGCTCGGGGCCGACCAGGTCGCGGCGCGACTTCACGACGCGCTGCTCGGCGGGACGTCTTCGCCTTAAGACGCACGTCGTCGCGTACGTCGCGCGGCGTGCCGGGGCGGGTAGTCGGCTCCGCGCGAGGATCGCTCGCGCGGGCTGCCGGGCATGTTTTAGAAGTTCCGTAACTCGAACCGGAGTAAAGACCGGAATGGCTCGCTCTTTATGCGCGCTCCGCCGACTACCCGCCCCGGCACGCCGTGTGGCGTTCGCGACGACGTGTGGCAACGGCGGCCACATCCGTCTCGCAGCGTGCGTCGTGTCGGGCGGCGGCGCGCGGTGGGAGGAGCGCGGGCTCTACGACTGCGGCGGCAGCGCGGCGCTGGGGTCGCGGGTTGCGGTGTCGCCGGGTCGATCGTCCTCGAGGACGCGGATGAGGGTCGGGCGGAGGGTGTGGGGGTCGATGACGGCGTCGAGGGAGCCGACGCGGCAGGCGCGGTCTACTGTGTGGATGGCGTCGAACTCGGCAGCGACTTCGGCGCGGGCTTGCTGCACCGCCGCGGCGAGGGCGCGCTCGTAGCGGTCGCGTGTCGCGGCGATCGCGCCCGATGCCAGCGCGGCTCGGTAGCGTGAGACCGTCGGATCCTTGGCGGCACGGGCGCGGACCTCGCGGGTGAAGATCACGCTCGCGGCCGGGACGCCGCCGATGACGGACGCGTAGGACCCGGTGAGCGCGAACGCGCGCACGCTCGCGTTCAGCGACTTCGAGAACACCACGTACGCGCCGCCGTGGTAGCGGGAGACGACGACGAAGAGGAGCGGACCCGCGAAATCGACGACGGCGCGCACGATCGCGGCGCCGTACTCGAGCTGGAGCTTGCGCAGCGACTCGGGCGAGCCGTCGAAGCCGGACAGGTTGGCGAGGATCACCACCGGGCGGTTGTCGCTCGCGGCATCGAGCGCCCGCGCCACTTTCTTCGACGAGAGCGGGAAGAGCGTTCCCGCGGTCCACGTGCTCGGGCCGTCCGGCGGGCGATAGCCGTCGCGCGGCAGATTCGACGCTTCGATGCCGATGAGCGAGATCGGGATGCCGCCGAGATGCGCATCCCAGACGATGACGCTCTCCGCCCCCACCCAGGATCGCCAACGCTCGAGGGCGCCGCCGTCCTCGTCGATCAGCGCCTGCATGACGGCGCGCATCGCGAAGGGTCGCTTGCGTCCGGGATTCGTCGCGTCGTCGAAGATCTCGCCGACCGTGGTGAACCCGTGCGCGTACGTCGCCGGGTAGGGGAAGGTCGTCAAGTCGCGATCGTTCGGATCGCGCGTCCGTCGCCGCCGCGGACGGTCCTCGCCGGGGACGACGTACGTGAAGCCGTGGTGCTCCTCGAGCGTCTCGAGCGCGGTCGCGAGGTCACGGGCGTAGTACTGCGCCTCGCCGTTGGGTCCCATGATGCGCTCGAAGCCGCCCAGCGCGATCTCGCTCTCGGCGGCGACGCTTCCCGATGCCTCCAGCGCGGCCCGGCCGGTGAGCACCATCGACGCCTGCGGCGTCATGATCAGCGTTCCGCGGCAGCGGGGAAGCATCGTCGCCAGCGCGTTCCAATAGCTCTGCGCGCCGACGTTGACGCCGTGGAGGACGACGTGCACCGCGCCGCCCGCGGCGGTGAACTCGACGATCCGTCGCGCGACGCGGGCGGTGGCGTCGAGATTCTCCGTGCCGCTGTCCATCGCGATGCGCGCGCCACTCGAGATCGGAATCCATTCGACGGGAAGCCGGCGCGCCGCCGCGAGATCGAGCGCGGCGACGATGCGGTCGCACTCGGGGGCGGCGAGCGCTCCCATGTCGCGCGTCGGATCGGAGAGGATGAGGACGCGCCGGATGCCCTCCGGGACTTTCTCCGTCGGCGTGCTGAGGATCCCGAACACCACGCCGGCGCGGTTCTCTCCGAACGGCCGGCTCGCGACCGAGACGGCGAGCGGCCGCGGCGCCGCGGGATGGAGATCGTACTCCTCGAAGGCCGCCCGTGTGCCGCCGTTGCGCCCGGTCAGCATGCGGACGATCTCGTAGGGATAGACGAGTCGACGGCGCCGCGCCTCGACGACCCGCCGGTCGTACTCGCTCGCCGGCTCGAGCGGCGCCGTGGATGGCGGTCGCAGGGTGAGCTCCATGTGGCCGCCGGTGAGATCGCTGACGACCACCTCCACCTCGTCGTCCGTCGTCGACGCCGCTCCGTGGCGGCGCAGCCGTAGGCGTACCACGACCTTCTCGAGGCCGAGGTGGCGCGTCGCCGGCGCCAAGCGCCGCGCGACGTCGGCGATCGCGTGCGGATGGAGCGTGACGGCGGGGCCGAGCACGATCACCAAGCGATTCCAGTGCAGGCCGCGGTCACGAGCGCGCTGCCCGCGCAGGACGCGCAGCGCGCTCACCGCCTGATGGAACACGCGCTCGAACGCCGCGACGTGCCGTTGCGTCCCCTCGTCACCAGACGCGTCGCGGCCGCGGACCTCGGCGAGGAGGAAGAGCCGTTCGTCCTCGGCGCGCGTCCGACTGCGGCCGAAGAAGCAATAGAGATCGTCTGTGCCCGCGAGGCGCTCGAGCGCGAAATCGGCGAGACGCGGCAGGCCGACGCGCGCCGCTGCCTCGGGATGCAGTCCGTGGAGGTCCGGCTGCTCGCGCACGCGCGCACCGTCGGCGACGAGCGTGCGGTGCACGTCGCCGCGGCTCGGATCGACGAGCGAAACCGTGCAGCGCCTCGGCGCACGCGTCGCCGGCAACGCCGTGCGCACGGCCTCGGTCAACGCGTCCACGTCGTCGGTCTCGTCGCGGGGCACGAGGATCTCGAGCGCGTGCGCGGTCGCGCCGCCGCCGTTCGCCCGTTCGTCGGCGATCGCAGCGGCCGTGTCGGCGGCGACCGTCGCGGCGTCGCCGGCCGCGCAGGCGACGCCGACGACGACGCGCCCGTCGTCGAGCTCGATCCGCCGCGCCGCGGTGCCGACGACGGCGGTGATCGTCGCCGCGCGCGTCGCGTAGGATCGCAGGACGTGGGCGGTGGCCGCGGCGCCGCGCCGGCGCGGATCGGCGTCGGCGAGCCAGCCGCCGATCTGATCGAACACCTCGCGCGGCGCGGCGGCGAGCTCCAGCAGCACGTCGACGGGCGGCCCGCCGTTCTCGATCGTCGGCGCCGACGACCAGGGCGCGATGCGCTCCGCCGCGACCGCGGCGTGGCGCGCCCGCGCCGGTAGCTCGAAGATCACGTCCGCCGCCTCGATCGCCGCGTCGGCGACTGGATCGGAGACGAGGCTGCGCAGCGTCGCGATGCGGCGCAGCGCATCGGCGAGCGCGAGGTCGTCGTCGAGGATCACGTCGGCGCGCGCCAGCGTTGCGAGGCAGTGCAGGATGGCATGGACGAGGCGTCCACGGGTCTCGGGCGCGTTCTGCGTCGCGATGAGGCGTAGCAATGCTCGCTCGAGATCGTCTCCCGGCGCGAGCGAGGCGACGCCGTACTGCGCCAGCGCGGCACGCAAGCGAGCGAGGAACTCCTCGGCGATCCCGGCGCCGCCGACACGCACCCGGCGCAGGTACGCGCGCAGGCGCGCGGCGTTCGACGGGCCGACCTGTCCGGCGGCGTTCACCGACGGTGTGGCGTCGAAGAGCTGCGCGACGTCGGCGTACAGCGTGATCGCGTCGCGCAGCGCTGCGAGCTCCTGGCGCAGCTCGGCGGAGAGCGTGTCCATAGCGGTGGCGTCGAGGATGGCCACCAGCGCGGCGGCGCGGTCCGCGGCGACGTCGTAGCCGAGCAGCAGACTGCGGATCTCGCTGCGTAACGCGACGACGGCGCGCCGGCGCGCGTCGGGCGTCAACGCGTCGAGCGCGGCGAGCCCGGGCGGCGGCTCCGGCGGTGCGGCGAGGAGCGGCGTCAGGGGATCGAGGTCGCCGGCGATGGCGATGCGCGCCGCGCCGACGGTGCGTGCGAGGCTCGCCGCGGGATCGATCGTGACCAGCACGTCGCCGGCGGCGACGCGCTGCCCTGTCGCCGCCGCCACCTCGGTGACGACGCCGTCGACCGCGGCCGTGAACGCGACCTCCATCTTCATCGCCTCGAGGAATCCGAGCACCTGCCCGGCTTGGACGCGCTCACCCGCCGCGACGTGGACCGCGGTGACGACGCCCGGCGTCGCCGCGTGCACGCGGCCGGTCGTCTCCCACCCGAAGCGATACGCGCGCGCGTCGATCTCGACTCGCAGGCCGATCCTGGTCGCGTCGAAAACGATCCGCCGCGTGCGATCGGCGAGCTCGAGCCGCGCCAGGTGTCGATCGACCTCGCGGAGGACTGCGACGACGCTGCCGCCGTCGAGACACACGCGATAGCGCCAGGATCCGAGCGCGAGGACCTGGACGTCGTAGCGCTCGCCGCCGAACGACAGCTCGATCTCCTGGCCGACGGCGGACGGCGCGCGCGTCGACGAGGCGTTGGCGGGGTCGGCGAAGAAGTTGAGACGCGCGTCGCGCCGGCGGCGTTGATAGGCGAGGATCGCGGCGGCGACGAGCGCGTCGCCGGCGTCGTGCCCGTGGGCGGCGCTGACACGGCGATCGACCCAGCCGATGTCGGCGCCGCCGGCGCGGAATTCCGGCGACTCGAGGAGCGCGACGACGAAGCCGGTGTTGGTGGCGCCGCCTTCGATCACGAGGTCGAGATCGCGGAGGGCGCACGCGAGGCGGCTGCGCGCCTCCTCGCGCGTCGCGCCGGTGGCGATGACTTTTGCGACCAGGGAGTCGAACGCCGCCGGAACCACGCTCCCGGCGGCGAGGCCGGTGTCGACGCGAATGCCCGGTCCGAGCGCGGCGTCGAAACGCGCGATCCGTCCCGGCGCGGGCACGAATCCCGCGTCCGGATCCTCGGCGCACACGCGCGCCTCGATCGCGACGCCGCGCTCGTGCACGTCGAGCGCTCCTACGTCCTCACCCCGTGCGATGCGGATCTGCAGCTCGACGAGATCGCATCCGGTGATCGCCTCGGTGATGCCGTGCTCGACCTGGAGACGCGGATTCATCTCGAGGAAGCACGCGCCGTCGGCGCCGACCAAGAACTCGATGGTGCCGACGCCCACGTACCCGACCGCCTGCGCCAGCCGCTCGGACCATTCCCCGAGCTGCGCGAGGACGGACGCGGCGAGCGCAGGCGGCGGCGCCTCTTCGAGGATCTTCTGGTGGCGGCGCTGCGCCGAGCAGTCACGCGCGCCGAGCGCACGCACGTGACCGTGCACGTCGGCGGCGACCTGCACCTCGACGTGACGCGCGCCGACGACCTTGCGCTCGAGAAAGAGCCGGCCGTCGCCGAACGCCGCCTGCGCTTCCGCGGCGGCGGCGCGAAACGCCGCGGGCAGCGTCGCGGCGTCGTCGACGATGCGAATGCCGCGCCCGCCGCCGCCTGCCGTCGCCTTCACGACCAGCGGATAGCCGAGCCGCGCCCCGACCTCCGCCGCCGTCGCCGCGTCGGCGACGCCGTCGCCGCTCCACGGGGCGACCGCGATGCCGACACGCTCGGCGAGTTGCTTGGCGGCGATCTTGTCGCCGAGCGCGCGCATGACGGCGCCCGACGGTCCGAGAAAGCACATCCCTTCCGCGGCGACGCGGTCGGCGAAGGTCGGGTCTTCGGCGACGAAGCCCCACCCCGGCCACACCGTGTCGGCGTTCACGACGCGCAGCGCGCGGACGATCGCGTCCTGATCGAGATAGGCGCCCACCTCGGCGCCGCCGGCGGCGAGGCGCACCGCGGCATCGGCGTGCCGCACGAACGGCGCGTCGCGATCGACGTCGGTGTAGAGGACTGCCGCGCGCAGATCCGAGCGCTCGCGTGCGCGCAGCGCTTTCACCGTGCGCAGGCAGCGCATCGCCGCGTCGCCGCGATTGACGATCCCGATGCAACGGATCCGGGCGGCCCTCACCCCACACCTCCGCGCGCCGGTGCGGCGCACGCACAGGCGACGTAGCCTACATGGTGCGAGAGCGAAAGCGTGAGCGGCGCGGATCGCCCGCGTACGGTGAGGAGCGGCATGCGCCCGACGCGGACGATCGCGAGCGCCGCCGGCGGCTCGCGGAGCGCGCCGGCGAGGAGGGCGATGGCGAGCCGGCGCACGAGCGCTCCGGGCGAGGCCGTCGTCACATCGGGTACGCGCGCGATCGCCGACCAGAGCGTGCCGACGCGTGCGTCCGCGGCGCACGCGAGGGCATGCGCGTATCCAGCCCCGACGCGCACCTGCACGCGGAAGCGCCGGCCGTCGACGTACACGCTGTATCGAACGCCGGCGTCGGCGTGCCGTGGCTCGCCGACGAACCCCGTCGCGCCCTCGCGATCGGGAACGACGGCGACCCGTCCCGGCGCGAACGTCACCCGTGCGTCGTCGCGCCGGGCCGCTTTGTATGCGCTCTCCTTGGCTGAACGCACGCGCGTCGAAGCGGGCGTGGCGCGCGGCCGACCGGCTCTCCGGATCGTCGAGGTCGACGACGTCGTTGCCGATCATCCTGCCTCCGCGAAGTGACGCTGTTCGAGGTCGGCGAGCCGGCGCACGACCTGCCGCGCCAGATCGCGTGCGCGCCGCATCCCGTGGAGCTCGGAACGCGGACGGATCGTGTCGACGTACACGTGGAAGCGCTCGCCGGCGGCGGGCCGATCGCCGTAGTCGTGCTGGCCTTCGCCGCGGAGATACACGCAGAAGACGCGACAATCGGGCAGCGCGGCGATGATCCGGCCGACGCCGTAGGCGGCGCTCTCGAGATCGACGGTGCCGCTCCGGCTGCGTCCGCCTTCGGGGAAGATCAGGACGCTCTCGCCGCGCGCGAGCAGATGCGTCACGCGCGCGAGGACGCGGCCGACGTCGCGACGATCGCCGCCGCGGGTGATCGGCACGCATTTCATCACGTAGGCCGCGAGCCGCGACAGCGACGAGAACGCGAAGTTGTCGCGCTCCGGCACGTTCCACGGCAGCGCCGCGTAATGCCGCAGGAACCATCCGGGTGAGCCCAGTGCCCAGGCGATCAGCGCCGAGTCGACGAGCGTCAAGTGGTTGGCGCAGATCAGCCGTGGTCCGCGGCTGTCGCAGAAGACACGGTACACGCGTCGCGTCTCCTCGACGTCCGCGATCGTCCATCCGAGTCCGAACCGCATCAGGCCGACCGTCACTGGGACCCACAGCGGCGACACGATGCGACCGACCGCTCGTTGCACCGCCAGCGCGATCCGATCACGGCCGCCGAGCCGTTCCCCCTGCACGTCCGGCTACGCCACCTTCGACGCGATCAGGCGAACGGCGTCGCCGACCGTGTTGACGTCGTCCACATCGTCGTCGGCGATCTCGATCCCGAACGCGTCCTCGAAGGCGAGGATGACGTCGACCAAGCGCGCCGAATTCACCTTCAGGTCGTCCAAGATGTGTGTCGTCGTGTCGACGTGCGCGAGCGCGTCGCCGTTCTTGGTGTAGGGGGTGAGGATCGCGACCACCTTGCTCATCACTTCCGTTTGGTCCATGTCCACGCTTCCTTCCTGGGCTGTCGTTCGCTGTTCACGGCGTCCATTTCCCGAAGAGCACGCAGGCGTTCACGTCGCCGAAGCCGAAGCTCGCCTTCGCCAGCACGCGCAGCTCCGGCAGCGGGCGGAGCGCGTGCGGGATCGCGGCCGCGAACGGCGCGATCTCCGGGTGCGGATCCTCGCAATTCCGGCTCGGGTGGACGAATCCGCGCTCGACCATGAGGACGCTCGCCACCGACTCGATGCCGCCGGCGGCGCCGAGCGCATGGCCGATCAGCGACTTCGTCGCGGTGATCGCGGGAAATGCCGCCGGCGGCCGTTCGAGCGCGGCCGCCCACGAGCCCACCTCGGCCGCGTCGGCGGCCGTCGCCGTGAGGTGTCCGTTGATCGCGTCGACGGCGTCGGGCATGACCTCCGCGTCGGCGAGCGCGGCGCGGATGCAGCGGCGGACGCCGTCGCGGTTCGGCGCAGTCATGCTGCCGCCGCGCCGGTGTCCGCCGCAGTTGACGGCGCCGCCGAGCACCTCGGCGCGGATCGGAGCGCCGCGCTCGAGCGCGCTCTCCAGGCTCTCGAGCAGCAGGACGCCGGCTCCGGCCGCCGGGACGAATCCCGCCGCGCTGGCGCTCATCGGCCGCGATGCGCGCTCGGGGGCGTCGTTCGACGCGCGGGTGAGGACGCGCATGGCGTCGAATCCCGCCCAGATGTGGTGGCTCGCGCCTTCCGAGCCGCCGCACAGCATGCGCGTCGCGCGGCCGCTGCGGATGCGCTCGAGCCCCTGCACGACCGCCTCCGTACCCGTGCAGCACGCGCTCGAGTTCGTCGTCACCTGATTCCCGAGCGCGAACAGCCCCGCGACGCGTGCCGAGATGCCGCTCGCCATCACCTGCTCGACCACGGTGCTTCCGAGGCGGCGCACCTTGCCGGTGTCCGTCAACGGCACGACGCGCTCGGCGATCGTGTCCATGCCGCCGATGCCGGTGCCGAGAACGGCGCCCGTATCCCAGTCGACGGCGTCGTCGCCGCGCTCGACGCGGGGAAGTCGCGCGTCGGTCCAGGCCTCGAGCGCGGCGAGGCACGCGAAGCGATGGTTCGAGTTCATCGCCGCGACCTCGTCGGCGTCGAACGTGCGGCGCGCGTCGTCGTCGGCGCCTTCGGGCACGCCGGCGACGTGGCAGCCGAACCCGAGCTCGCGCAGCCGTGCGACGGCGCGCACGCCCGACCGCGCGTCCCGCAGCGCGCGCTCGAATGCGGGGACGCCGATCGCGTTCGGCGCCACGACGCCGATCCCGGTCACGACCACCCGCCGCCTCATCGCGGCACCCGCATCCCGGCGATCGTCGCGGAGCAGACGAGGTCGCCCGCCTCGCGATGCACCTCGACCTGCGCGCGCAGGAGGCCGCGGCGGAAGACGAGCTTGCGGCCGCGCACGAGCACACGCTCGCCCGGCCGGACGATGCTGGCGAACTCGACGGTCGCGTCGGTGAAGACGATGAGCGCCGCCTCCGCCGCCGCCGCCCGCCCGAGCAGGTAGATGCCGTGGGCGACGACGCCGGCCTGCGCCATGGTCTCGAGGAGCAGCACGCCGGGCGTGATGGGGTTTCCCGGGAAGTGCCCGCGGTAGAAGTCGGCGTCCTCGCCGAAACGGTGCGCCGCGACGATGTGATGTTCGTCGATCTCCAAGATCTCGTCCACGAAGCGAAAGGGCGGACGATGCGGGACCGCCGCGAGCACTTCCGCCGCCGTCAGTGGCTCATCCACCGTAGAGCCCACCGTTCACGTGCACGACCGTGCCGTGCACGTAGGTTGCGCGCGTCGCGAGAAACGCTACCACGTCGGCGACCTCCGCCGCGTCGCCGACGCGACCGAGCGGGATGCGCGCCGCGAGTGCCGCGCGCGTCGAGTCGGGGAGCGCGGCCGTCATGTCGGTCGCGATGAAGCCGGGCGCGACGGCGTTCACCAGGATGGCGCGCCCGGCGAGCTCCTGGGCGAGCGACTTGGTGAGCGCGTCCAAGGCCGCTTTCGCCATCGTGTACGGCGCCTGTCCGGCGTTCCCGGTGTGGCCGACGACGCTCGAGACGTTGATGATGCGCCCCTGCCGTTGGCGCAGCATGAACCGGCGCAGGACGAGCTTCGTCAGGTACCACGTGCCGCGCGTCAGCGACGTCACCGCGTCGTAGTCGTCGAGCGACATCGTCGCGGTCGGCGCGTTGCGATTCACGCCAGCGTTGTTGATCAGCACGTCGATCCGTCCGGCGCGGTCGTGGATCGTCGCGACCAGCGCCTCGACGTCGTCGCGGTCGGCGAGGTCGGCGCGCACGGCGAACGCGTCGTCGAGCTCCTCGGCGAGCGCCTCTGCCGCCGTCGCGCTCGTGCGGTAGTGGACGACGACGCGAAAGCCTTCGGCGGCGAGCGCGCGGCAGCAAGCGTTGCCGATGCCGGTGCCGCCGCCGGTGACGAGCGCCACGGGCCGCTCCGTCATGACCGCGCTCCGCCGGCCGCCGGCATGACGGCCGCGACCTCCTCGAGGTCGCGGAACAGGCCGACGCGCGCGCCTTTCAGCGCATACACGGCGACGCCGTCCACGAGCACGCTCGCGTCGGCGACGGCCAGGACCGCGCCCTTTTCGGCGAAGCTCCAGCAGCGGCGAACGTGGACGTCGTAGCGCACGACGCGATTCTGCGGCCGGATTTGGCCGCTGAACGCGATCTCACCGCATCCGAGCGCGCGCCCGGCGCCGAGCGCACCGCGCCAGGCGCAGAAGAAGCCGAGGAGCTGCCACACGGCGTCGACGCCCAGCGCGCCCGGCTGCACGGGATCGCCGCGGAAATGGCAGCGGAAGAGCCAGTCGTCGGGATCGACGTCGCGCTCGGCGACGATCCGTCCGCGGACGCCGTCCTGCGTGATCTCGAGGACGCGGTCGACCATCAGGAGCGGCGGCAGTGGCAGGCGCGCGGCGAATCCTTCGGGCGCGTCGGTGATGAGCGCCCCCTCGGCGAACGCGACCAGCTCGGCGGCCGAGAAGCGCGTGCGGCTTTGGAACTCTGCGTAGGTCATCATGCGGCATCCGCGAAGCGCAGCAGGCACCCCGACCACGTGAGGCCGGCGCCGACGCCGGCGAGGAGGACGTCGTCTTCCGGCCCCCACGCGTCCCAGCGCATCGACACCACCGACGGCGCGCCGGCGCCGGCGGTATTGCCGTAGGTCTCGACGTTGGTGTGGTGGCGGTCCGGGGCGACGTCGCCGTCGCGGCACACCGCCTCGAGCATGCGCAGGTTCGCCTGGTGACCGACGAAGTGAAAGCGCCGCGTCTCCGTCGCCCAGGCGGCGCGGAAGCGCGCGACGAGCTCGGCCGTTTTCTTGATCGCGAACATCTGGACGACACGGCCGTCCTGGCGGAAGTGTCCGGTGCGCGGCACGACCACGCGGCCGGCGCCCTCGGGGCTCGAGGTGAACGTGGTCGCGACGATGCGGGCCCGCGCCGGCACCGTCGTCGAGACGACGGCCGCAATCGCGCCGTCGCCCCACAGCACCGCCGAGGCGCGGTCGGTGTAGTCGACGGCGCGCGTGACAGCTTCGGAGACGACGAGGAGCACGAACGGCGGCAACGCCTCGGGACGCATCAACGTCAGCACGTGCAGCTGCGCGAAGAAGCTGGTGCACGCGGAGTTGACGTCGAGGCACGGCGCCTCGATGCCGAGCGCGCGCGCGACGTTGCACGCCTCGGCCGGCGTCGTCGTGTCCATGACCGACGAGCCGGCGATCACCATCCCGACGGCGGCGGCGTCGATGCCGGCGCGCGCGAGCGCCATCTCCGCCGCCCGGCGTCCGGCGTCGGCGTGGGTGTAGAGCGTCGCTTCTTGCGCGGCACGCGGATCGCGATTGCGCGTCGCGTGAATGTAGTCGAGCGGCAGCGTCGTGCGCCGGCAGCGGATGCCGACGCGCTCGACGATCCACGCCTCGGAGGTGCCGATGTCGAGGTCCTCGAGGAAGGCGTTGGTGATCTCGTTCTCGGGATGGAAGTGGCCGAGGCCGAGAAGGTAGACGGTCATGCGACCGCTCCTGCGACGTGCTCGCCGCCGTCGACGCGGATGAGGGCGCCGTTCACCCACGCTGCCTCGTCCGTGGCGAGCAGGAAGATGACGTTGGCGACGTCGCGCGGCGTGGTGAGGCGCCCGAACGGATTGCGGCGTCGCGCCTGCGCGGCGAGGTGCGCGTGGCCCGGGATGGCGCGCAGCGCCGGCGTATCGGTGATGCCCGCTTGCACGACGTTGGCGCGTACGCCGTAGGGCGCCAGCTCGACTGCGATCGCGCGCGCCACCGACTCGAGCGCGGTCTTCGCCGCCGCGACCGCGGCGTAGCCCTTCCACGCCACGGTGTTGCCCTCGCTGGTGAGGCCGAGCACGCGCGCGTCCGCCGCGAAGAGCCGCCGGTCGAGGAGCGCTCGCGTCCAGCTGACGAGACTCGTCCCCATGCTGTCGATCGTGCGCGCGAAGTCGTCGTCCTCGAGGTACGCCGACGTGGGATATGTGGGCGCGTCCGCGAGGGAGGCGAGCGCGTCGACGCCGCCGGCGAAGAGCTCGTTGGCGGCGTTCGCCAGCGCCGTGACGTCGACGCCGAGGGCATCCGCCAGCCGCTGGCGCGCGACGTCGGTGCGCGCCGGCTCCGGGACGAGCAGCTTCAGGTTGCCGAACGCGATCGAATGCAGCAGCACGCGGACGCGGCCCTCGGCGCCGAGAGCGGCGGCGAGGCGCACGAGGCACGTCTCGCGCGTCACGGGATCGAGCGCGTCGGCGTTCATCGTGACGACGGAGACGCCGAGGTCGCGAATGCTCGCGAACTCCGGCTCGATCCGCGCCATCGCGCCGCGACGATCGCGGTGGACGATGCAGCAGTGCATGCCGTGCTCAGCGAGCTTGCGCGCCGTCGCGAGCCCGAAGCCGCTCGAGCCGCCGAGGATCAGCGCCCACTGGTGCGGCGGGAACCTCATGCCGCCACCCGATTCGCGACGACACGCTCGAGCGCGCGCACGTCGGTGATCGACTCCACGGCGACGCCGATCGTCTTGAAGAAGCCGCGCAGCGGGCGGCCCGGGCCGACCTCGAGCACGCGCGTCGGCCGGCGCGTCAGCGCCGCCATGTTGCTCCGCCAGCGCACGGTGCCGCTGATCTGCGCCACGAGGCGTCGCTGCAGCAGCGGCAGGTCGGGAGCGTGGAAGTCCCCCGTCAGGTTGGAGGTGACGCGGCGCGCACGCGACGGCTCCCAGCGCGCGCACGATTCGAGCACCGCCATGAACGCGGGCTCGATCGGCGCCATGAGCGCCGAGTGGAAGGGCGCGCTGACGTCGAGGTCGACGAGCCGCCGAACGCCGCTCGTCGCGTCGGCGGCGAGGCGATCCAGCGCGCTCGCGACGTCGGGCGCGAGCCCGGAGAGCACCACTTGGTCGGGTGCGTTGTCGTTCGCGACCGCGACCCGCAGGTCGACGAGCGCGCGATCGATCGCGGCGCGACCGAGGGTATCGCCGATCAGCGCGACCATGCGGCCCTGCGCGACGCCGACCGCGTCCTGCATCAGCCGGCCGCGATCGCGGACGATCCGTACCGCGCCGTCGAGCGGCAACGCCCCCGCCGCGACCAGCGCCGTGTACTCACCGAGGCTGTGGCCGCCGAACTGCGCGCCGTGGATGCCGGCGGCCTCGGCGAGCCCGCGCAGCATCGCGATCTCGGTCGCGAGAATCGCCGGCTGCGCGTACTCGGTCAGCGCCAGACGCTCGTCGCCGTCGAAGCAGAGGCGGCGGAGATCGAAATCGACGGCGTCCGACGCTTCCTCGTACACGCCGCGGCTCGCCGCGAACTGCGCGTCGAAGTCGCGCCCCATCCCCGGGCGCTGCGACCCTTGGCCGGGAAACACGATGGTAGTAGGGAACGTCGCTGTGCTCATCACCGCCCCTCGTCGCCTCCGTTCTTGGGAAGAAACAGACTGGCGTCAAGTAGCGGTACCGATCGCAGTGTGCTAAATTTCACTTACAGTCGATAGTACGGATACTTACCATCGTGACTAAGGTCTACAAACTAGCGCGCGGCACGGCGCGAAAACGTGCCGCGAGCATGCCCCGGACGCAAGCGCAGCGCAGCGAGCACACGCGCGCGGCGCTCCGCGACGCGGCGAACCGGCTCTTCCTGAAGCAAGGCGTCGACAAGACGACCGTCGACGCGATCTGCGCCGCCGCCGGCGTCTCGAAGGGCGCCTTCTACCTCTACTTCCACCGCAAGGAAGATCTGCTGCTCGAGTACGGCCTGCGCCGCCTGCGGCGCATCCGCGAGATGCTGCCCGACTTGATCGCGTACCCGACGTTTCACGATGCGCTGAACAAGATCCTCGACGAGGTGGTGCGCGGGAAAGGGTGGGGTCGCGAGGTCACGGGCCGCGCGCTTTTGGAGATGGGCACGAGCGCCGAGCGTCTGCCGATCGAGGCGCCGCACAAGCTGATCCAGCCGCTCATCGAGATCGGCCAGGCGCGCGGGGAGATCCGCCGCGATCTCCCGAGCGACGCCCTGGCGCACTTCGTCCTGCGCTCGATTCTCGGCGCGCTCCGCGACTGGGGGCTCGGCGCCGATACCCTCGATCGCGAGACGGCGCTCAGCTACGCGCTGACGCTGGTCTTCGACGCGATCTCGGCGCGCTGACGCGCGCGGGTTTTCGCTCTCAGGACGCGAACGCCGCGGCGACGCCGGGGTGCACGATGCGGCCGTCGGCGACGTTGACGCCGCGGCGCAGCGCCGGGTCGGCGTCGATCGCGTCCTCGAACCCGCGGTCGGCGAGGGCGAGCGCATACGAGAGCGTCGCGTTGGTGAGGGCGTACGTCGCGGTGTGCGGCACGGCGCCGGGCATGTTCGTCACGCAGTAGTGGACGACGCCTTCCTCGACGTAGATGGGGTCGCGGTGCGACGTCGGACGCGACGTCTCCGAGCAGCCGCCTTGGTCGATCGAGACGTCGACGAGCGCGGAGCCGGGACGCATGGCGGCGACGAGCGCACGCGAGAGCAGCTTCGGCGCTTTCGCGCCGGGGATCAGGACGGTGCCGATCACGAGATCGGCGCTCCGCACCTCCTCCTCGATGTTGGCGCGGTTCGACATCACGGTCGTGACGTGGCCGCCGAGGATGTCGTGGACGTAGCGCAGCTTCGCGGGCTGGACGTCGAGAATGCTGACGTAGGCGCCGACGCCGACCGCGACCTGGCACGCGCTCGTGCCGGCGATGCCGGCGCCGAGGATGACGACCTTCGCCGGACGTACGCCGGCGACGCCCGAGAGCAGGATGCCGCGACCGCCGTTGGTCGCTTGCAGACACCACGCGCCCGCTTGCACCGCGAGCTTGCCCGCGACCTCGCTCATCGGCGCGAGCAGCGGCAACGTGCCGTCGTCGAGCTGGATCGTCTCGTAGGCGACGGCGCGCACGCGGCGCTCGATGAGCACGCGCGTCAGCGGCTCGTTGGCGGCGAGGTGGAGATACGTGAAGAGGACGAGCTCCGGGCGCACATGGCGGAGCTCTTCGCCGCTCGGCTCTTTCACCATGAGCACGAGCTCCGCCGCCCACGCGACGTCGGCGGCGCCGAGATGCGCGCCCGCGGCGACGTAGGCGTCGTCGTCGATGCTGCTGCCGCGTCCGGCGCCGCGCTCGACGATCACCTCGTGGTCGTGCGCAATGAGCGCCGCCGCGCCGCTCGGCGTGAGCGCGACGCGATTCTCGTCGGCCTTGATCTCCTTCGGGACGCCGACTCGCACCTCGTCATGCTACTGACAACCGTCAGCTTTACAATGACCGATCGCGATATATAGAGAGACGCCTTCCGGAGATGGCGCGCATGGGCGAGATCCTCGACGGCAAGGCGGTGGCGGAGCGCGTCCGCGCGGAGGTCGGCCGGCGGGTGGTGGCGCTCGCCGAACGCGGCATCGTCCCCGGTCTCGCGACGGTCCTCGTCGGCGACGACCCGGCGTCGCGCGTCTACGTCGGCTCGAAGGAGAAAGGCTGCGCCGCGCTCGGGATGCGCTCCTTCGGGCACCGGCCGCCCGCCGACGCGACGACGTCGCAGCTCGTCGCGCTCGTCGAAGAGCTGAACGCGCGCCCCGACGTGCACGGCATCCTCGTGCAGCTGCCGCTCCCCAACACGCTCGACGAGGATGCGGTCATTCAAGCGATCGCGCCGGCAAAGGACGTCGACGGGCTCACGATCGCGAGCCAGGGGCGTCTGCTCACGGGGCGTGGCGGGCTGCGGCCGTGCACCCCGCTCGGCATCATGCGCCTCGTCGCCGAGACCGGTCTCGAGCTGCGCGGTACCCATGCGGTCGTCGTCGGCCGCAGCAACCTCGTCGGCAAGCCGATCGCGCTCATGCTGCTCGAGCAGCACGCGACCGTGACGATGTGCCACTCGCGCACCCGCGATCTCGCCGCCGTCGTGCGCGGCGCGGACGTCGTCGTCGCCGCGGTTGGACGCGCGGAGCTCGTGCGCGGCGACTGGATTCGCGACGGTGCGGTCGTGATCGACGTCGGCATCAATCGCACCGCCGACGGCAAGCTCGTCGGCGACGTCGAGTTCGCCGCCGCGCGCGAGCGCGCCGCCTGGATCACGCCGGTGCCGGGCGGCGTCGGGCCGATGACGGTCGCGATGCTGCTCGCGAACACGGCCGCCGCCGCCGAGACCGGGCCGACGGCGGCGGCGATCGGCGCGAGCGCGTCGGCATGAGCGCCGCTCGAGACCCGCATGCGAATTGGAGGTCCAACGCTCCGCCCGATAGGAGCGCGCCGTCGTGACTGGCGACGCGGCGCCGCGGCGGACGCCGCTCTGGGATGCGCACCGGCGCCTCGGGGCGAAGCTCATCGAGTTCGGCGGCTGGGAGATGCCGGTCTCGTATCGCGGCATCCTCGACGAGCATCGCGCGGTTCGCACCGCCGCCGGTCTCTTCGACGTGAGCCACATGGGCGAGATCGAGGTGACGGGACCCCAGGCGGCCGCGACGTGCCAGACGCTGACGACGAACGACGTGCGGAAGCTCGTCGACGGGCAAGTGCAGTACACGCTGCTCTGCCGGCCCGACGGCGGCGTCGTGGACGACGTCACGCTCTACCGGCACGCGCCCGATCGCTTCTTCTTTTGCGTGAACGCTTCCAACACGGCGAAGGACCTGGCGTGGATCTGCGAGCACGCCGGCGGCGCGACGATCACCGATCGCAGCGCCGCGACGGCGCTCCTCGCCTTGCAGGGACCGCGTGCGGCGGCGATCTTGGCGCGGCTCACCTCGGCGCCGGTCGTGAGCGTACAATCGTTCCGTTTCGTCGACGATCGCGTCGCCGGACGACCGACGCTGATCTCGCGCACCGGCTACACCGGCGAGGACGGGTTCGAGCTCTACGTCGCCGCGGAGGACGCGGAGCGGCTCTGGGACGCGCTCCTCGAGGTGGGGGAGGGCGACGACCTCGAGCCGGTCGGGTTGGGCGCGCGCGACACCCTGCGCCTCGAGGCGGCGCTGCCGCTCTACGGCCACGAGCTCGACGACGCGACGACGCCGCTCGCGGCGGGGCTGACGCGCTTCGTCGCCCTCGATGGCGACGACTTCCTCGGCCGCGACACGCTCCGCCGCGAGCGCGAGCGCGGCAGCGCGTGGCGGCTCGTCGGTCTCGAGCTGCGCGGCCCGGGCATCGCGCGGCAAGGCTATCCGGTGCTCGCCGACGGCGCCGCGATCGGGCAGGTCACGAGCGGGACGCAGTCGCCGACGCTCGGCAAGGCGATCGCGCTCGCCTACGTCGATCCCGCGCACGCGACGCCGGACGCGGCGCTCGCCGTCGAGATCCGCGGCCGCGCGGTTCCCGCCGTCGTCGTGCCGACGCCGTTCTACAAGCGATCGCAGAGGAGGTGAGCATGAACATCCCGGAGGCGTTGCGGTATTCGGAGGAGCACGAGTGGGTCGCCGTCGACGGCACGACCGCGACGATCGGCATCACCGATTTCGCGCAGGACGAGCTCGGCGACATCGTCTTCGTCGAGCTGCCCGCGGTCGGCGCGACGTTACAGCGCTCGAAGCCGCTCGGCGTCGTCGAGTCGGTGAAAGCGGTGAGCGACGTGTACGCGCCCATCGGCGGCACCGTGACGGAGGTGAACGGCGCGCTCGCCGATCATCCCGAGGTCATCAACGAAGACCCGTACGGCAAGGGATGGATGGTGCGGGTGAGGCTCGCCGATCCGAGCGAGGTCGACGGCCTCATGACCGCGCAGCAGTACGGCGAGTTCATCGCCAAGGAGAAGGCGTAGCGATGCCGGTGCGTCGTCGTCGCGGCGGCGACGCAGATCGGCGGCGCGACCGCGGCGTGACGGCGCCGGCGGTACCGGGTAGATGACGTAGCGGCATGCGCTTCACGCCTCATACCGACGACGACGTCCGCGCGATGCTGGCGATGATCGGCGCCGGCTCGCTCGACGACCTCGTCGCGCACGTGCCGGCCCAGCTGCGCCAACGCGCGACGCTGCGCCTCGCGCCCGGTATCGACGAGCAGGCGGTGCGCGCCGAGCTGGCGAGCCTCGCGGCGGCGAACGCGCGTCCGGAAGCGCCCGTGTTCCTCGGCGCCGGCGCGTACCCGCACTTCATCCCGGCCGCCGTGGAGCAGCTCGCAGGGCGCGCCGAGTTCGCGACCGCGTACACGCCGTACCAACCCGAGGTGAGCCAAGGCACGTTGCAGGCGACCTTCGAGTTCCAGACCGCGGTCGCGGCGCTGACCGGGATGGAGGTCGCGAACGCTGGCATGTACGACGGCGCGTCCGCCGCGGCCGAAGCGGTGCTGATGACCCAGCGGCTGCGAGCGGGGAAGCCCGTCGTCGCCGTGTCGCGTGCGCTGCACCCGCAGTATCGCGCCGTGATCGCGACGTACCTCGAGGGGCTGCCGGACGCCGAGCTCGTCGAGGTGCCGTACCGCGACGACGGGACGACGGAGCTGCCGGCCGACTCGCTCCTGAAACGCGCGTCGTGCCTCGTCGTCGGCTACCCGAACGTCTTCGGCGCGATCGAAGACCTCGAGCGCACGGCGACCGCGGTCCACGGCGCGGGTGCGCTGGTCGTCAGCGCAACCACCGAGGCGCTGGCGCTGCCGCTGCTCCGGACGCCGGGCGGCGCCGGCGTCGACATCGCGGTCGCGGAGGGGCAGAGCCTGGGGTTGCCACTCGCGTACGGCGGCCCGGGCCTCGGGCTCTTCGCGAGCCGGCAGAGCTTCGTCCGGAGTCTGCCCGGGCGTCTCGTCGGCGAGACCGTCGACGCGCTCGGCCGCCGTGGCTACGTCCTGACGCTCGCGACCCGCGAGCAGCACATCCGTCGCGAGCGCGCGACGTCCAACATCTGCACCAATCACGGTCTCTGCGCGCTACAGGCGACGATCTACCTCTCGCTGCTCGGCCGCCATGGCTTGCGTGCCGTCGCCGAACGCAATCTGCGCGGCGCCCACGCGCTCGCCGCGCGGCTGAAATCGATCGGCCGGCTGCGCTTCGCGGCGCCGTACTTCAACGAGTTCGTCCTCGAGGTGCGCGGCGCGCGGCGACGCTGGGAGCGCGCGCTCGCCGACGGCGTCGTCGCCGGCCTGCCGCTCGGCGACTGGTACCCCGAGCTCGAGGAGTGTCTCCTCGTCTGCGCGACCGAGCTGCACGACACGGCGGCGCACGAGCGCCTCGCCGCCGCGCTCGCGGGGGGCGGGTGATGGCGCGGCCGAGCGATACGACACGTCACCGGCGGCGCGAGGCGCGCGTCGCCATCGGGGGGACGGAGGCGAGCGCGTGAGCGAGCCGTCGGCGGTCCTCCGACCCGGGCTCCTTCCCGAGCCGCTCATCTTCGAGCGCGGCGCGTGCGGGCGCACCGGGGCGCTCGTCGATCCGGCGGCCGCGGGCGGCCCCGCGTCGACGGATGTCTTGCCGCCGGCGCTCCGCCGCGAGGATGATCTCGCCGGGCTGCCGGAGGTCGGCGAGCTCGACGTCGTGCGGCACTTCACGCGCCTCTCGCAGTGGAACCTCTGCGCCGCGACGACGCTCTACCCGCTCGGCTCGTGCACGATGAAGTACAACCCGCTGATGAACGAGGCGGTGGCGCGCTTGCCCGGCTTCGCCGATCTCCACCCGCTGCTCCCCGCGAGCTGGACGCAAGGGGCGATGGAGCTCATGGCGCGGCTGGCCGACTTCCTGCGCGAGGTGAGCGGTCTTCCCGCTGTGACGTTGCAGCCGGCGGCGGGCGCGCACGGCGAGCTCA
>VBKW01000215.1:0-2850 GCA_005879405.1 Deltaproteobacteria bacterium
TCCCACAGGCAGGATCCGCGACGCCATCCGGAGAAAGTTTCGGCCGCCGCCTTACCGGCGGGGGCGGCGACCTAGCCCGAAGTGTGTCGCCCTAGCCACCCCTACGGGCGCAGGGTGGTAGGACGTGACCGCATTAAGCAGCCAGTGCTAGTGGTTCGTCTGCGTTTATAGCAGTCCGCTTTTGTTGACGGGGCCTGCGGAACCCCGGCATGCGACTCTGGCTTCCCAGCCTCCGTCGAACCCAGATCGCCCCCATGGCAACCTGCTCGAAGGAGTCGAGCAGCAAGACTCGTCCACTATAAGAGCGTCGGTTGCGGCCCGCAACCGAGCAGTTGCGCCCTCACAGACGCCGCTGTGGCACCCATTCGACCTCACCGTCGACGACGGCGCGGGCCGTGCCGCGCCGGAGCGGGACATGCCAGCGACGCACGATCATCGGCACGCGAGCGGCCGCGGGCGGCTCGTCCTCCGGCGGCGCGGCCCGGAACTCGATCCATGCATAGTTCCGCGTGGAGGATTGCGTGCGCCAGGCGGGCGCGGCTTTGGCGTCGACGACCGGCGGCGTGGTCGTGACCTCCGCTTTGCCGCTCCGCTGCCACGTCGGGCTGCGGATGTTCGCGCTCGTCCCATCGGGCGCGATGCGCAGGAAGGGCTCGCCGGCCTCCCCGAGCACGACGACCGGCTGGTCGCCGCCGTTCTCGAGGTAGAGCGCGGGAACGCGCCCGCCGACCAGGCGCACGCGCACGCCCGGAAACGGCTCGTTCGACGACGTGAGCCGCGACGTGAAGACACCGGCGCGCGGCGATGCCGCGCGGAACCGGCCCTGGAGCGCAATCGGGACGCCGCCGAAGCGCAGCGGAATCGTCCAACGAGTCGTGTGCGCCGCCCTGCCGGCGCCGTCCGTCGCGTGGTCGTCGTCGATGCGCAAACGACGATCGAACCATCCCCAGCTCGGCTCGATGCCGACGCGCGTCCACACCGGCGTCGCTCCGGCATAGGCCGTCGGGGGGATCGCTACGCGATCGACGGCTACCGTCTCGTACCAGGCGGGCGCCGTCACGTTCGCCTCGGCGCCGGCCGGTCCGATCCGCAAGAACGCGACGCCCGCCTCGTCGAGGACCTCGAGCGGAGTGCCGGTGCGATTCTCGACGAGCAGCTGGTCGCCGAGGGTATGTTGGAGCTGAATCTTCACGCGCGCGAGCCGAGCGGGAATTCGGTCGAGGCTCACGACCGCTTGCGCGCGCGAGTCTTCGTGGCAATGTGCCCGGTCCGCGAGCAGTGCCGGCGCGACCAGGGCGAGCGCGCCCACGGTGGTGCGCACCACCAGACGCGGCGCCCGTCTCGTTGCCAACCCGTCTCTCAGCCGGTCGCGCACGTGGGGACGGGCCCCAGCACGCGCAGCGGCGTCGACACGGAGGGGACGGGACCGTCGGCGGTCGTCGCGTTGATGAAGAGCATGTACTCCCCGGCGGGAGCGACGGCCGCAGACGCGGGAATCCGGACGCGCAGGGAGTTCAGCCCGCGGCTCGCGATGGGCAGCACGATGGTGCGCTGATCGCCGTCGACGAGATGGGTGATGGCGGTACGCCGGACCAACACAACCGACTCGATCTTCGGCGCTTGGTTGGTGTTCACGGTGACGAGCTGGCCGCGCGTCACGTCGACGGCTCCCGCGGGGATGTTCTTGATCACCGGCCGGTCGTTCCGGAAGACGTAGGGCGGACTGTAAATCTCGAACGACGGATCGCGCCCGTCGCCCTGGGAGAAGCCGAGTGACGAAAGATCGATGTTGCTGAGGTACGCGGTGGAGATCGGCGCGTGCCCGCCGACGAGCACGCGGCCGTCGGGCATCAAGACCGCGGTGTTGTGGTAGGTGCGCGTGCGGTGCTGGGTAGCCATCGGTTGCCACGTCTCCGTGCGCGGATTGAAACGCTCCGCGACGACGACCGGGACGTCGAGTCCGGGGAGAACGACGCCGTCACGATCGGCGCCCGAGAACATCATGACCGACTGGTCCGGCAACACGACACCCGAGCCGTACCAGCGTGGCCGGTTCAGCTTGCCCGTGAGCCGAGTGACGTACGCCATCGTTCCGCCCGAAACGTCGACGCCGTCGATGCGGCTCAGATCCGTCGCGAAGTACGTTCCCGGACTCGGGGCGGCATAGGCGCCGAGCACGCCGCCGGCCGTCAGGAACTCGGCCTTCGTATAGTTGCCGCTCGCATCGGGCTTGAGCGTCAGCATCACGGACGACGTCGAGCCGCGGAAACCGCCGCCGACCACCGCGTCGACCACCTGCGGATCGACCGCATAGCCGAGCAAGGCGCCGAGCTGGCTCGCGAGATCCTCCGGACTCTGCACGACCGTGCCGACGAGGCTACTGAGAGTCCCGAGAAGGCTCGCGGCCAAGTTGGGATTCGTCGGGTTCAGAGCGGTCGTGAGTTGCGAGAGGCCGACCTGGTTCAGCTGCAGCGGATAGCCGGCGATCGCGAGGTCGGCCCACTGCTTCGCCGTCGGATCGTAGGCGCCGACGATGTTCCATAGCGCCTGGTCGTATGCCTGGCCGAACGGATCGAACGCTTGGCCGCCGGCGTTGTAGTAGACCTGCCCGTTCGGCAGGAGATGCATGCGGGGAAACGTCGGCAGCGAGCGCTGCGCGAGGGCGCCGTTGTCGGACCACGTGCCGCATCCGACGTCGCAGGTCTCCGTCTGCACCACGTTCCGACCCGACGTGAACGGATTGTCGGGGTACACGGGCTTCACCAGCTTCGTCACGCCGCTCGCGACGAACACGCTGCCTGACGGCAGCGTGACCAACGTCGGGTACCAGCGCCCGTAGAGCATGCTGCC
>VBKW01000215.1:2860-6739 GCA_005879405.1 Deltaproteobacteria bacterium
CCGGTTTGCGTCCACGAGTCGTTCTTCGGATTGAAGATGCGCGCGTTGCGCAATCCTTCGATCTCGAGCACACCGAGCGGAAAGCCGTCGATCCCGGGCTCGTTGTAGTAGTCCGTGCCGCCGACGGCGAGAATGCGGCCGTCGGCGAGCTGGGCGACCGCGGCGCAAAAGAGGGCGCCGGTCGCGGTGCTGCTGCCCGACGTGCTGAGGATGCCGTCGGGCAGGAGCGGCGTCGCGTCGTAGCCGCTGGGATTCGCGCCGCCGTCGAGCGGGCTCGGCCGCGTCCACGTCGGCGCGTCTCCGGAGCCGAGCGCGAGGACGCGCGTCTGGTCGTTGACGCTGACGGTGCCGAAATCGGTGACGATGCTGAGATTGACGTTCTCCGTACCTTCGAGCGCGTCGAAGTAGAGGAAGCGGCCGTCGCGCAAGAGCGCCAGCGTGCCCGCAGCGGGTTTGCAGACCTTGTTTCCCGTTGCGTCCGTGATGCACTTCTCGCTCGTCGGCACGCCGTTGATCGTCGGCTCCGCGAACGGAGCGCTGAACGAGCCGATCGCGCAATCGCTCGACGACGACGTACACGCACTCGGCCCGAGGAGACCGCCGAGCAGTTGCGCGCGGCCGACCGCCGGATTGGTGATGAGCATGATCCCTGCACTGAAGACGTAGATCGACAGACGACACGGCACCCTTCGCATGGCATCCCCCTCTGCTCGCCGCACAAGACGAGCAGCTCCGAGCTAAGGAGACGGAGACGTGAGGAGCAATCACCGTTGCAGGGTCGCGGCGGCGCGGAGAGTCGGGAGATCGAGTGCCGACAATGCGCGATGCAAATGACCCGCGCCGCCGATCAGGGTGCCGCCGCAGTCGACGGCGCCGCCGCCGTCGACGACGCGAGCTCCGGCGCGCGCGACGCGAGGACGTCGCAGTAGACGCGCTCGTAGTCGTCGACCATGCGCACGTCGCTGAACCGCGACTCGAAGACGCGCCGGCAGGTTGCACGATCGATCGTGTCGACCCGGCGCACCGCCTCGATCATCGATGCCTCGTCGTCGCAGACGAAGCCCGTTACCCCGTCTTGCACCACCTCGGGAACCGAGCCGCGCCGGCGCGCGATCACCGGCGTGCCGCAGGCGAGCGCTTCGATCATCACCAATCCGAACGGCTCCGGCCAGTCGATCGCGAAGAGCAGCGCGCGCGCGCCTCCCAGAAACCGCGCCTTGTCGTCGCCGCCGATCTCCCCCAGGAACTCGACGTGACCGCCGAGCAGCGGGCGAATCGTTTCCTCGCAGTACGCGCGGTCGACGGGGTCGATCTTCGCAGCGATCTTGAGCGGCAGGCCGGCCGCCGCGGCGACGCGAATCGCCGCATCGACGCCTTTCTCCGGAGAGATGCGGCCGAGAAACGCGAGGTAGCCTCCGTCGCCGCGTCCCTTCGCGAAGCTCGTGACCGGGAGGCCGTGATGAACGGTCGCGTACCAGTTGGCGGACGCCAACGGCCCGCGCTGCGCGTCGCTGATCGAGACGAGCGGCGCGCTCGGATACGCGGCGAACACGATCGGCAGGTCGGCCATGTCGAGCCGCCCGTGCAGCGTCGTCACGACCGGCGTGTCCGCCAACGCCGTCAACGGCAACCCGATGTAGTCCATGTGATTGTGGATGACGTCGAAGCGCCTCGCGAGCGCGGCGACGCGTTGGATCTGCGCGATGTGGTACGGCAGGGGGTCGACCACGATGGGATCGAGGCGCAGCGCGCGCGAAGCCCCCGCGACGAGACGCGCCCCCGTGACGGAATCGCCGCTCGCGAAGAGCGTGACCTCGTGGCCGCGACGGAGGAACTCTTCCGTCAGATAGCTGACGATGCGTTCGGTGCCGCCGTAGAGATGGGGAGGAACGCTTTCGTACAGCGGAGCTACTTGGGCGAGGCGCACTCCTGAATCTGCAACGCACGTGCCGGCGGCGCGCGACGCATTTGCGGCGCTGACGCGGCGCTGCGGGTACATTCGTGGGGAACGGCCTTGTAAACGACGACGGGACCGACCGGTCGTGGCGTTTGCGCGCGCCTGCCCGCCGCGTGGCCAAGAGGTCGAGATCGTCGTGCACGGCTTCGTCTTCACGCCCTAGAATTTGCGCAAGGTCGGCTGAAGGACGAGAACGACCCCATGAACGAAGTGATCGTACGCGGTCGTGCTGACGGCTTTGCGCAAGACATCGCGGTCGGACCGCATCGGTTGACGGCCGACGAGCCGACGGCAGAGGGCGGAGCGGACGGAGGGCCGAACCCGTACGACCTCCTGCTCGGCGCTCTGGGCTCGTGCACCTCGATGACGGTCGGGCTCTACGCACGGCGCAGGAAGTGGCCGCTCGAGACCGTGACGGTCAGCCTCCGGCACGGAAAGATCCATGCCGCGGACTGCGCCGACTGCGAGACCCGTGAGGGCATGCTCGATCGTATCGAGATCGATCTCGAGCTCAGCGGGGCGCTGACGGACGCCCAGCGAGCGAAGCTCCTCGAGATCGCCGGGAAGTGTCCCGTCCACCGGACCTTGACCTCGGAGATCGACGTCCGCACGCATCTCCGCGCCTAACCCCTTAGACCTGAGCCAGGCCGCCATCGACCTGCAGGTCGATACCGGTGATGAAGCTGCTGTCGTCGGACGCGAGGAAGAGGACCGCCGCGGCCAGCTCCTCGGGGCGTCCGATGCGACGGAGCGGCGTTTGCTCCGCGAACGCGGCTTTCGCCGCGTCGGCCTGCCGTGCGCTCGTGAATTGTCCGTCGATGATCGGCGTGTCGGTGGCGCCGGGGCTCACGACGTTCACGCGGATGCCGCGGTCCTTCAGCTCCGCGGCCCACGTCCGCGCGAACGAGCGCACGCCGGCTTTGGTGGCGCCGTAGACGCTGTGCCCGGGAAGCCCCATCACGCCGACCACCGACGAGTTGAGGACGATCGCGCCGCCGTGCTTCATCAGCGGCAGCGCTTTCTGCACGCTGAAGAGCAGGCCGCGCAAGTTGATGCCGACGGTCTTGTCGAAATGTTCGGGCGTGACCTTGTCGATCGGCACGAGCTCGACGAATCCGGCGTTGGCGAAGACGACGTCCACGACACCCCGTTCGGCGGCGACCGTCTCGTAGAGCCGGTCGAGGTCATCGAGATTCGCGGCGTCGCCCGGCACGGTCGTCACGTTGCGGCCGATCTCTCTTTTCGCCCGGTCGAGCTCCGATTGGCGGCGGCCGGTGATGAAGACGTGCGCGCCCTCGTCGACGAACCGCCGGGCGGTGGCGAGGCCGATGCCGCTGCTGCCGCCGGTGATCACGGCGACCTTGTTCTGCAATTTCATGGTGCACCCCCTTGGTTGAAACGGAGGATGATCCCTGCGGCGCGTGTGCGCTAGACGAGCGCTCCGCATAAGACTTACACGCGGACTGCATGAGTGATCGCCTACAGGAGCTGAGCGCTTTCGTACGTGCCGCGGAGACCGGCAGCTTCTCGCGCGTCGCGCGCGAGCTCCGGGTCTCCCAGCCGTCGGTATCGCGCATGATCGCGAGCCTGGAGTCTCGACTCGGGGTCAAGGTGCTCCTGCGCACCACGCGCCGCGTGACACCGACGGATGCCGGCAGCGTCCTGCTCGAGCGCGCCCGTCAGATTTTGGGCGATCTAGACGAGGCCGAGAATGCGGCCAGAGGCGTCGACAGTCTGCACGGCACGTTACGCGTCGCGATGTCGGGCGCATTCGGGACCCGCGAGGTCATCCCGCATCTGCCGGCGTTCATGGCGCAGCATCCGCAGCTGCGGATCGATTTGCAGATATCCGACCGCCGAGAGGACCTCGTCGCTGAGGGCGTAGACATGGCGCTGCGACTCGGATCTCTCGAGGACTCCGG
>VBKW01000216.1 GCA_005879405.1 Deltaproteobacteria bacterium
CATCTCGCTATCCTCCTGTGGGGAACCCCAGAATGTGGGAGGGCCTGCGACCGTCAGGTTCGCGCCGCGCACGACCGTCGAGGCCAGCTTTCAGCTACCCGTTCCCTTTTCGCTACTGCCAAGCAGAGCTGTGGCAAACAGCAGTACAAGGGCCCTGTCCGACTTTGGACGTTATGAGAACCAGCTCGACCGATGAGCCGGCTAGAAATTCTATCAACCATCAGCCCGAGCGCACTGATAGCGGCACGTCAGCACAACGATCGTGAGCAGGGTGAGCGCGGAGCAGGCGCGCATGATCGTGCTCTTCCGCATGTGGAGCCGCCCCATCATCAGCGGGGCGACAAGCTACCGTCACCAGGGCGCACGAGGACCAGTCTCGCGCGTTTAGCTGCCCGACGTGCAGCTTCGGCGCACGGCCGAGTTGCAACGATCAGCCGCCGAGCTCCTCGCGGCGGGCGCGACGCTCGAGTAGCTCCTCGACCTCGTCGAGCGAGACCGCGCGCAGGCGATGCAGCTCCGCCGGAAGCACGGAGTACGGCAGCGCGGTCGGAATCTCTCCCGGATGACGCCGCCCGTGGGCAGGCGGAGGCGACGCCGGTAACTGCCAGTAGTACGGAGGCGGCACGTCGCCATCGTAGGCGCGTGCCAGCTCACGCTGCAGATCGGGGGCCGCCCGTGTTCCGAGGTTCGACATCATGTCGCGTTCCTCCCGCGAGGACGAGTGTACCGCCGCGCGCGCATGTGAGCCCATTGCGCGCAATCCCTACATGGCGGAGAAAAATTCCCTATGGCGACGGCCCCGATCGACCCGGCGCTCATCACCGGACTGTGTGATCCGCGCGCGTATCCGCAGCGGCCGCCGAAGGTGGAGGTGGTGCAGACGCACATCTCGTGCGTCTTTCTCGCCGGTGACGCCGTGTACAAGCTGAAGAAGCCGGTGCGGTTCTCGTTCCTCGACTTCTCGACGCTCGAGCGCCGCCGGCACTTTTGCGACGAGGAGGTGCGGCTCAACCGGCGGCTCGCGCCGGCCGTCTATCGCGGCGTCGTTCCGATCGTGCACACACCCGACGGGTACCGCGTCGGTGCGAGGGGCACGGCCGTCGAGTACGCGGTGCAGATGGAGCGCCTGCCGCCCGAGCGATTGCTCCGCGCCGTCGTCGAGCGCGGGGAGGTGGACGACGCCCTTCTCGAGCGCATCGCGGCGAAGATCGCCGCCTTCCACGCCGACCCGAGCACGCGTCCCGAGACGACCGAATCCGCCCGCCCCGAGGAGATCGCGCGCACGCTGCGCGAGACGTTCGACGGATTGGCGACGTCCCGTGACACGCCCGATGCGGGCGCCCCGAACGCTGCCGGTGACGCAGCGAGCGTCGACGCCGCAGCGGTCGCGGATCTGCGCCTCCTCGCGGCGGCGGCGCTCGCGCGCATCGCGCCCGTCTTGCGCCAGCGCCGCGACGCCGGACGGGTGCGCGAGGGCCACGGCGACCTTCGCGCCGATCACATCTGCTGCACCGACGCGCTGCCGATCATCGACTGCGTCGAGTTCAGCGCGCGCCTCCGAACCTGCGACGTCGCATCCGAGGTCGCCTTCCTCGCGTCCGAGCTCGACTTCCTCGACGCACCCGCGCTCGCCGACGCGCTCGTCGCGGCCTACGTCCGCGCCAGCGGCGACGCCGAGCTGCCGACGGTGCTGCCGTTCTTTCGCGCCTATCGCGCCGCGGTACGCGCGCTCGTGGCGACGCTCACGGCCGCCGAGGCGGAGATCGAGGCGACGCAGCGCGCGCAGCAGCGCGCCGACGCGCGCCGCTACGTGGCGCTCGCGACGCGTCGCGCGTGGCAGGCGCAGGGCCCGGTGCTCGTCGTCGTCATGGGACTGAGCGGCACCGGCAAGTCGCGGCTCGCGACCGCGCTTGGCGAGGCGACGGGCTTCGTGGGGCTGCGCTCGGACGTCGTGCGCAAGCAGCTTGCGGGATTGGCGCCGCTCGCGCGCCCCACGACGCGTGCGGCGCTCGCGCGGCTCTATTCGCCGGCCCACTCCGCCGCCGTCTACGGCGCGCTCGTCGCCGACGCGGCGCGGGCGCTCGCCGCCGGGCGCAGCGTCGTGCTCGACGCCACGTTCCAGCGTCGTGCCGACCGCGACCGGGTCCGCGTGCTCGCGGCAGGCGCCGGCGTCCCGCTCTTCTGGATCGAGTGCCGCGCCGCGACCGCGACGATCCACGATCGCCTGCGCTCGCGTGCCGCGCGCGGCGACGATGCGTCGGACGCGACCGTCGCGATTGCGGACGCGCAAGCGCGGCGGTTCGACCCGCTCACCGTCGGCGACGCGCCTCGCCTGACGCTCGCGACCGACCGCGATCCCGACCCGCTCGTGACCGCGCGCACGTGGTTGATCCGACGTCTCACCATATTGGACGGCACGGCATTTGCGTGCTAAACGGCCCCGGTGCTGAGCGCACCCTCTTTGGCGAGCAAGCGCCTTCGTCGGGCGGCGGGACTTGTCGCGCTCGCCGCCGCGGTTGGGCTGGCATTCGGGCTCGATCTCGGACGCGCGCGCCTGTGGGATCCCGGTGAGGGACGCTACGCCGAGACCGTGCGCGAGATGCTCCTCACCCATAATTGGATCGTCCCTACCCTCGATTTCGCGCACTATTACGACAAGCCGCCCGGTTTCTTCTGGATCGTCGCCGGGTGCTTCCGCGTCTTCGGGATGAGCGAGTGGGCGGCGCGCCTCCCGGCGGCGCTCTCCGCGGTGCTGACGATCGCGGCGACGGTCGGCTTCGCGTGGCGCCGCCTCGGCCCGCGTGCGGCGATCGGCGCGGGGGTCATTCTCGCAACCGCGGGCGAGTTCGTCGCCCTCGGGCGCTCGGTCCGGATGGACATGCTGCTCACGGTCCTCGTCACCGCCACGCTCTACTATGCGTACGTCGTCTGGACGGATGAAAACGGCGCATCGGCGTTGGCGCCGCAACGCGCACCGACGTGGCCGCTCTACGTGCTGCCCGCGATCGGGCTTCTCATCAAAGGTCCGATCGCGATCATCCTGCCGGTGCTCGTGCTGGGCACGTTCAGCGCGCTCACCGGCGAGTACGGCAGGCTGCGACGCTTTCGGCCTGGTCTTGGCCTCGCGGTGGCGCTCGCGGTCGCGGGAAGCTGGTACGTCATCGCGGCGTTCCGCGCCCCCGAGTATCTCTGGTCCTTCCTGTGGCGCCAGAACGTCGACCGCTTTTTCGAGGGTGCGAGCGGCGTGGGCCACAGCGAGCCCTTCTGGTTCTACTTCTGGGTGCTGCCGCTGACGTTCCTGCCGTGGGCGCTCTTCCTGCCGGGTGCGTTTCGGCGCGCGCTGCAGCGCGCGCGTCACGGCCACGATCTCGACCTGTTTCTGCTCTCCTGGTCCGTCGTCGTCTTCGTGTTCTTCACGATCTCACGCGCCAAGCTCGCGACCTACATGCTGCCGCTCTTCCCGCCGCTGGCGCTCCTCGTCGCGGCGTATCTCCGCGATGCGATCGCCGCGCCGGCGGTGATTCGTGTGCGCGCGCTTATGCTGCCGACGCTTCTCTGGGCGGTGGCGCTCCTCGGGTTGACGGTCGCGATCGCGATCGGGGTCGCCGTGACGTATCCGAGCTACGCCTGGCGCGCCGCATCCGCGCTGACGTTGCTGATCTTCCCACTCGCGGCGCTCGTGCTCGCGCGCACGCGGCGGTGGCAGCTCGCGCCGGCACTGATCGCGGTCGCCGCGCTCGCCTCGCAGATGCTCTTCTACCGCGCCGGAGTGCCGATCGTGAACGAGTTCAGCAGCCTGCGCGCGGCGGCGGAGGTTGCGCGAGCGCTGCCCGAGGATGCGCGCATCCTCGCGTTCAAAACCCGCGGCCACTCGTTCACCTTCTACGGCGGCCGCAGACTCACGCGCGCGCGCTCGCCGGAGTCCGTCGCGGCGGCGCTCGAGGGTGAGGCGCCGGTCGGCCTGCTCACCAAGGCGAAGTACCTCGATCGCATCCAGGCCCACTTGAGCGAGCCGGCCTGCATCTGGTGGCAGGGAGTCTCCGGGCGCGTCTTTTTGGCGAATCGCCCCTTTCCCGATACGGCGCGCCATGCCGCGCTGCTGCCGCACGTCGACGGCAGCGCGACGCTGGTCGCGAGCTCGCCGCACTGCTGACGACGCCGCGTTGGCTCCGCGCACGACCGTGACGATGCGGCGTTGCTTCGACGCACCGGCTCGTCGGCGCGCGATGGCGTTTTGACCGTGTGCCAGCTGCTCGATAGGCTTCGAGCTGTGCGTACCCACCCCGGCGAGGTCCTCTTCGGGTACGCGCTCGAGCTGATCGCGAGCGCGCTCCGCGGCGCGCGCATCGCCCTCGGGTCCATGATCGGCGACGCCGACGACGGCAACATGCGACCGCCGGCGACTGACGGCCGCGCGTCTGCTCACGGCCGCCACGACGAGAGGCGCCGCTCCGCGTCCGCGCCGCGCACGGCGGACGATGCCGCGGCGCTGCGCGACGCGTTCGCGAAAACTCCGCCGCTACCGGCGAGCTACGGCGACGACCGGCTGGTGCTGTTGGCGCGCGATCCCGGGACGCTCTTCGCGTACTGGGACCTGGCGCCCGGCTTCGACTATCCGCCAGGGGTCCGCGACACGCGTCTCGTGCTGCGCATCGAGGATCTGACGTTGCTCGACTTCGAGGCGGCGCGGCCGTGGCGGCATCACGATTTCGACGTCGAGGGCCTCGTCGGCTCGCGCTACGTCGAGGTCGCGCGCTCCGACGGCACGTATCGGGCGCAGCTCGGCTGGCGTCGCGCCGACGGCACCTTCGTGGGCCGCGTGCAATCGTCGACCGTCACGACGCCGCGCGCCGACGCCCCCGGCAGCGAGCCGGCGCGCTGGATGACGGTGCGGGTCGAGGGTACGGGACGCGCACACGTTGCCCCCGACGCGCCGGCACGGCTCGCGGTCGAGGAGACAGGGGCGCCGCGGGGCGCGCCCGCCGCCGGGACGACGCACGCCCCGGCGCGCGCTCCGGCGTCGGCCGAGATTCACGGCCGCCCGTCGCGGGCGCCCGCCTCCGCGGATCTGCGTCGCCGCGCGCCGTCCTCCGAAGCCGCGGAGTCGCGCGCCGGCGAGGGCGCGCCGTCGCCGGAGGCGCGCGCCCCGCACCATCGTGGCCGGTGAGCAGGGTCTCGTCGCGCTCGTGTTGCACGCGCACCTGCCGTGGGTGCGCCATCCCGAGCATGCGACGTTCCTCGAAGAGACGTGGCTCTTCGAGGCGATCACCGAGTCGTACCTGCCGCTCCTCGACACCTTCGAGCGTCTCACCGCCGACGAGGTCCCCTGTCGCGTCGCGCTCTCGCTCTCGCCGCCGCTTTGCGCGATGCTCCTCGACCCGCTGCTGCAAGCGCGGTACCTGCGTCACCTCGAAAGCCGCATCGAGCTCGCCGAGCGCGAGCTGCATCGCACGCGCGACGACGCGCGGTTCCAGCCGCTCGCGGCACGGCACCACGCGACGTTCACGGCGGCGCGCCGTCGGCTCGTCGACCGCCATCACGGCGACCTGATCGGCGGGTTCACCCATCTCGCCGACGCCGGCGTGGTGCGTCTCATGACGACGGCCGCGACGCACGGCTTGCTGCCGCTGCTCGCGCCGACGCCGCAAGCGGTGACGGCGCAAGTCGCGGTCGGCATGGCGGAGTTCCGCCGCGTCTTCTGTCGTGAGCCCGCGGGCTTCTGGCTGCCGGAGTGCGGCTACTTCGCCGGGCTCGACACGACCCTCGCGGCCGCGCACGTCCGCTTCGTCTGCGTCGAGAGCGACGCGGTCGCGCTCGCCTCGTCGGCACCCGCGTACGGCGTCTACGCGCCGATCTATTGTCCGGCGGGAGTGGCGGCGTTCGCGCGCGACGCCGCCGCGTCGACGCAGGTCTGGAGCGCGACGGCCGGATACCCCGGCGATCCGGCGTACCGCGACTTCTATCGCGACATCGGCTTCGACCTCGCGTACGAGTACGTGCGGCCGTATCTGCCGCCGACCGGCGAGCGCGTCGCGACCGGCCTCAAGTATCATCGCGTGACCGGCGCCGGCGATCGGAAGGAGCCGTACGATCCCGCGCTCGCGCGCGCGACCGCCGCCCGCCACGCCGCGCACTACGTCGGGTTCTGCGCCGGCGAGACCGCACGTCTCGCCGAGGCATTCGATCGTCCGCCGCTCCTGACGGTGCCGTTCGATGCCGAGCTCTTCGGCCACTGGTGGCACGAGGGCCCGCTCTGGCTCGAGCTGCTCTGTCGCGAGATCGCAACCGATGCGCGGCTGCGACTCGTGACGCCCGACGAATATCTCGACGCGTATCCGACGAATCAAGTCACCGAGCCGAACCCCGGCACCTGGGGCGCGCGCGGCCACCACGAAGTGTGGCTCACCGAGGCGAACGACTGGATCTATCGTCACCTCCATCATGCGGCGCAACGCATGGTGGTGCTGGCGCGACGGCACGCGACCGCCGAAGGCGCCGTACGCCGCGCGCTCGATCAGGCGGCGCGCGAGCTCATGCTCGCGCAAGCGAGTGACTGGCCGTTCATGATCTCGCGCGGCACGACCGTCGCCTATGCCACGAAGCGCGTCACCGACCACCTCGCACGCTTCACCCGCCTCGCCGACGACGTCGATCGCGACACGATCGACGTCGCATGGCTCGACGCGATTGCCGCGGCCGACGCGCTCTTTCCGACCGTCGACTACCGCGTCTTCGCCTGAGCTACTCGAAGAGGCCGCCGACGATCGTCAGCCGCCGCACGCACGGCACGACCTCGCCGATCGCGCGCGTCGGCGCCGTGAGGACGCGCGTCGGCAACGTCAACATCCGGCTCGGCGCTGCGAGCACCCGCATCGGCGCCGCCAGCACGCGCGTCCAGCCGAGGACGCTGTCGACGGCGTCGGTCGCGAGCCCGGCGGCGTAGCCGACGACGGCGCCGACGCTCCATGGCGACGACGGCGCGATCGGCTGCGTTCCGAGCCCGAGATTGTCGCGGGAGCGATCGATGTCGCTCCACAAGCGCCGCATCCGATCCGGCTCGAAGCCGCGCGGCCGATCGTCGTCACGCATCGTCGCGCGCCGCGAGCGCGAACGCCGTCGAGCGCCGTTCGTCTGACCGGTGTGCGTGAAGTCGTCGCCCGGCACACGGCGACCTTAGCATCGGTGGGGACGTTCCGCTAACATCCGCGCTCGATGCAGTTGTTCGCTCGCGTCGTCTCGCTCGTCGCCGCGCTCGCCGTCGCCGGCGGCTGTCACTCGTCGGATCCGCGGCAAGCGCTCGCCGAGCGCTTCATCGACGCGCTCTTCATCAAGATCGATCAGCCGTCGGCGCGCGAGCTCGCGACCGGACTCGCCGCCTCGAAGATCGACGAGGAGATCCGCCTCAAAGCCGGACAAGCGATCGACGAGTCGACACGCCAGCCGGCGGTCCACTACACCTTCGTGCAGCTCGGCGCCGCGCAGGACGAGAGCGCATCGCTGGTGTACGACCTGCACGTCTCGCCCGACGGCGCCGACACGTTCACGCAGCGGTTGATCCTGACGCTGCGGCAGGACGGCGGCGCGTGGAAGGTCGCCAACTACACGCTGGAGTCGCCACCGGTACCGGGGTGAGCGCGCCCCGCCGCAGCCGCTCGTGCCGCCACGTCGTGCGACGTCGCGTGAGCGCGAGCGGCGCGCGTTCCGCGCTCCGGCACGCGCAGACGTGAGATGCAGAGCGCCGCGGCGAGCGTCAGGACGACAATCAGCGCGATCGCAGGCGTGTAGGTGCCGGTGCGGTCGCGGATCGCGCCGACGAACGGCACCGCGGCCGCTTGCGACAAGACGATGAACGGGCTCATGCGGCCGGCGATCGCGCCGTAGTGCAGCCGGCCGAAGCATTCGCCGAGAATCGTCGCCTGCAAGGTCGCGTTGCCGCCCATCGCGTAGCCGTACACGAGAACGTACGCGACGAGCACCGCCGGCACGCGCGCGAACGGCAGCAGCACGAGACCCATCGCCTGGAGGAGGAAGCAGGCGACGATCACCCGTCGCTGCTCGAAGCGATCGAGGAGCGCGCCGAACCCGAGCTTGCCGACGACGCCGACACCCGCCGTCGCCCCGAGCGCGAGCGCCGCGTGCGACGGGTCGACGCCGAGGTCGAGGAGGAGCGGGATCTGGTGCAGCAGCACGGCCGAGAGACCCATCACCGTCAACGAGAACGCGAGCGCGATGAGCCAGAAGTTGCGGTCCCGCATCGCCTCGCGTGCCGTGACCGACCGCTCCAGCTCGGCCGCGAGATCGAACGGCCCTCCCGGCGTGCCGCGCTCGATCGCGGCGAGCTCCTTCGGCGGCTTGCGCATGACGAGCGCGACCGGGAGAAGACCGGCGGCGATCACCGTCGCGCCGATCGCGACGAACGCGCCGCGCCAGCCGACGCGCTCGATGAGCGTCTGCGCCAACGGCACGAAGACGACGCCCCCCATCGAGATACCCGCGGTCGCGAGCCCGAGCGCCCGCCCGCGGCGGCGAAGAAACCATCCGGCGACGGCCGTATTGCTCGGGATCGGGCCGAGCGAGCTCGACCCGAGCGAGAGGAAGAGCGCGAGCAGCGCGTAGTACTGCCAGAGCGAGTGCACGCGGCTGAGCAGCATGAACGTCGTGCCGAGCACGACGACGCCGAAGAGCTGCGACGGCCGCGGCCCGTAGCGGTCGACGACGCGGCCGACGAACGGCGAGTAGAGCGCGCCGAAGATCGAGATCGACGAGAAGCCCCACGACAGCTGCGCGCGCGACCAGCCGAACTCGTGCAGCAGCGGCGTGAAGAAGACGCCGAAGCTGTAGAAGACGCAGCCGACGGTCAGACAGTGGGTCAGGAACGCGACCGCGACGATCCGCCACCCGTAGTACGTGCCGCCCCGCTCGCCGCGCATGTGCCGCGCATTCTGGTGACATCACGCCGGCGCGGCAAACGTCAGACGCGGCGGCGCGGCGTTAGCGCTCGAGGCCGCTTTCGCGCAGGCACGCCTCGAGCAGCGGCAGGCGGTCGTGGCCCCAGAACGGCTCGTCGCGGAAGAGGAAGAGCGGCACCCCGAAGACGTGGTCCGCCTCCGCCTCGGCGACGCACCGTGCGTACTCGCGTGCGCCCTCGCCGGCGAGAAACGCTTCGTACTCGAAGGCGGACGCGCCGCATTCCGCGAGGAGCGCCGCGATCGCCGTCGGGACGTCGAGCTCGAGCTCTCGTCGAAAGAAGCGCGCGTACGCCTCCTCGGTGTAGCGTTGGAAACACCCGGCATGCATCGCGAAGAGCGCGCCGATCAGCGCCGGCTCGGTGTCGTACACTTTGCGCGGCCCCTTGATGACGAGTCCGCGCGGCGTCGCGAAGCGGCGCGCGTCGAGGTACGAGTACTTCGCCTTCCATTCCGAGTTCTGGCTGCGCTCGCCCTTGCCCTTGATGCGCAGCTGGTACGGAATCCACCGCACGCGTACGCGAAAGCGTCGGTCGAGGTCGAAGGCCGGACCGCTCGCGAGAAACGCGAACGGGCTCTTGTAGTCGAAGTAGAGCTTGATCTCCTCGGGCGGCGCGGCGGCGTCCATGCGGGGGTAGTATGAGCGTCACGAGCGCGACACAAGTCGCGATGCGCGCCGCTCCGCGCTGCGGAGCGGCGCATCGCAACCGTCGTGGGAAGAGTGAGTGAGAGCCCCGGGCGCTGGAAGATCCTGCAATGCCCGCGCGCCGCGCGCCGTGCAATCACGCGTGGCGTGAAGTTTCGATGACGGCGATTCTACGGCGACGCCGTGGTGGCGGCGGCGCTCTGGAGTGGCGACGTCAGCGCCGCGAACGTCACGGCCTCGCATAAGGATCGCGCGGCATCGTGTTCACGTAGCCGCCGTATCGCGTGCATCCGGCGGCCCCTGCGAGCGGACCGCTCGCCAGGCGTCGTACGATGGTTACAGTATCATTTAAGTCGATACTCGCGCGAAAAATCCGCGCGCCGCATGATCGACGTGGAGGATATCGCCATCGAGACCAAGACGACGATTTCGGAGGCCGGCGTCGCCGACGACCATTGCACTCCTGATACCGTCTCGCCTGCCCAGTTTCACGAACTGTGGTGCGGCACACAAGAGCGTTCCGCCGAGTTCAAGCTCGCGCTCGCCGTCCTCGAGCAGGCCGTTGAGGACTTGCAACGCCATCGCGGCGCGATCGCGCCCGAGCCGCAGCGGCTCTACGTTCAGGCACGGCGCTGGGTGGCGTCGAACGACCGGCGCTGGCCGTACTCGTTCGCGAACGTCTGCGACATGCTGAACATGTCGTGCGGACGGATGCGGACAAAGCTCCTCGCGGAGCACCCGACCGCGACGCTCGACGTCGTGGGCGCCGGCGTTCCGCTCGAGGTCGTCGGGTCGGCGGACGTCGATTTGCGCGACGAGGCGCCGCTCGAAGAGGAGCTACGGCGTCTGGCGCGCGCGTGACGTCGACCGGCCGCCGGGCGCGCGCCTCGACGCTCCCGAATCAGGCGGACGCGCTCGGTCGCTTCTTGAAGTCGCCGTACCAGCGCGCGAGGTTGGTGCACGCGGGGTCGATCGGCACCTGTGCGAAGTCGGCGAACTCGAACGCCGCGTAGAGCGTGCAGTCGGCGATCGACGGCCGCTCACCGGCGGCGAACGCCTTCTCGCCGATGCGCGCATCGACCGTTTTGAGAATCGTCCCCAGCTGATTGCGCGCGTTCTCCGCCGCGTCGGGTGACTGCTTCAGCCGGTTCGCCATGAACGGGTGCGTGTTCTGGAAGACGGTCGCGACGCGCGACATCACGCCGAACTCAACGATCCGCTCCATTTCGCGGACGCGCGCGCGCTCGAGCGGCGTCGTGCCGATCATCGGCGGCGTCGGGTGCAGTTCCTCGAGGTACTGCATGATCGCCAACGATTCCGTGAGGCAGGTGCCGTCGTCGAGCTCGAGGACGGGAAGTCCGCCGAGCGGGTTCTTCTTCAAGAACGGCGGCTGACGGTTCTCGCCGCTCACAAGGTTCACCTGCTCACAGGGAATCGTGATGCCTTTCTCCGCGAGATAGACGCGGAGCTTCTTCGGGTTCGGGGCGCCAACGAAGTCGTAGATCTTCATTGCTCGAGTCCTCCGTGGGTTCGCGCACGCGCGCGTAGTCGCGTGCCGCTTCTGCCAGCCCCGACGAGCTGACACAATTCCCCCTCGAATCGCGTGCCCGGTTCCGTCGCACGCGTCGGCGGCGCCAGGCTACACTCGCAGCGCGACGCGGCCGGGCGGCTACCCGAAGATGCGCTCGAGCCGCCGCAGCTGGAGCCGGCGCGTGCGGCGCTCGGCGTACGCATCGCGAAGCGTGTGCGACCAACGCGCGATCACCCGTCGCAAGTGCGCCCGCACGTGCGCGGTGATCACCGCGTCGCCTCGGGAGCCGACATCACGGCGTCCAGAGGCGCGCGCAGCGTGTACCGTGGCAACGGCTCGTCGTCCTCCGCCGTCGCATCGTGCGCGTGCGGCGCCGGATCGCCGCCGTCGACGTCCGCGCGCAGCAACGGACCCGCGCCGAGCGGCCGCAAGCAGGCGCCGCACCCCGTTCGCGCCGCCGCGCCTACTTCGACGATACACTCCTCGTCGCAGTGCGGGCACGTCACGACGCCGTACCCGGGACCGGCGACCGCTCCCTTGTTCGACCATTCCGCCGCCGCGCGCGCCGCCGTCGCGGGGCGATCATGCCGTCGCGGTGGATCCGCGAGGCGCTGTACGCAGCCGATGCAGATGGTTTCGTCGACGGGCGCCCACGCCGGCAGTACGCATTCCGTACCGCAGCGATGACACACGATGTCGCGATGCTCGTTCGCCTGACGCCGTCTTCCCGCGATCTTCTCCAGCGCTTTCGTCATGTTCATCTGTTCCTCCGTTGCCCATATCGCCGACCTCTTTGTCACGAGGATAAACGAATGATGACAAAACGATGAATCGCCCTACGACGCATTGTGAGATGTGATATCGCTGCGTGCCGTGTGAGGTCGCTCGCTGCCGACGGCGACAATTAACGTAGGTCACACGTCGTCCTCATCAAATCGTCATTTACGGCTCGTATCATTCGCCACGTTTGCCACACGTCGACGAACACAATCGACACGGCAACAACGAGGCGCGCCTCGAGCAGTCTCGCTTTCGCATCGGGTTCGCGCGCGACGACTCGGAGGTACTCGAGGCGCAACGGCTGCGCTGGCGGGTCTACCGAGAGAGTCTGCATGCCGACCTGCCCGCGGGCGGAGTCGACGCCGACGAGTTCGATCGCTTCTGCGATCATCTGCTCGTGCGTGATTCCGACACGGACGCAGTCGTCGGCACCTACCGCATTCTGACACCCGAAGGCGCGCGCCGAGCGGGTGGCTACTATTCCGCGACCGAGTTCGACATCGGCCGCATCGTCAGCCAGGGCGCTCGCATCGCGGAAGTCGGCCGCGCGTGCGTCCATCCCGCGTATCGCACCGGCGGCGTGATCACGCTGCTCCTCGCCGGGTTGACCGGCCATCTCGTCGAGCGCGGGTGCGAGTACGTGATCGGCTGTGCGAGCGTCAGCCTCGCCGACGGCGCCGCACGCGCAGCGAGCATCTGTCGACGGCTGACGCGCGACCATCGCAGTCCGATCGAGTGGCATGCCTTTCCGCGCGCGCGTTTCCCGTTCGAATCGATCACCGCCGAGGCGGAGGACGACCTCCCGTTGCCGCCGCTCATCAAGGCCTATGTACGACTCGGCGCGACCGTCTGCAGCGAGCCGGCGTGGGACCAGCAGTTCAAGACCGCCGACCTGCTCCTGATCCTGTCGATCGCGCACATGGCGCCCCGCTATCGCAGCCGCTTGCTACGTCAGGCGCTCCCGGCATGAACGCTCTTCCGCCGCATCCTCGGCCGGCGGTGACGACGCGCGTCGCGCGCGCGGCCCGCCTCGGTCGATTCGTGTCGCAGACCCTCGTCACCTGGGCGCGTGCGTCACGGCGGAGGGTCGCCCCCGGGACGCGGGCGGAGCTCGCCGTCGACTGCGCCCGACGGACGCTCGCCGTGCTGCACGTCGACGTGACGATACGCGGCGAGGCGTTGCTCGAGCGCGGCCCCGTGCTGGTGGTCGCCAATCACGTGTCGTGGTTGGACGTCCACGTCCTGAACGCGCTCGGCTGCGCCCGCTTCGTCGCGAAGGCGGAAGTCGGGCGCTGGCCGATCGTCGGACCCATTGCCGCCGCGTTCGGAACGTTGTTCATCGTGCGCGGCAACTGCCGCGACGCCGCCCGTGTGAAGGATGCGATTGCGGCCGCGCTGCGACGCGGCGAGCGCGTCGTCGTCTTCCCCGAGGGC
>VBKW01000218.1 GCA_005879405.1 Deltaproteobacteria bacterium
GCGTCTTCACCAGCAACGCGAACGGGAAATACCAGGTCCAACCGGTCGGGGCGATCGTGCCGAGCAGGTAGTTGCTGCGGAGCTGCACCTGCGCCGCGGCGACGACGACGCCGAAGAGATACGCCTCTGGCAGCCAGCGATGACGCGCCGCGAGCTCGACGAGCCGCTCCGTCGCCGCCGGGGGTCGGGCGTCGACGGCGCGCGCGAGCGTGGCGTCGTCCGGGACGGGCTCGCCGCGTGCGAGCATGTCGCCGAGGATCCGCTCCGAGCGCAGATGGCGCGTCCACTGCGCCATCTGCACGGACGGTGATCCGGTGGGCGTGACGGCGTAGCGCGATCCATAGGCCGCCCACAACGTGGCCCACGCGACGACCGACCAGCCGAGGACAACGACGACGACCGTCGCGGCGCGTGCAGCCGCACGCGCCGCAGGCCGCCGGAACGCCCGCGGCCACGGCGTCGCGTCGATGACGCGCGCGACGCCGACCACGGCGAGCGCCGGGAGCAGGAGCACGGCGGTGTGCTTCGCGGCGAACGCCGCGCCGATCGCGACGCCGGTGCCGACGATCGCGCCCGCCGTCGCGCGCCGGAACGTGCGCCGCGCGAGCAGCAGCGCGGCGACGAACGCGAGCGTGAAGCCGACGTCGGTGGTCGCGAGCGTGGCGTGCGCCAGCAGGTTCGGGTCGAGCGCCGCGACGCCCGCGGCGAGCGCGCCGCCGAGCGGGCCGAACGCGTCGGCGGCCCAGATGCCGACCAGCAGGACGAGCACCGCCCCGAGCGCGAGCGCGACGAGGCGGGCGCGGAAGAGGATCGGCTGCGGCGTATTGTCGACGTTCAGGAAACGGTCGCCGACGAGGTACTGCACGTCGGGGCGATCGACGGCGACGGCGAACGCGCGCTCGGCGTCGGCGCCGATCGTCGGCGGCGTCGCGAGGAGCGGCAGCGCGAGCAGCGTCTTCACGAGCGGCGGATGCTCGGGGTTCAGCCGGAAGTCGCCGCGTGTGACGTACGAGTAGCCGGCGCTCACGAGGACCGGCTCGTCGTACGTGCCCGAGTTCTCGTCGAGTGCGGGCCACGCGACGACGACGAAGAGAAGAGGCGCGACGAGGACGAGCCGCCTCATCGGCGGTCGAGCCGGCAGGCCGCTATCGCCGCGCTCCGTGGCGGCGCGGACTGGCGTGTCCGCCGCCGGCCGCCGCAACCAGCGCCGCGGAGGCGTGCGCCGGCGCGGGTGGACGCAGCAGCCCGCCGAGCTCGCGGCCGATGCCGACGAACGTACGGTGGTCGAGCGGGAACTCGAGGAGGACGTGCAACCAGCTGAGGGCGAAGAGCACCGTCATGCCGATGCGGTAGTCCCACGCATAGAGGGCGATCGCTCCCAGCCATAGGACGACGTTCACGGCGCTCCAGAGCGGCGGGATCTTGTGCCACTGGATGATCGACGTCTTCGAGAACCAGTTGAGGTAGTGGTACGTGTACGCGAACGCGATGAAGCGCATGAGCGCGAGGCCCGTCGCCGAGCGATAGAGGTCGTCCGGCGCCGCGAGCGACGGCAAGCGCAGCCATTCGGCGAGCGCGACGTTGAGGTCGGCGAAGAGCGCATACGTGTTCCGCACGTAGGCGCTCGGCAGAACCGCCGCTCCGACCGGGCGGTACACGAAGAAGCTCACCGTGCATGCGACGAACACCGCGAGCGACGCGATGCCGCTTCGACTCCGACTCTTCAACGACCCGTAGAGAATGAAGGCCGCCGTGAAGACGAAGACGTGGATGATCGTCGGGACGAACGTGAGGAGCAGCGTTTGCGCCGCGTCGAGGCCGCTCACCCATGCGGCCGCGACGAGCGCCGCCCCGATCAGCAGCGCCTTGGCGAGCGGCGACATCACGACCGCGAACGCGAGCGCGGCGGCGAACGTCACGAGCACTACCGCGCTGGCGATTCCGGCGGGATCCTCGAGCGGCAACGCGTAGCGCAGCAGCACGAGGAGAAGAGCGGCGGCGGCGAGGATGGCACCGTCGCGCCGAGTGTTGGCGAAATACGCCCGCGAGTGCAGCCACGAGATCTGCGTCAGGTAGTGCAGCGGCCCGAGTACGGCGTACGCGAACAGAAAAAGCTCGAACGGGAACAGGAACGCGGCGATGCACGCCCCGACCATCAGGCCGATGTTCAGAACGTTGACTTGTGTGATGTTCATGCGGGTCCGGAAAACGCAGGGTAGCGTAACCCACCCCGTCGCGCCCGGTCCAGGAGAATTGCGCCGCGCCCCAGCAGATGCGCGGTGCCGCCCGACGGATGCGCGATCGCGCGTCGGTGCCGTCGACGACTCGGAGCCGCGTGCGCAGCACCCCCCTTCACGACCTCCGCGCTTTGCACTAATTCGCAAGCGATGCAGTGCACCACCGCAAGGGCGAGCGAAACACGGACATGAAGCGGGTGCGGCGTTTGCGGCAACTGATCGGCGCGGTGGGGGTGGCCGGCGGGATCGCCGCCGGAGCCGTCGCGCCCGCGCTTGCCCTCGACGTGACGGATTACGGAGACGAGACGAAGTTGGCCGCGGCGGTGTGGGAGCAATCGCCGGAGGTGATCGAGGCGCGTGCCGGCGTCGGGACTGCCGCGAGCGAGCTGCGGAAGACGCGGACGTTGCCGAATCCACAGCTCGATTTCACCTGGGGTACGATTCCGATCGGCGTGACGAATCCGCACGATCTGCACGATCCGCTCGGGAACGTACCGAACTATGCGGTCGGCATCTCGGAGCTGGTCGAGCTCGGGAAGCGCGGCCCGCGCGCGGCGGCCGCGGCGGCGCAACTCGAGCAGGCCCGGGCGCAAGCGCTGGCGACGTTCGCGACGCGGTTCTTCGCGCTGCTCGGCGCCATCGGTGACATCGCCAAGAGCCAGGTGCGCGTGGGCGTGTTCAGTGGCCAGGTACGCGCCGGCGAGGACGTGCTGCGGATCGAGCGCGCCCGTGTCGCGAAAGGCGAGACCGCCGAGACCGATCTCGTGCGCTCCGAGGCGGAGCACATGCGTCTGCGCGCGCAGCGTGATGCCGCGCTCGCCGATCTCGAGGCGGCGCGCGCCGCTTGCGCGGCGATCGTCGCCGGCCCGTGTCCGCGCTTTCCCTCGGTCCGCGGCGCCCGCGACTTTCTCCGCGCGGCGCGCGTCGCCGACCTGCCGCGCGCGTGGTCGCCGGAGTATGCCGCGCGGCGCCCCGACGTGGCGGCGCTCGACGCCGCGCTCCGCGCCGCCGACGAGCAAGCGACGTTGGCGCGCCGCAAGATCATTCCCGACGTGACGGTGCGCGCGGGGTACACGTACGACACGTTCGTCGCCTCCGGGAACCAGCGGAACAGTGCCGCGCTCGGGGTGCAGATGCCGCTGCCGGTCTTCGGCCGCGGCGAGGCCGATCTGCAGGCGGCCGAGACGGCGCTCGCGCGGGCGAGGGCGAGCCGGCGGGCGATCGTCGCCTCGGCGGCGGAGGCGCTCACGGCGGCGGCGCGACGGCGGGAGCTCGCGGCGACGCGGCTCGTGCACCTCGGCGCGGCGCTCGCGAAAGCGCGCGCCGTGCGACGCTCGATGGAAGGAGCAGCGCGGCAGGGGGGTACGTCGCAGCTCGAGGTGCTGCTGGCGCAGCGCACGCATCAAGAGCTCCTGCTCGATCGCACCGACCTCGACGCCGACGCGTATGACGCCGCGCTCAAGGTGCGCGAAGCCGCCGACGCTGGACGAAAGGCCGTGCTGGCCGGCGTCGCGACGGTCCTCGCAGTCGTTACCTGGCGACACTTCCACGTGAGTTCGACGCCGCCGGCGACGGCGGCGACGTTCACCGCCACCGGCGACCACGTCGACGTCACCACCGGCGCGCCGACGTGGAGCTATCTCAGCCTCGAAACCGCCACGCGCGCCGACGCACTCGCACCGGAGCCGGTGCCGGGGCGGGTCGCCTTCGACGAGGCACGCTCGCAGCCGGTCGTCGCGCAGCTTGCGGGGCACGTCGAGTCCGTTGCGGTGCGGCTCGGGCAGCGCGTCGCGCAGGGGGACCATCTCGTCGCCGTGCATTCGCCCGCGCTCGTCGACGTCTACAAGGAGCTGGCGCAATCGCGAGCCGAGGAGGGGGCGCGCGAGAAGACGGTCGCGCGTCTCAAATCGCTGGTCGCGCTCAAGGCCGAGCCGGAGAAGGATCTCGTCGCCGCGCAGCAGGAGCTGGAGCAGACGCGACTCGCGCGCGCGGCCGCCGAGCTCAAGGTGCGGAGCCTCGACGTCGGCCCCGGGGGCGCCAGCCTCTACTGGCTCACGGCGCCGCGTGCGGGCGTCATCGTCGAGCGCACGGTGCTCGCGGGACAGGAGGTCGGGCCCGATCGCACCGAGCCGCTGCTCGTGATCGCCGACCTCGGCGAGGTGATCGTCACCGCCGACGTCCCGGAGGACCAGGTCAGTATGCTCGCGGTCGGCGAAGCGGCGCGAGTTCGCTCGGCCGCCGCTCCGGACCGCGCGTTGGACGGTCGCGTCGAGTACGTCGGCGAGGTCGTCGATCCGACTCGCCGCATGGTGGACGTGCGGGTGCGGGTGCCGAACGGCGAGCACGCGCTGCGGCCGAACGCGTTCGTCCAAGTGGAGTTCGCGACGAGCGGCGAGCCGCGCGTCGTCGTGCCCGCGGAGGCGGTCGTCAACGACGACCAGCAAGCGTTCGTGTTCGTGCAGCGTGCGGAGCAGCCGGGCCGCCTCGAGCGTCGCCCGGTGACGCTCGGTCACCAGCGCGGCGGCAAGGCGGAGATCGTGGCCGGCCTCGCCCCCGGCGAAACCTACGTGGCGAAGGGCGCCATCCTCTTGCTGAACGCGATCGACCTGGCGCGCGAGTAGCGGCCCCATGTTCGCGCGCATCGTCCAGGCGTCGCTGCGCAACCGCGCCGCGGTGCTCCTCTTCACGGCGGTGGTCGTCGTCGCGGGATTCGTGGCGTTCCGCGGGCTCACCATCGAGGCGTTTCCGGATCCGACCGACACGCAGGTGACCGTGATCACACTCTTCCCCGGCCAGCCGACGGAAGAGGTCGAGCGCCAGATCGGGTTGCCGATCGAGCGCGCGCTGAACGGCACCCCCGGCGTCAGCCGACTGCGTAATCTTTCGCTCTTCGGTCTGTCGAACGTGACCCTCACGTTCGACGACGGCGTCGACGCGCTCTTCGCGCGCGCACAGGTCTTGGAGCGCCTGCGCGACGCCGATCTGCCGCCCGACGTGACGCCGTCGCTCGGCCCGCTGGCGACGCCGATCGGCGAGATCTACCGCTACTCGATGGCGGGCGGCGGCGGTGATCCGATGGCGCTGCGGACGTTGCAGGACTGGGTGGTGCGGCCGCGCCTCTTGCGCGTGCAGGGCGTCGCCGAAGTCGTGAGCTACGGCGGTCTCGTCCGCGAGGTGCACGTCCAGCCGGCGCCGGCACGGCTCGCCGCGTACGGCCTCACGCTCGCGGATCTGGAGGGGGCGCTCACGAAGGCGTCGAAGAACGCGAGCGGCGGAGTGCTCGAGCGCGGCGCCGAGCAGCTGGTCATCCGCAGCCAAGGACTCTTCCGCACGCTCGAGGACGTCGCGGCGACGCCGATCGCGAGCCACGACGGCACGCCGGTCGTCGTCCGCGACGTCGCCGCCGTCGCCGATGGTTGGGCGCCGCGCCAGGGCGTCGTCAGCCGCGGAACGGAGTACGAGACGATCGAAGGCATCGTGCTGATGCGGCGGGCGGAGAACCCCACAGTCGTTCTGGCGCGCGTTCGCGACGCCATCGTCGAGCTGAACGACCACCTGCTTCCGGGCGACGTGAAGGTCGACCCGTTCTACGACCGCACGGATCTCGTCGAGACGACCCTGCACACGGTCGGGCGCAACCTGCTCGAGGGCGGGCTCCTCGTCACGCTCGTGCTCTTCGTATTCCTCCTCGATTTGCGCGCGGCGCTCATCGTCGGCGCGCTGATCCCCTTGTCGCTGCTGTCGGCGTTTCTCTACCTCAAGCTGCGCGGCATGAGCGCGAATCTGTTGTCCATGGGCGCGGTCGACTTCGGCATCATCGTCGACGGCGGCGTCGTGATCATCGAGAGCATCGTCCGGCGGCTCTCCGGGCACGACCCGGCGCCGAGCGCGGATTGGGGCGAGCGCATCTACCGCGCCGTCGCCGAGGTGGTGCGGCCGACGATGTTCTCGCTCTTGATCATCATCGCCGCGTACGTGCCGATCTTCCTCCTCGAGCGCGTCGAGGGGCGGATCTTCGCGCCGATGGCGAACACCGTGGTCGCGGCGCTCGTCGGCGCGCTGCTCTTCTCGTTGACGCTCGTTCCGGTGCTGGCGACGTTCTGCTACCGCGGCCCGATCGGGCACCGGACGTCGCCGGTCCTGACGTTCTTCCAGCGCTGGTACGAGCCCACGCTCTCGTGGGCGCTGCGCCACGGACGCCTCGTCCTCGCCGGTAGCGTGGTCGCGCTCCTCGTCGCGGCCGGCGGCCTGTCGCGACTCGGCTCCGAGTTCCTGCCGGAGCTGAACGAAGGCTCGCTCTACCTGACGTTCACGCTGCCCTCGAACATCAGTCTCGACGAGGGACGCCGCCTCGTGCCCCGCATCACCGAGATCATCGCCAGCCGTCCCGAGGTGGCGGGCATCATGTCGCAGCTCGGGCGGCCCGAGGACGGCACCGATCCGACCTTGCCGAACAACCTCGAGTTCAACGTCCGGCTGAAGCCATCCGCCGAGTGGCCGAACGACATCGCGACGATCTACGACAGCATGGACCGCATCAATGACCAGCTGAGCGTCGTTCCCGGCATCGAGGTGAACTTCTCGCAGCCGATCCGCGACAACGTCAACGAGAACATCTCCGGCCAGTTCGGCCAGATCGCCCTCAAGCTCTACGGCGATGACCTCGTCCAGCTGCAGGACCTCGCGGAGCGCATCACGTCGACGATCGCCGACGTGCCCGGCGTCGCGGACCTGGGGATCGTGAAGAGCAGCGAGATCCCGCAGCTGCAGATCGAGCCCGATCGCTCGGCGCTCGGCCGCTACGGCCTCACGATCGAGGACTTCCAGCACGTGCTGCAGGCGGCCCTCGGCGGGCAGCCCGTCGGCACGTTCTGGGACGGCGAGCGTCGCCACGACATCGTGCTGCGCTATCCGGCCGCGGCCCGGGACGACGTCGAGAAGATCCGCAACCTGCAGGTACCGGTGCAGGGCGGCGCGATGGTGCCGATCGAGACGTTGGCGCACGTGTCGATCGGACGCGGCCGGGCCGCGATCAGCCGCGAGAACGGGCATCGGTACATCGGGATCCGCATGAACGTGCGCGGCCGCGACCTCGGGTCGTTCGTCGACGACGCGCGGGCGCGCGTCGCGGCGCACGTGCCGCTCCCCGGCGGCACGACGCTCGAGTGGGGCGGCGAGTTCGAGAGCAAGGAGCGCGCGATGCACCGCCTCACGCTCGTCGTCCCGGTCGCGCTGCTGATCACGATGGCGCTCCTCTTCAACGCGTTCGGCGCGCTCGCGCCGGCGGTGCTGGTGCTCTTGACGGTGCCGTTCGCGCTCGTCGGCGGCGTCGCGGGGCTCGTCTGGGCGGGCCTGCCGCTCTCGGTCTCGGCGGCGGTCGGCTTCATCGCGCTCATCGGGCAGGCGTCGCTGAACGGCGTGCTCGTGCTGTCGAGCATCCTCGAGCAGCGTCGCGGCGGCCGCACGCTCGACGACGCGATCCGCCACGGCTGCGCCGAGCGCCTCCGCCCCGTCCTGATGACCGCGTCGCTCGCAGCTCTCGGTCTCGTTCCGGCGGCGATGAGCCATGCGATCGGCAGCGAGGTGCAGCGCCCGATCGCGGTCGTGATCGTCGGCGGGACGCTGTCGGCGTGTCTCCTGACGCTGGTCGTTCTGCCGGTGATGTATCGGCTGTGGGCGCGCGCCGTCGAGCGGTGGCCGGTGCGCAACCTCGTGCCGGCCCGCGCCGTCCGCGCGGTGTCGTCGACCCGACGTCGCGATCGCTGACGCGGCCGCGCGCCGCCTACGCGCGGTCGAGGAAACGCGCGATCGATTGCGCTCGTGGCGCAGAAATTTTCTTGACGCTCGGGTCGGCCGAGCGCATTGTACCTCCCCCGCACGCGACGCGGTGAGGAGGGGCGGTCGATGAGCTTCGTGCATCTCCATCTTCACACCCAGTACAGTCTCCTCGACGGCGCCAACAAGATCGCGGCTCTGGTGCCGCGCGTGAAGGCGTTCGGCATGCCGGCGGTGGCGATCACCGACCACGGCAACATGTTCGGCGCGATCGAGTTCTACAAGACGTGCACGGCGGCGGGCGTGCAGCCGATCCTCGGCTGCGAGGTCTATCTCGCGCCGCGGTCGCGCAAGGAGCAGAAGGTCGTCGGCAGGCAGGACGACTTCGAGGCGGGCGGGAACTTCCACATGATCCTGCTCGCGATGAATCTCGAAGGCTACCGCAACCTCTGCAAGCTCGTGACGCTGTCCTACACCGAGGGCTTCTACTTCAAGCCGCGCATCGACAAGGAGTTGCTCGCGGAGCTGAACGGCGGCCTCATCGGCACGAGCGGCTGCCTCTCGGGCGAGATCAACCGCGCGTTCCAAGCCGGCAGCTACGAGCGCGGCCGCGAGATCGCGACCGAGTATCTGAGGCTCTTCGGCGATCGCTTCTACCTCGAGATCCAGGACAACCATCTCCCGCAGCAGGTCACTTGCAACGAGATGCTGAAGCAGCTCGGCCGCGACCTCGGGATTCCGCTGCTCGCCACCAACGATTGCCACTACCTCACGCCCGAGGACGCCAAGGCGCACGAGGTCCTGCTCTGCATTCAGACGGGGAAAACGCTCTCGGATCCGACGCGCTGGAAGTTCGAGACCGACCAGCTCTACGTGAAAGGACCCGACGAGGTGCATGCGGCGTTCGCCGACGTGCCGGAGGCGGTCGCGAACACGGTCGAGGTGGCACGCCGCTGCCAGCTCGAGCTGAAGACGAGCTTCCAGTTCCCGATGTACCGCGTCGACGCGGGCGAGACGCTCGAGCAGCGACTCGACCGCGATGCGCGCCACGGCCTGGAGCAGCGCCTCGCCGCGGGCGCCGGGGCGCAGCGCACACCGCTCGAAGGCGCCTTGGCTGCGCCGTACTGGGAGCGCCTCGAATCCGAGCTCGCGATCATCGAGAAGATGGGCTTCGCGGGCTACTTCCTGATCGTCTCCGACTTCATCAACTGGGCGAAAGGGCAGGGGATCCCGGTCGGCCCGGGACGCGGCTCGGCGGCGGGGAGCCTCGTCGCCTACGCGCTCCGCATCACCGACCTCGACCCGCTGCCGTACAACCTGCTCTTCGAGCGCTTCCTCAATCCCGGTCGGCGCTCGATGCCCGACATCGACGTCGACTTCTGCTACGAGCGCCGCGACGAGGTGATCCGCTACGTGCGCGAGAAGTACGGCGAGGATCGCGTCGCCGGCATCATCACGTTCGGGACGCTCAAGGGGAAGGCGGCGATCAAGGACGTCGGCCGGGTCCTGGAGTTCTCGTTCGGCGAGACCGACCGCATCGCGAAGCTCTATCCGGCGCCCGTCCAGGGGAAAGACCATCCGCTCGAGAAGGCGCTCGAGCTCGAGCCGCGGTTGCAGGAGCTGCGCGAGCGCGAGCGCGAGAAGCCGCTCTTCGACTACGCGTTCAAGCTCGAAGGGCTCCTCCGCCACGCCTCCAAGCACGCCGCCGGCATCGTCATCTCCGACCGACCGCTCGCCGAGAACCTGCCGCTCTTCGTCGACAAGGACCGCGCCGTCCTCACCCAATACTCGTACGGCGACGTCGAGTGGATCGGCCTGATCAAGTTCGACTTCTTGGGTCTCAAGACGTTGACGTTGCTGGCCAACATCGTCGAGCTGATCCAGCAGCACCAGGACAAGCCCGTCGATCTCGCGACGCTGCCGCTCGACGACAAGAAGACCTACCAGCTCCTCTGCAAAGGCGACACGACGGGCGTCTTCCAAATGGAAAGCAGCGGCATGCGGAAGATGGTGACGCAGCTCCGCCCGAGCCGCTTCGAGGACCTGATCGCCGCGCTCGCGCTCTTCCGTCCCGGACCGCTCGACAGCGGCATGGATCAGGACTTCATCAAGCGCAAGCACGGGAAGGACACGGTCGACTACGATCACCCGCTCCTCGAAGAGATCCTGCAAGAGACCTACGGGACGCTCGTCTACCAGGAGCAGGTGATGCAGATCGCGCGCGTCCTCGCCGGCTACTCGATGGCCGACGCCGACAACCTCCGGCGCGCGATGGGCAAGAAGAAGAAGGCGGAGATGGACAAGGAGCGCGACCGCTTCCGCGAGGGCGCGGTCGAGCAGGGCATCAAGGCCGAGCTCGCGACGACCATCTTCGACCAGATGGAGAAGTTCGCGGCCTACGGTTTCAACAAGTGCGTCGTGGGAAAGACGGTCATCATCGACGCGCTCACGGGAGAGCGGTCGACCGTCGAGGGTCTGTTCGCACGTCCGCGTCCGTTCTTCGTCCACGCGCTCGACGCGGCGGGTAGGTTGGTATCGCGCGCCGTGGAGCGCGTGCTGCGCAACGGGCGAAAGCGGGTGTTCGAGCTGCGCACTGCGCAGGGCAAACGCATCGTCGCAACGGCCAACCATCCTTTCCGGACGCTCGACGGCTGGAAACATCTCG
>VBKW01000219.1 GCA_005879405.1 Deltaproteobacteria bacterium
CTGGCGGCTGCGAGGAATGACAGGTCGGTCTCGTGACGGTCGCCGAGCGAGCCGAGAAGCGCGCATCGCGGTGGAGCGGCCCGCGCGGCGTCGTCATCATCGCGCTCGGCGGTGCACTGGTGGCAGGCATGATCGGCGTACGCGGCGAGTTTCCGCTCAGCGATGATGCGTCGTTCGCCTATACGACGCGCACCCTGTGCACGACCGGCAGCGTGCAGTTCCTGCCGTGGACGGCCGCGAGTCTCGTATTGCAGGCCGCGTACGGCGCCGCGTTGTGCCGGATGTTCGGGTTCTCGTTCGCCGTGCTCCGCGCGTCGACGGTCCTACTCGCGGTGGTGGGTGTCGTCGCCTTCTTCTCACTGCTGCGCCGTCTCGACGTGGCCGGGCCGTCGTGTGCATTGGTCACCGCGCTCTTCGCGTTGAATCCGTTGTACGTGAATCTCGCCTTCACGTTCATGACCGACGTGCCGTTCACAGTTCTCGTCGTTGGCGCCGCATATGGTTACGTGCGCGGACTGAACGAGCGACGAGACTCGTTCCTGGCGTGGGGGTCCGTGGCCGCCGCGGCGGCACTCCTCGTACGACAGCAGGGCATCCTCGTCGCCGTCGCGGCTGCCCTCGCTGCCGCGACGGCGCGCACGCGATCGGCGGCCGAGCAGCGGCGCGCGGCCGCCATCGCCGGACTCGTTCCCGCGGCCACCTTTCTCGCGTTCCACGTGTGGATCGTCAGCATCGGCGCCGTTCCCATCGGATACGGATCCCGGCTCGGCCAGCTCCGCGATCTCTCGGTCGCAAGCGTCCTCAACTGCGGGTTTCGCGGCCTCTGCTATCTCGGGCTATTCGCACTACCGCTCACCGCGGCGCTCGCAGGGGCGGTGGAACGATCGCATCGCCGGCGCGTCGTCGGCTGGTGCACGGCACTCGCGGTGCTCGCGCTCGCGCTCTTCATGCGCGAGCGAGCACTGATGTTCTATTTGACGAATGTCCTTTACGATTTCGGTCTCGGCGCGCTCACGCTTCGTGACACGCTCTTCCTCGGCTACGATCCGCCGGTTCGCCTCGGCCGATCGTTCGCGGTGCCGCTCACGGTCGTCACGATCATGGCCACGGGACTTCTGGCCGCTGCATGGACGACGCGGCTCCGGGAGCGCGCACCCGGCCTGAGCTTTCTCCGGTTTTCGGCGCTGCTCTTCTTCGCGGCGACGCTCCTGCAGTCGCGCTACTATCTCGATCGCCACGTCTTGATCGTCGTTCCCTTCGTGCTCGCTGCGACGCTGGCGGCTCGTCCGTTGCGCACGGTGCCGCGGCTCGCGACTGCCCTGCTCATCGTCACGGCGTGGTATTCCATCGCCGGCACCCACGACTATCTGGCCTGGAATCGCGCGCGCTTCGCCGGTCTCGACACCCTCCTCGCCGACGGCGTTTCGCCCGCCATGATCGACGGTGGCGTCGAGTTCAACGCGTGGTACGTCGCCCCGACGCTCGGGACATGGCCGAGCGACCGCGACGTGCGCGTCGGTCAGCCGGAGTCCGTCCGCAGCTGGTGGTGGGTCGTCGACGATCGATTCATCGCGAGCTTTCGGCCGCTCACCGGGTACCACGTCAAGCTGTCCGTCCCGTTCTCGCGCTGGCTCGTGCCGGGAACCGGTCATGTCTTGATTCTCGAGCGCTCCGAATGAGTATCGGGCCGACAGCACGCTCATGATCGCCGGCCACGACGCGGAGCGCCCACTCGTCGTCGTCCCGGCGCTGAACGAGGAGAAGCGGATCGAGGCGGTGATCGATCGGCTGCGCCGCGCCGCGCCCGACGTCGACGCGCTCGTGATCGACGACGGCTCGATCGACGATACCGCTGCGCGTGCACGTGCCGCGGGCGGGCGCGTCATCTCGCACCCGTTCAACCTCGGCTATGGCGCCGCCTTGCAGACCGGCTACAAGGAGGCGCTCCGCGAGGCGCGCCAGTACGTCGTGCAGATGGATGCCGACGGGCAGCACGATCCGGCCGACGTGCCGCGTCTCTTGGCGCCGCTTCGCGCCGGCACGGCCGACGTCGTCATCGGCTCGCGCTTCGTCGAGGCGAGCGGCTACCACATGACGGCGGCGCGCACGGCGGGCCGCGCGTTCTTGCAGCGTCTGCTCGTCGCGTGCGGCGGCCCGCGCGTGAGCGATCCGACCTCCGGCTTCCAAGCGCTCGCGCGTGCGGCCTTCGCGTTCTGCTGCGCCGAGTTCTACCCGTCGGATTTTCCCGACGTCGACGTCCTCCTGCTCCTGCATCGCCGTGGCCTGCGCATTGTCGAGGTGCCGGTCACGATGGCGCCGAGCCCGCCCGGACACATGCCGATGCACGCCGGACTCCGCGCCGTCTATTATCCGTACAAAATGCAGGCCGGCGCGCCAACCACGCCGTCGGCGCGGGGCCGCCGGCTCCTCGACGTCGGCTGCGCGACCGGCGGGCGACGCGCGCGGTCGCGCTCGTGATCAGCATCGCCTTTCTCATGGCGGTGCTGAATCTCGTCCGCCGCGGCCGCTTGCGCGAGGAGTACACCCCGATCTGGACCATCGTCGCGGTCGGCATCATGGTGCTGAGCGTGTGGTCGGACGCGTTGCGCGCGCTGACCCATGCCGTCGGCGCATGGGCGCCGAGCTCGACGCTCTTCTTCTTCGGCGAGCTCTTTCTTCTGGTGCTGTGCTTGAACCACGCCGTCCGGCTCTCGCGCTTGACGTTGGACGTGAACTCCTCGCGCAGGAGCTCGCGCTGCTCCGCGCCGACCTCGGCGATCGTGAACGGCGCGCCGGCTCCGGATCGAGCGGGAGCGCGGTCGCGACCGGCGGACCGTCCGCTCTCGGTCCGCCGCCGTGAGCGATACGGCGTCGACCGCTCCGCCGGCGGCGTGCGCCCTCTGCGGCGCCACCACGATCACGCTCCACTGCCGCCTGCGGCGCTTCTCGGTCTACCGCTGTGACGCGTGCACACTGCGCTTCCGGCATCCGCTCCCCGACGCCGCGGAGCTGCGGACGATGTACGAGGACGAGCGCTATCACGAGAGCGTGTACTTCGAGAACGCGCGCGCCGGCTACGACGCGGACGCGCCCGAGGTTCGCATCTACCGCCGCGCCCTCAGCGATCTCGCGGAGCTCGCGCCGTCGGCGCAAGCGCAGGCCGGCGCGCCGACCACGCCGTCGGCGCGGGACCGCCGGCTCCTCGACGTCGGCTGCGCGACCGGCGTGTTCCTCGATCTCGCGCGTACCGCCGGGTGGGACTTGCGCGGCGTCGAGCTCTCGGCGCGCCACGCGGGGTACGCGCGCGACACGTTCGCCCTCGACGTCTGGCACGGCGACTTCCTCGCGGCGCCGTTCGCGCCGGCGTCGTTCGATGCCATCACGATGTGGGACTTCCTCGAGCACGTTCTCGACCCGCGCGCCGTTGTTGCACAGGCGCGCCGCCTGCTCGCTCCCGGCGGTCTCCTGCTCGTCTTCACGATCGACAGCACGAGCCTCTTCAACCGCCTCGGCGACGTGCTCCAGACCGTGAGCGGCGGACGGGTCGCCCGTCCCGTCGAGCTGCTCTACGACGCGCGCCACAACTACTACTTCACCGCGGCGTCGCTCGGCCGGCTGCTCGAGGACGGGGGCTTTCGCGTCGAGCGCTGGCGCACCGACCGGGCGTATCTCGGCCGCTGGCTCGCCGAGCCGGCGCCCTGGTACCTCGTCGCCGGCGGCTACGTCGTCGATACACTTTCGCTACTGCTTCGCCTACAGTACCGGCGGACGGCGATCTGCCGGATCATCGACCCCAGACAACCCGTGTCTTCTCAATAGTTTACTGTAGAACGCCTCCCGTCAACGCGCTGCGTCTGATACGGTAGCCCGCGACGGGAGGTAGGGTTCATCGTGGGAGACAGCAGAGAGAAGAATTCGCTGGTTACGAAGCACGCCCGCCCGCCGGCGGGCGGGTGGTGGGATCGGTTCGCGTGGACGGCGGCGCGACGTGCGGTGGATGCCGTGCGGTACCAGCCGCGTCACGTCGAGCTGCTCTTGGCCTGCGGCGCGAGCCAGCCGGGTGTGCCGGCGCCGCTCGTGTCGTGGGTCGCGACGACGCGTGAGCAGCCCGCGATCGCACGGCTGATCGCCATGCCGCACGCGGTCGTGCGCGCGATCGCGGCGCAAGCGGCGCGCTGGCTCGGGCCGACCGCGTCGGCGATCGTGCGCTCGACGTCGGGCGCCGCCGCGGCGACCGCGGATCACCTCGGCGCGGCGTTCTTCGAGCGCACGCTGCGCGCGCGCACGCACCCCGGTCTCCTCGTCCCGCACCCCCACGACGTCGCGATCGTCGCCATCGACATGCGCGGGTTCTCGCGCCTGACGCATGCACTCGACGACACGCAGCACGTGACGGAGCTGATCGGCGAGTATCTGACGCTGATGACGGCGATCGTGGAGCGTCATCGCGGCGTCGTCTTCCAGTACACCGGCGACGGCCTCCTCGCGCTCTTCCTGCCGGAGATCGCGGCGACCGACGCCGCGGCGATGCTCGATCGCCTGGTGCGCGAGCTGGCGCGCGAGCTGCACGAGGAGTTCACCGCCGCGTACGCACGCTGGCGCGAGGAGTGGGAGCGCAGTGGACGAACCGCGAGCCCGATCGGGCTCGGGGTCGGCATCAGCTTCGGCCGGGCGACGATCGGCTACCTCGGCCCCGCCGGCAAGAAGCAGTTCGGCGTCATCGGCGAGCCGGTGAACCTGGCGGCGTTCCTCTGCTCGGAGGCGCCTGCCGGCACCGTCCTCGTCGATTGCGCGTCGTTCACCC
>VBKW01000024.1 GCA_005879405.1 Deltaproteobacteria bacterium
CGAGCAGTTCTGCAACATCGAACGTTTCCGCGGTTGCTCGTCGAACGCCGATTGCCCGAAGGCGGGCGACGCCTGCACCTTCGGCAAGTTCCGCGAGTGCTACACGGACAACGGCGCGGTCGGCAACTCGCTTGCGGTGCAGGGCAACCCGGTGCCGTTCAGCGGCTCGCCCGCGACGTCGAGCGGCACGCTCGGCGCGTTCTTCTGTATCGCGCCGACGACGTCGGGCTCCGTGAACGCCGTCGCCGGTCTCCCCGGCCTCGGTCGTCTCACGCTGCCCGGTACGGCGACATTGATCCCGTAGCGCGGTAGCCTTCCTCACGTACGGGCGCCCCCGGTTCTTCAGGGACCGGGGGCGCTCGAGGTTGTGGCTTCGCATTCCTCCCAAATGCGGCCGTTCTTCGCGCAGCGCTGTCGTCGACGTAGCGCGATGCAGCGCCGCGCAGGAGGTCGCGATGAGCTCCCTTCGAACTGCCGTCGCCGCGGCAGCGGCAGTCGCGACCTGTCTCGCTCTCGGCGCGTGTAGCACCGGCGCCGCGACGATCGACGTGCCGACCGATCACGACAACGCCAACTACGGCATTCGCGTCGAGCACGGCCCGCCGATCACGTCGACGACCGATCTCGCCGGTGCCGGCAACACGGCGGCGGGAACGTGAACGGCGACTTCCGCGTCACGCCGTAACGTCACGAGCGCCGTCGATCCGACGTCGAGCTGCTCGAGAAACGTTGCAATGCCGGGGGCGGGACTCGAACCCGCACGGGGGAGAACCCCCACGGAGTTTTAAGCCCCGTGTGTCTACCGAGTTCCACCACCCCGGCCGGAGTCGCACTCCGCAACGCGACAGAAGTTGACATGTCGACGGGAAAGGCGGCGAGCGGATTCGAACCGCTGCATCGAGGTTTTGCAGACCTCTCCCTTAACCACTTGGGTACGCCGCCGCAGGGGAGTCGTCATACTACACGCCGCTCGCGAGCGGCAAGGTGACGATCTGCGTTGCCTCATCGTCCCGATGTTCCTAGAATCGGATCAGTCATGTTCGCCTTGCGGCTCGCCACCTGCGCGGTGGCGCTCGCGCTGTTCGCACATCCTGCCGCGGCGGACGTGTATCGCTGGACGGACGAGAACGGACGGACGCATTTCGACGACGACGTCGCGCACGTCCCGGCGGCACAGCGCGACAGCGCGCGTGTCTACCAGATGAAGGCACCACCCGCCGACGCAGCGACGAAGCCCGACGGTCCGACGCAGGGGGCGTTCGCTGCCGTGCTGGCGCGCGACCTCGGATTGCAGACGACGGACACGCAAGACTCTGGGGCGCTGCTCTCGCTCGTCGGCATCTACCCGTCGACGGGGTGGTATCCGAATGCGCCGCTCTCGCCTGCCGTCGTCCAGGAAGTCGTGACCACGACGCGCGCGGCGGCGCGCGCGCACCGTCTCGCGCAGCCGGAGGCGAGCGCGGAGGCGGCAGTGCTGCGCATCGCATCGTCCTTCGGCGTCGCGGCGCCGCCGCCATCGGCGCCGGAGCCGCCGCCGCAAATCGTGGTCGCGCCGAACATCGTCATCCAGCCGCCGCCACCGCCGACGGTGATCGTCAACAACGTGCAGCAAGCGCCGCCGCCCGTGCTCTCGGCCTACCCCACTTTCGGATTCGGCATTCCGTTCGCGCCGCTCGGCCCCGTGCCAATCGGCCCGCTTCCGAGTCGCATCACACCGCTCTCAGATCCCGGCGGGCAATTGCACGGGCCACTCATCACGCCGCTCAGGCCCGGGCCCTTCACGCGTCCGCAAGGGTTGTGATCGCGCCGCGCTGCGGGCGCCGCGCACCTCGTCAGGTAGCTTCTCGTCGCCCCCCGAGCTATCACTGCCGCGCGTTCGATCGTCCACCGCGCTCGGAGGTTCTCGCATGAAGCTCGACACGATGCTGCCGCCGGCCGCGCTCGGCGACGTCCCCAAGCTGGCGCGCGCTGCCGAGGATCTCGGGTTCGACGGCCTCTGGACCGCGGAGACCAGCCACGACCCCTACCTGCCGCTCGCGCTCGCCGCCGAGCATACGTCGCGCGTCGACCTCGGCACGTCGATCGCGGTCGCGTTCCCGCGCAGCCCGCTCGTGCATGCGCAGATCGCGTGGGATCTGCAAGCGCAGTCGAAGGGACGCTTCATTCTCGGCCTCGGCACGCAAGTGAAGGGACACAACGAGCGCCGCTTCGGCATCGCGTGGCACGCGCCCGGGCCGCGGCTGCGGGAGATGATCGTCGCCATCCGCGCGATCTGGGATTGCTGGCAGAACGACACGCGCCCGCGCTTCGAGGGCGAGCACTATCGGTTCACGCTCATGACGCCCTTCTTCAATCCCGGGCCGATCGCGCATCCGAAGATCCCGATCTACATCGCCGGGGTGAACACCTACATGTGCCGTCTCGCCGGCGAGCTCTGCGACGGCTTCCACGTCCACCCGTTCCACTCGATTCGCTACCTGCGCGAGCACCTGCTGCCCGAGGTCGAGGACGGGCTCGCGAAAAGCGGCCGCCGCCGCTCCGACCTGACGCTCTCGACGAGCGCCTTTGTCATCACCGGCGCGACCGCAGCCGAGATCGAGCGCGCGCGCGACGCCGTGCGGATGCAGATCGCGTTTTACGCCTCGACCCGCGCATACGTCCGCGTCCTCGAGACGCACGGCTGGGGCGATGCCGGCACGCGCCTCACCGAGAAAGCGGCGAAAGGCGATTGGGCGGGCATGGCACGCGAGATCACCGACGAGATGCTCGACGTGTACGCCGTCACTGCCTCGCACGACGAGATCGCCGCGAAGGTGCGGGCGAAATACGACGGCATCCTCGACCGCGTCGCGTTCTACGTCCCGTTTCAGGCCGGCGCCGACGTCGACCGCTGGAAGCGCATCGTCGCCGCGTTTCACTGAGCGTCCCGGGACTGTGATGCTCGGGCGTGGGAAGACGACGCGCGGACGTGGCACGCGCGTCCGCTTCGCCGTGAGCGGCGGGCGGCGCGTCGTGACCGTCGAGGGCGGCGATCTTCCCGAAGTGGAACGGCGTCGCCTACAGCGTCTGCTGCGCCCGCTGCGGCTCGCGACCGGCACCGTGGTGGTGCGTCGTGATTTTGCCGGCCGGCGACGGGTGGCGTTCAGCCGCGACATCCCCGAGCCGCTGCAGCAGACGATTCGCAACATCCTCGGCAATCTCTCGCGCCTCGGCGCCCCGTGACACACCGCCTGTGCCGCGGGCGCCCGACGCGCCCGTGAGCGCCGCCGCGAAGACGTGGGAATTCCACGCGATCTCCGTGGCATGGAAGTCGCTCGTGTCGCCGTCAGGAACGAGAGTGATGCGCCCGGCCCAAAGCGACCGCTCCGCAGCTCCAGCCCCGAGTGCGCCCCGCGCACGCCGAGTCGACTACCCCCTCCTCGTCGGCGCGGCGTTGGTGCTCGTCGCCCTGCTCCTCGACATGCGCGCGTTGCTGCCGGCCGGCGCATTGCTCTCGCTCCTCGCTGCGGTCCTCGCCTTGGGCTCGCTCGCCCGGCGTCCCGCGCGCGCGCACCCCGTGGCGGTGGACAGCGACGCGCATCGCCTCGCGAGCGAGCTCGAGGAGACCGTGGCGCGCCTCACCGCGTCCGAGGAGCGCTTCCGGTCGATGATCGAGTACGCCGGTGCGCCCATCCTGACGTTCGACCTCGCCGACACGATCACGTCGATGAACCGCGCTGCGGAGCTGCTGTTCGGATGGGACCGCGAGCTCTTGATCGGGCAACCGGCACGCCGCCTCCTCGCCGACGACAGCGTGCGCGCCATTCAGCGCTGGACGCGAACGAATCTGCTCACCCCCTCGGCGCCGGAACTGATCGGCGTCCGCGCCGTGCACCGCGAAGGTCGCATCTTCCATCTCGAAGCCCAGCCGGCGCTGCTGCGCACCGGCGGCATCCCGACCGGCACCGAGGTCGTCTGCCGCGACGTCACCGCGCGCGCCGAGCTCGAGCAGCTGCGTGCGGATTTCCTCGCGATGGTGAGCCACGACATTCGGAACCCGCTCGGCGCGATCTTCGGGTACACCGAGATGATGCTCGACACGAGCTGCTCGCTCGCTCCCGAGCAGCGCGAGCTGGTGCACCGGATCAACAGCAACACCCGCACCGTGCTGACCCTGGTCGGGAACTTTCTCGATGCCTCCCGCATCGAGGCCGGCCGCATGATCATGTCGCGCCGCCCCGTCGACTTGAACGCGGTCGTCGCGGGCGTCGTCGAGCAGTACGCGGCGCACGCGCAGCTCGTCGACCTCGCGCTCGACGTCACCCTCGACGACGCGCTGCCGAAGATCGTCGCCGACGGCCTCCAGCTCGAGCGCATCGCCGCCAATCTGCTCACCAACGCCCTCAAGTTCACGCCGCGCGGCGGACGGGTCGCGATCCGCACCGAGCGCCTGCCGTCGAGCGTCGCGCTCGCCGTGTCCGACACCGGCGTCGGCATTCCGCCGCACGAGTTCTCCCGGATCTTCCAGCGCTACGCCCGCAGCGGCGACGGCTCGCAGGACGGCACCGGCCTCGGCCTCTACATCGTCGGCACGCTGGTCGAGGCGCACGGCGGCTTCGTCACGATAGACAGCACGCCGGGCTGCGGCACGACGTTCACGGTATACCTGCCGATCGTCGATTGGCGGGCGCCCGCGGTCGAAGACGCAGTAGCGAGCGCGAGCGTTTGCTCAGCCGCGATTCACTGAGCGTCGCCTAGGAGGAGGTCGGCGTCTCATCTCACCCGCGGCGCCCCTCACCTGGCGCCGCGTCACCTGGCGCCGGCTTACCTCATTGCGCGCGCGCGCGGCGCGCATCGCCGTCGAGGCACCGCCGGGCGCGCGTGAAGACCGCGGCGAGCATCGCGCGCGAGAGCTTTCCCGTCTGCGTGTTCTGCCGACTCGGATGATAGGACGCGATGAGCGTCACGCGACCGAGCGCCGTCACCGCGCCGTGCGCGAAGCGCGGTAACGGCCGTGGCAGCACGGTTCCCGCCGCGCGCTCGGCCGCAAGCACCGTCGCGAACGCGATCCGTCCGAGCGCGACGATCGCGCACACGCGGGCCAAGAGCGCCCGCTCGCGTAGGAGATACGGCCGG
>VBKW01000217.1 GCA_005879405.1 Deltaproteobacteria bacterium
GGCGGCGCCTCCGAGGACCACAAACTCTCGAGCGGTACGTGACATGATATCCGCCCCCGACCACTAGTGTCCCGTCCCGGAAATTCGTCGCATAAGTCTGCGAGGGATTTTCAGCCCTGCCAAGGCGCGACGACGAAGGAATAGTCTAGACTATTTCGAGGAGGAGCAACGCGGGCAGGGCTGAAAAGACCCGCAGAGTTATGCAACGAATTTCCGGGACGGGACACTAGTGCGACATAGATGATATAAAGATCGGGAAGCGCTGCAGGCTATTCAATCAGCCAAAGATAGGAGCACCTAAACTGGATATGCGGTAGGGCGGTCACGCTTTGGCGGGATTCTGACACGGCTCAACGGGGAGGCGCCTCCTCGGAAGTACGGGGTCTGAAACCGCAACGGGATAGAAACTGCAGCGATGTTGCGTGTGGCGAATCCGCCGCCTCACGCGACGATGGGAGACGAAGCGTCCTCGGATGACCGGCTCCCCCGCGGCGGTCGCTCAGGCGAGCGTCAGAAGCTCATGCGCGCCGATCATTCGCTCCTGGATCGGGACGCCGACGGGACACGATCGGAGGCACGGCGCGGGGCACGTCGCGCAGACGGCGGCGTTCTTCGCGAGCGCGCCGTAGAGGCGCATCGCCTCCTTTTCCCAGCCGTAGTCCTCGAAGTACATGCGCTGGCGGAGCACGTCGTGGATCGGTAGCGCCTCGGGGCAGTGGCCGAGACACTCGCCGCAGTGCGGACCGCAGTAGCTGCCGAGGATCTGGCGATCGTACTCGTCCAGGATCGCGACGTCTTTCGCGCCGGCGGCGCGGCCCGACGCGTAGAGGTATTCGTCGACGTGCTGCAGCTCGAAGAACGAGACGACGACGCACGACACCTTCGGGTTCGAGAGCACCCACTTGAACGCCGCTTGCGTGTAGCTGTCGGCGTGATCGCGGAAGTCGGCGAGGCCGCGGTGCTTGGCGCCCTTGAGGGTCTTCATCGCGACCACGCCCATGTCGCGCTCGTCGTGTGATGCCGGCGAGCGGCGCCCAAATGCCGTGGTGGTAGGCGAGCATGATGACGTCGAAACGGTTCGACGCGATCGCGGCATCGGCGACGGCGACGAGGTTCGGGGTGTGCGTCGAGACGCCGAGGAAGCGCACCTTGCCTTGCTCCTTCAGGCGGTCGAACGCCTCGTGCGCGTTCGGGTCGAGGAGGCGTTCGACCTCGTCGCAGGAATGGATGTGCACCAGGTCGACGTGGTCGGTGCCGAGACGGCGCAAGCTGCCCTCGATCGCCTGCATGTACTCGGCGACCGGCGTCCCCGGCGGCAGGTGGCCGTACGGCGTGCAGAACTTCGTGGCGATGAAGAGCTCGTCGCGCTTGCCCTTGATCGCGCGCCCCATCGCGTCCTCCGTCCCGGCGCCGGAGTAGTCGGGGCTGGTGTCGAAGTAGTTGACGCCGCGGTCGATGGCGAGACGCGCGATGCGCTCGCCGTCCGTGCCGCTGATCGCGCCGGTGCCGAGGACGATGTCGGACACCATCCAGTTGGTGCGGCCGAGGCGGCGATGCGCTTGCACGCGGCTGCCTTTCCATTCGTCGCGCCACTCGGGCGCGGTCTGCTCGACCTTCGCCTCGAAGATCTCGTCGACCGGACCGCGCCAGCCGCGGCCGCCGCGCCCGACGCCGTACCACGCGTTCGCGACCGCGGCCGCGCCGCCGACCGCGAGCGTCGCGAGCGCCGCGGCGCCGCCGGACGCGGCGCCGGCGAGGAAGCGGCGCCGGCCGTCGTCAGCGGGCCGCGACGCGCGCACGGCGCGCCCGACGATGACATACGACGCCAGCGCCATCGCGATGAGCACGGCGAGGGCGAGTGTCATGCCCCCCACGGTGAAGCCGACCGGCGGAAAGAGATGCTCACCGACGCGCTCGAAGACCCACCCCGCGGGAAACGCTCCAGGGTCGAGGCCGATGAATGCGTAGTAGATGTAGTGCCCGGCGACACCCCAGCCGATCACCGCGGCGACGACGAGAGAGAGCACGACGGTCCGGGCTCTGCGCATCATGGAAAACCCCCAGCGGGGTGTCGCCCAACGGGCGGCGCTACGCAAGCCCGCGGGCACGGTCGCCGCGACGTGATCGGCGTGCGACGGCTTCTGCCACTGCGGGACGCGTCAAGCGGCTGCAGGATGCGGGAGCGCCTTCGGTTGCGGCACGGTGCGGCCGCGCTTCATCTCGAACCGCCATTTCCAGATCGCGTAGATCGCCGGATACACCAAGAGCTCCAGCGCAAACGACGTGAACAGACCACCGACCATCGGCGCGGCGACGCGCTTCATCACGTCGGCGCCGGCGCCGGTCGCCCACATGACCGGCAACAGTCCCATGAACGCGGCGGCAACCGTCATCATCTTCGGCCGCACGCGTCGGACCGCGCCGTGGATGATCGCCTCGGTGAGGTCCGCCTCGTTTCTCATGAGTCCGAGGCGGACACGCTCCTCGTAAGCCAGATCGAGGAAGAGCAGCATGAAGACGCCGGTCTCGGCGTCGAGACCCATGAGCGCGATCATCCCCACCCAGACGGCGATCGAGACGTTGTACCCGAGCGCGAAGAGCAGCCACACCGCGCCGACGAGTGAGAACGGCACCGCGAGCAGTACGATCGCCGTCTTCACGCCGGATTTCGTGTTCGTGTAGAGCAGCAACGCGATCAGGAAGAGCGTGAGCGGCAGGACGACTTTCAGGCGCTCCCGTACGCGCAGCATGTTCTCGTACTGCCCGCTCCATGTGAGCGTGTAGCCTTTCGGCAGCTCGAGCTGCTCTTGCACGCGCGCCTTGGCCTCGGTGACGTAGCCGCCGACGTCGCGTCCCGCCATGTCGACGTACACGTAGCCGGCGAGCTGACCGTTCTCGTCGCGAATCATCGACGGGCCTTCGACGAGCTTGAGATCGGCGATCTGCGCCATCGGGATCTGCGCCCCCGACGGTGTCGGGACGAGTGTCCGCTTCAAGCGCTCGAGATCGTCGCGGAACTCGCGGCCGTAACGCACGTTCACCGGATAGCGCTCGCGGCCTTCGACCGTCGTCGTGACGTTCTCGCCGCCGATCGCGGACGTGACGATCATCTGCGCGTCGTCGATCGTGAGGCCGTAACGCGCGAGCTCGTCACGGTGCAGGACGAAGTCCATGTAGTAGCCGCCGGCGGTGCGCTCGGCGAGGACGCTGCGCGTGCCCGGCACGTCGCGCAGGATGCTCTCCAGGCGCTCGCCCAGACCCTGAATCGTCTTCAGGTCCGGGCCGAAGATCTTCACGCCGATCGGCGTGCGGACGCCGGTCGAGAGCATGTCGATGCGATTCTTGATCGGCTGCGTCCAGATGTTGGGGATGCCGGGAAATCGCAGTTTCTCGTTCATCTCGGCCTGGAGCTCGTCGAAGGTGATGTGCTCCGGCACGAAGCGCGCACCGATCCAGCGGATGAAGCGGGGCCCGTCCGAGTACCAGCGATGCGCCGCGCGCCACTCCGACTCCGGCTTCAGGACCACCGTCGTCTCGACCATCGAGAAGGGCGCCGGATCAGTCGGCGAGTCGGCGCGGCCGGCTTTGCCGAAGACGCTCACCACCTCCGGGAAGTCGCGCAGGATCCGGTCTTGCGTCTGCAGGACTTCCTGCGCTTGCGTCACCGACATGCCGGGCAGGGCGGTCGGCATGTAGAGGTACGCACCCTCGTTCAACGGCGGCATGAACTCGGAGCCGAGGCGCAGATAGATCGGTACCGTCGTCGCGACCAGCACGATGGCGAGCGTGATGGTGAGCGCGCGGTGGCGGAGGACGGCACGGCAGACCGGCTCGTACACCGCAAACAGCAGGCGGCTGATCGTTCACGACCCGATTCAGCACGCGCGGGCGGAAGCGGAAATCCTCGACACGCGTGAACATCATCCGCATCGCCGGATCGAGCGTCACCGCGAGAATCGCGGCGATCGCCATCGCGAGGTTCTTCGAGTAGGCGAGCGGCTTGAAAAGTCGCCCCTCTTGGTCAACCAAGGTGAACACCGGGAGGAACGCGACGGCGATGACCAACAGCGAGAAGAAGACCGAGGGTCCGACTTCTTGCAGCGCGCGCAGGCGGACCGCGTGGTAGTCGCCATGCCGGCCGCCGGCAATCCACTCCTCGAGCCGCTTGTACGCGTTTTCGACCTCGACGATCGCGCCGTCCACGAGCACGCCGATCGAGATCGCGATCCCCGCGAGCGACATCAGGTTCGGCGTCAGGCCCATGTAGTACATGGGGATGAACGCGAGAAAGACCGAGACCGGGATCGTGATGATCGGAATCACGGCCGAGGGGATGTGCCAGAGGAAGATGAGAATCACGACGCTCACGATCAGCATCTCTTCCTTCAGCGAGTGCACGAGGGTGTCGATCGAGCGGTGGATGAGGTCGGAACGGTCGTAGGTGGGGACGACTTCCACGCCCTCCGGCAGCGTCGGCGCGAGCTCCGCGAGCTTGTCCTTCACGCGCTGGATCACGTTGAGCGCGTTCTCGCCCTGGCGCATGACGACGATGCCGCCGACAGTATCGCCGAGGCCGTCGAGGTCGGCGATGCCACGGCGAAGGTCGGGGCCGAGCGTCACCTTCGCGAGCTGCTTCACCAGCACCGGCGTGCCGGTCTTCTCGTCGACCTTGACGACGATGTTCTCGATGTCGGCCAACGATTGGATGTAGCCCCGGCCGCGCACCATGAACTCCGTGCCCGCGAACTCGAGCAGGCGTCCGCCGACATCGGCGTTGCCCTTTCTCACTGCGGTCACGAGCTCGGGAAGGGGAATGCCGTAGGCCAGGAGCAGATCGGGGTCGGCGTTGATCTGGTACTGCTTCACGAAGCCGCCGACGGCGGCGACCTCCGCGACACCGGGGACGGCTTGGAGGTGATAGCGGAGGAACCAATCCTGGAGACTGCGGAGCGCCGCGAGGTCGTGCTTTCCGGAGCGATCGACGAGCGCGTACTGATACACCCAGCCGACGCTCGTCGCGTCGGGACCGATCTCCGTGCGCACGCCTTCAGGCAGGCGCGGCAAGATCTTGCTCAAGTACTCGAGCACGCGTGAGCGCGCCCAGTAGAGATCGGTGCCGTCCTGGAAGATGACGTACACGTACGAGTAGCCGAAGTCGGAAAACCCCCGGACGGCCTTGATGCGCGGCGCACCGAGGAGCGCGGTCGCGATCGGATACGTGACCTGATCCTCGAGGATGTCGGGGCTGCGGTCCCATCGCGAGTAGATGATGACCTGCGTGTCCGAGAGATCCGGAATCGCGTCGAGCGGGATGTTCCTCACCGCCCACGTGGCGCCGACGAGCGCGACCACGGTCAGGATCAGCACCAGGAACTTGTTTGCGGCGCTGAAGGCGATGACGCGATTGATCACCCGGTCGTCCTCAGCGCGGGTGCTGCGCGTCGCGCGGCGACTTCTTGAACGCGGCCAGAGCCGAGCGGAAGCGCGACTCGGAATCGATGAGGAAGTTGGCGGAGGTCACGACCTCTTCGCCGGTGGCGACTCCGCTCACGACCTCATAGTAGCCTTCGGCCGCGCGTCCCAGCGTCACCGCGCGCGGCTCGAACCTGCCGCCGCCCTTCACGACGAAGACGATCTGCGTCTCACCCGTGTCGAGAACGGCCTCGCGCGGCACGGCGAGCTTCTCGCCGAGCGGGACGTGGATCGTAACTTTGACGAACGACTCCGGACGGAGGCTCCGATCCGGCGTCGGCACGAGCATGCGCACCCGTGCGGTGTGCGTCGCCGGGTTGAGGATCGGATCGATCGCCGTCACTTTCGCTGTGTACGTCCGACCCGGCACGGACGGCACGGAGATCTCGACGGGCTGCCCGGTCGCGACGAGGGGCGCCTCGTACTCGTAGACTTGCGCGTACACCCAGACCGCTTTGTCGGGCAGGAGGAGATTCGTCGGCTCCCCGCGCTCGCGTGCGAGCGCCGTGATCTGCTCGTCCGAGAGTCCTTGCTGCCGCAGGCGGAGCGCCGCGGAGCGGACAATCGCATCCGAGCCCTGCTGCGCCTCGGGCCACGGGCTGTTCTTCGTCGCCATTCGGGATTTGAGGGCCTCGCGATACTCGACGATCGCCTGGTAGAGCATCGGATCGTACGCGACGCGTCCGACCGCATGAATGTCGACCTCGAGGGCGCGGGTCTCGACACGCGCCGTCGTGACGCCGATCAGCTGTTGGCGCTCCGGAGTGAGCGTGAACGGCGCGTGGCCCGGAACGGAGCCCGTGTCACCGGCAAGCTCGTCCTCGTAGACGGGGATGTAGTCCATGCCCATCTCGTCCTTCGCGGGCTTCGGCGAGGTCACGTCGGGGCGCATCGGATGCCGGTACATGACGATCTTTCGCGCGCCCGCCGCCGGGGTACCCATCGCCTGCGGCGCTTCGGGCACGGGCTCGTCGACGTGCTCGAGTCGCATCCCGCAGATGGGACAGGTCCCCGGCTTGTCGGAGACGATCTGCGGGTGCATCGCGCATTGGTAATAGCCGCTCTGTGGCGCCGTCGCGGGCTCGGTGGACCTCCACAGGGACGGTGTCGCGAGCACCGTCCACGTCCCGGCGGCGACCGCGAGAACCAGCGCGACGAGAATCAGCCGTCTACTCATGGCGCTCCGCACGAACCGCGCGGGCCTCGCCGGCGCGCGGGAGCTCTCGCCCGACGGCGCGCTCGAGGTCCGCATACGCCTTCTCGAAATCCGCCTGCGCCATGATGTGCTCCGTGTGCACCCCTTCGATCTGCCGCAGCGAATCGAGCAGCGAGAGCAAGTCGACCGTGCCCGCCTGATAGGCGCCCTCGGTGACCGAGAGCGCCTGCTCCGCCTGCGGAATGTGTGTCGTCGTGAAGAGCTCGTACTGCGCAAGCGCGGTCTCCGCCCGCACGAACGCTTGCGCGACCTCGCGACGAATGCGGTCCTCGGCGCGCCGCAGCTCCGCCTGTTCCGCAGCGAGGCGTGCATTCGCCTCGCTGACGCCCAGGTCGTATTTCCGCCGCTGCGCGATAGGCAGCGTCACGGATGCCATCGCCCCGAAGCCGTCGCGACCCTGCGCGTTCTCGAACCGCGCGACGGCAACCTCGAAGTCGGGAAGTCGGGCGCGCTCCGAAAGCCGCACGGACGCTTCTTCGCGCGACACGGCGGCGCGTCGAGCCGCGAGCTCCGGACGCTCGCCGAGGGCGACGGTCGTCGCGTTCTCCAGCGTCACGGGCAAGCGCGGGCGAGGCGGATCGTCGGGAATGTCGAAGGCGTCGGATCCCGGGCGGCTGAGCATCTCACGAAGCTCCGCCTCCGCGCTTCCGATCGCGAGGGTCTCCGTGTGAACTCGGTTGATCAAATGGGTGAGCTCGACGTGCGCGCGCACGACGTCGGATTGCGACACCTCGCTCGTCGCGTATTTCTGCTCAGCGATGCCCGCGACCCGTTGCACCAGGTCCTTCTCGCGCGTGTAGACGGCGATCAGCCGATGGACTTGCCACAAGTCGTAGTAGGCCTTCGTGATACCGGCGACGACGTCCAGCTCCGTTCCTCGGACCTCGGTCGCGGCCATCGCCGCGTCGCGCGTCGCGACCTCTTCGGCGAGCGCTCGCTTCCCCGGAAAGGGAATCTTCTGTGACAGGCGAAAGATGTTGTTGTCGGCGCGATCGAGGCGCAGCGACTCGGGGGCGTTCCAGGCTTCGTAGCTGAGCACCGGGTCGTCCAGCGCGCCCACGCGCCCGGGCACCGACGCCGCCGCGTGCGCCCGCGCCTGCGCCGCCGCCATCTCCGCATTGTGCTGGCGCGCTTCCGCGATCAGGTCCGCGAGATGGAGGCGCGCCGCCTGCGCTCGCGCGTCCGAAGCGACGAGGATTGTCGCGACGACGATGCCCGCTCGCAGACGGCGTAGGGCGGAAGTCACGTTCGTTGTCAGTGCCGAGTCGCTCATTCGTGTCGCCCCGTCGGTTGGATGCCGTGCCTGCGCGGTCTTTTGTCGAATACGCCGCGAATCGCGCCGCGTAACACCAGGAGGAGACATCGGGTACCTTCCGTTGTTACGCTAGCGCATGGCCGGCGTAGTAGCCGATCGAAGGGGACGTGTGACGGGCGGGACGAGTGACGAGATACTGATGGCAGCGTACCAAACCGGCAATCAGGACGCGTTCTGTGAGCTGTTCGACCGCTACGGCGGTCGCGTCCATGCGTTTCTCGTCCGCCGCCTCGGCGACGTCGCGATCGCCGACGAGCTCCATCAGGAGGCATTTCTCCGGCTCCACCGCGCGCGGAGCTCGTACGACCCCGAACGGCCGTTTCGCGCATGGCTCTTCGCGATCGT
>VBKW01000220.1 GCA_005879405.1 Deltaproteobacteria bacterium
CGCGATCGGCGCCCACCGGAACGGCGCCTCGTCCGCGCCTTCCACGAGGCCGTGCACGCGATGCAGAAAGATGGCGCTGTCGATCGGCTTCAGGAGGTAGTCGATCGCGCCGAGCTGGAGCGCCTCGGCGACGTGCGCCTCATCGTCGAGCGCGCTGATCACCATCGTCGTCGGCAGGACGCCGTACTCCTCACGCAACGCGCGCAGCACGTCCAGTCCCGTCATGCGCGGCATCATGATGTCGAGGACGAGGAGGTCGACGGGCAGCCGGCGCCGTCCGTCGGCGTCGAGCTCCTCGAGGCCGCGCAGACTCTCGAGCGCGGCAAGACCGTCCTCGGCGGCGGTGACGTCGAATCCGCCCCGGCGCACGAGGAGGGTCGAGAGGATGTCGCGGATCGCGGCGTTGTCCTCCGCGATGACGACGCAGCGTCGCTTCCCGTCGGTTGCCGATTGCCCCGAGCGCTCTCCGGCCACGGTCGCCCCGGGTGCAACAACAATGCCGGACGGACGAGCGCCGTCGTCGCACGGGAATCCGCGTGCGCAGTGTCAGACGTGGCAACGCACGTCACAGTCGTGGAGCGCGGCGCGACGGGCGTGACACAGGGTGCGCCTACGCGAGGTCGATGACGGTGGCGCTGCTCGATCGCCTGTACGTAAACTGCCTGTACCTGTGCATCCAGTGATCTAGTCCTTTCCTATCCTGATTCGCCAAGCCACTGAGCTACTGGCATTTGCGCGAATCCATGCCCCGGCACGGCTCCTGCGTTGACCGACGGGCATGGTATCGACAAACGCAGCACGCCTGCTCGATCGGCCGCTTCCGGAGCCCGCGCCGTGGGCCGTGATCGTGAACCGGCGCGCCCGCGTCGCCGCCGCGTCTTGGTCGAAGGTGTTCGCCGAGCTTCGCGACTGGCAACGGTCACCGACCCTGCACTTCCCGCGCAGCCGAGAGGAAGCTGCGTGGATGGCGCGTCGCCTCGTGCGAGACGGTGCCGCGGCCATCGTGACGGCCGGCGGTGACGGCACCATCAATACCGTCGTCAACGCGCTTGCCGGCATCGACGTCCCACTCGGAATCCTGCCACTCGGCACCGCCAACGACCTCGCACGCGAGCTCGGGATTCCACTCGATCCCGCGGCGGCGGTGCGCAGGATGGCGATCGGCACCGAGCGCCGGATCGATCTCGTCGAGGTGAACGGCCGAGCGTTCTGTACCGTCGGCGGTCTCGGCCTTCCCGCGGCCTGCGCGCTTGCCGTCGAGGAGCTGCGCGCTCGCTGCGGGATGCGGGCCGTCCTCGGGCGTCTCGGCACGAGCGTATACCCCGCCATCGCGGCCGCGACGATCCTACGCGCGCGGCGCGCCCCGCAACGCCTGCGCATCACCTTGTGCACGCCGACGGGCGCCGAGGAGCGCATCGACGTCATGGCGCACGGGCTCTTCATCGCGAATCAAGCGGCGCTGGCCGCAGGGTTGGTGCTGCCGACCGGGTCGTCGAACGTGGACGGAATCTTCGAGCTCTGCATCGTGCGCGCCGTGGCGCGGACGCGTCTTCTCGGTGCGCTGGCGTGCCTCAAACGTGGTCGACCGACGCCGTCCGGCGTGTTCACGGTGCGCGCTGCCACCCACGCGCACATCGAGAGCAGCGATGATGCGACCTTCTTCGGCGACGGCGATTTCCTCGGCGGCGGCCGCCGCTTCGACATCCGAACGCGACCGCGTGCCCTGCGCGTGCTCCACTGACCGTGGAACTCTTCGCGCAAACGCTCTGGCTCGCGGCGCCCGTGATCGGCGCCGGCGTCGTGCACATCGTGGCGATCCATCGCGGCTGGCTGCGCGGCCTCGCGCGCACGCCGCTCGATTGCGGGATCATGCTGCACGGCCGTCGCCTGCTCGGAGACAACAAGACGCTGCGCGGCCTGGCAACGATGGTCGGGGCGACGATCGGCTTCGTTCTCGTCGAGGCGGCGCTCTCCCGCCATACCGACTGGGGCCGGCGGCTGTCGCTCGTCGATTTCGATCGCGTCTCACCAGTTCTCTGGGGTGTGCTGCTCGGCGGCGGCTACGTCGTCGGCGAGCTCCCCAACAGCTTCGTGAAGCGACGGCTCGGCGTCGCCCCGGGTGCGGCCGCACCCGGCGGGCTCGCCGCGCTCTTCTGGCTCTTCGATCAGGTCGACAGCCTCGCCGGCGTGCTCGCGCTGATGTCTGTCGTCTGGGTACCGCCGTTCGCGATCGTCGTGTTCCTCGCCGGGACGACACTGTGCGTGCATCCCGCGATGGCGCTCGTCATGGTCGCGCTCGGCCTCAAACAACGCGTGGGGTGAGTCATGACGATCGCGAATGGGTTGAGCGTCCTCCGCATCGGCCTCGCGCCGGTGCTGCTCGTGCTGGCGTCGCAGGGCGCGGCGCACGCGTTCACGGCGTGCCTGGCGCTCGCTCTGCTCACCGACATCGCCGACGGCAAGATCGCGCGCTGGCTGGGCCAAGCCTCGCCGCTCGGCGCCCGGCTGGACACCTGGGGCGATCTGCTTCTCTATCTCTCGTTGCCCGTCTGCGGCGTGCTGCTGCTTCCCGACTTCGTCCGCACCGAGGCGACCTGGTTCGCCGTCGCCGTCACCAGCGCGTTCGTTCCGGTCGCCCTCGGGCTCATCCGCTTCGGCCGCCTGACGAGCTATCACACGCGCGGCGCGAAAGCGGCCGCGTATCTGCTCGGCGGAAGCACGCTGGCCGCATTCGCCGGCGGTCCCGGGTGGCCGTTTCGGATCGCGACCGCAGCGTTCGTGTGCGCGGAGGCGGAGGAGATCGCGATCACGCTCGTGTTACCGCGCTGGCACGCGAACGTCCGCTCGCTCACCCATGCGCTCGTCCTGCGGCGAGCGGCGCGATGACGGCACCTCGTTGGCGATTCGCGATCCTCGCGCGGCTGCTACCCGGCGTCGACGCCGAGCGCGTGTGGACGCTCCGGGACCTATCCGAGCCGCTGCCCGGCGAGGTGCTCCTCGAGCGGCGTATCGCATCGGTACTGGCGCGCGTGTGGCCGCTCGTCGTCGCCGGCGTCATGCTCGTATTCGTGGCCGGGCTCGTACTGGTCTGGGGAGTCGGCCCGCGCCTCCGCCACCCGGCGGCGCCGTTCGTCGCCGGCCTCGTGGTTCACGGCCTTTTCATCCTCGTCGCGCACGAGGCAGCGCACGGGAATCTGCTCGGTCGTCCCGCCGACGACTGGCTCGGCGCGATCGCGAGCGGCGCCCTGCTCGTGCCGTTCGTCGCCGAAACCTTCGCGCCCGTCCATCTACTCCACCATCGACGCACCAATCTGCCGGGCGACACGAACTGGTCGCGCTTCCGCGAGCGGCTCTACCGCCGCTCCCGCCTACTCTATGCGTGCTACGAGCTCATCCCGCTCGTGAACGGCTTCGACAGGCTAGCGTCAGGACAGCACCGGCCCGACCGTCGCCGCATCGCCGTCGCATGGACGACGGCGCTGGTCGTGGTCGCGCTCTTCGGCCCGCCGTTCGGCTACTGGCTCCGGGTGCTCATCGGGCTCAACGCGGTGACGACCGTCCGCTTTTGGACCGAGCACTTCGACGTCGCGATCGGACGAGCGGCGCATACCTATCGTTTCCCGTTCTCGTTCGGCATCGGGAACCACGCCGTGCACCACGAGGTGCCGGGGCTCTGCGCCGCGGCGCTCGCGATCGGATTGTGGTTTCGCCGCAAGGACGGATCGGCCGCAGCGGCTCCCTTTCGCATCCTTCTATCGCGACAGTATCGCCACCTGCGGGCGCTCCACGCGGAGCTCGACGGGACGTGAAAGCACGGCATCGTCGCTCGTCTGGCCTCGCTCAGAGTCGATACGCCTCGACCTGCTCCAGATCGACCTTGCTCTTGACCGTGCGCCGATCGACGCCGAGGCGGCGCGCGGTCTCGAGATAGCTTCCGGTCTGCGCGTAGACGAGTGTGCAATAGCGGCCGAGAAGTTGATCGGCCGTGAGCGCGCCCGCCATGGTGTCGCGGCCGAGCGTGGCGCGCGCGCCAGCGGAAGGGCGCAGCTCCTGCGGACGGTACTCGCCGCGGATCATGACGTTGCGCATACACTGCTCGAGCTCACGCACGTTGCCGGGCCAGGGGTAGTCGCGGCCGAGATGCGTCCGGATCCAGCTTTCGACCTCTTCGGCCAGGGCGTCCGCCTCCGGCTCGCCCACGATGCGATGGGCGAGGAAGAGGACGAGGTTCGCCAGCTCGTCCGGCGCGTCGCGCAGCTGCTCGGCGAGCGGCGGTGTGGCGACGATGTCGGCGCACAGCCGGTAGTAGAAATCCGCGCGAAAGCGGCCGGCCTGGATCTCCGCGGCCAGATCGCGGTTCGTCGCCGCGATGATCTTGCCGCGGAACTGCCGCGGCGTGGTATCGCCGAGACGCTCGAACGTCCGGCTCTGCAGCACCCGCAGGAGCTTCACCTGAATGCCGACGTCGACGTCGCCGACCTCGTCGAGGAACACGGTTCCGAGCGCCGTACACTCCTCGAGCCACCCGGTGCGATCCTGGACCGCGCCCGTAAACGCTCCCCGCCGATGCCCGAAGAGTTCGGACTCGACCAAGGTAGGCGCCAGCGCCGAGAGGTTCAGCGGGTGGAGCAGGTCGGCGAAGTGGGCCGTAAACTTGCCGCGCTTGGAATCGAACGGGATGTAGCGCGACCAGGCGATCGCGCGCGCGACCAGCTCTTTGCCGGTGCCCGACGGGCCGACGACGAGCGTCGTCACGTCGGCCATGCGGTTCCACAAGGCGCGCCGATAGCGGCGCATGTCGTGCGTGAAGATCGACTCCCACACCGCCGCGCGCAGGCGAGCCATCGGCATCGAGCCGCCGATCACGTGCCAGAAAATGTGATGGAACGCGCGACGAACCTGGAACAACGCCGCGAACAGATGCGCCGTCTCGTGGAGCTCCGGCGGCCGCACACCCGGAACGTGCAGCCAGTGCTCGACGTCGAGCCGGAAGCGCTCCCAGCAGTTGCCGCGGTCGCCTTTGGCGCTCGTGATGAGCGCCCACCAGTCGTCCTCGTAACGGCTGTAGAGCAGATAGAGAACGACGTCCTCGTACAACAGTCGGTCGGCATCGGATGCGGCACTGCCCGCGACCAACCGTTCACGAATCGTCCGGGCTAATCTTTCGACACGCGCTCGCAGGCGCCCGATGTTCGGGTTTAGCACGTCGCGGTCGGCGCGGACGGTCCAGACTGGCGCGCTCTCGACGAACTCGTCGCCAAGGGCCGCACGCTCGAGCGCGATGCGTCCAGGTAGAAAAGGATTCTCGTAGCTGAGCCTGACGATGCTGCCGGCGAAGGCGCGCTCCGCTCCACTCATCAAGGACATGTACAATCCCTGCACATAGATGGGCAGGAATCGTCAAGGCAGTCAGCGAACGCGAGGAATACGCAGGAGCGGCAGCAGCGCAATCATCGCGCGTCTCCGCGCAGCGCGAGGACGGCCTCCTCCAGGCTCGCGGCGGTCACCCCCTCGGGCGGCAGCGCCGGCCCGCACACCAGCTCGATCCGCGACCACACGCGGCGAAACGGCCGTCGCATCGCCGCGCCGTCCTTGCGGCTGAAGAAGCTGCCCCAGAGGCCGCGCAACGCCATCGGCACGATCGGCACCGGAGTCCGGCGCACGATCTGCTCGACGCCCGGACGAAACGGGCTCAGCTCGCCGTCGCCGCTGAGGCGGCCCTCGGGAAAGATGCAGACGAGCTCGCCCTCGCCGAGCGCCTTCGCGACCTCGTCGAATGCCCGTGCCTTCATCGACGCGTCCTCCTTCGCGGAGGCGATCGGGATCGCGTGCGACGTGCGGAAGACGAAGTTCAACACCGGGATGCGGAAGATGTGGTGATCCATGACGAAACGGATCGGACGGCGGCACACCGCCGAGATCACCAACGCGTCGACGTAGCTCACGTGGTTGCAGACCAGCACGGCCGCGCCCTCGTCGGGGAGGTGGTCGGTACCGTGACGCCGGACGCGATAGACGGTGTGCACCAGGAGAAAGACGAGGAACCGCATCAGGAACTCGGGGACCAGACTGTAGATGTAGACGGCGACGCACGCGTTCACGATCGACGTGAAGAGAAAGAGCTGCGGGATCGTCAGCCCGCGCGCACGCAGGATGACGCCGAGACCCGCCGCGACGACCATGAACAGGGCGTTGATGATGTTGTTGCCCGCGATGATGCGCGAGCGGTGCGCCGGGACGCTGCGCCGCTGCACGAGCGCGAGTAGCGGCACGACGAAGAAGCCGCCGAAGACGCCGATCAGCGAGAGATCCGCCGCGATGCGCCAGTAGCGCAGCCCGCGCACGAACTCGCCGACGCCGATCGCCGTCCCAGGCGCGGCGGCGGCGGCGCGCGCCGCGAAAAAGAGATCGAGCGCGAAGAGCGACAGCCCAATCGAGCCGAACGGCACGAGCCCAAGCTCGATCTTACCGTCCGAGAGGCGCTCGCAGAGGAAGCAGCCGAGGCCGATGCCGACCGAGAAGATCGCGAGCAGCAACGTCACCACGTGCTCGTCGCCGCCGAGCAGCGCATGGCCGAGGCCGGGGAACTGCGCGAGGAAGAGCGCGCCGTAGAACCAGAACCAGGAGATGCCGAGGATCGAGAGGAAGACGGTGCGGTTCTCGCGCGTGAAGCGGATGGTGCGCAGCGTCTCGGCGACCGGGTTCCACCCGATGCGCAGCGTCGGCGCCTGCGACGGTGCAAGCGGCACCCCGCGGCTCGTGAGGTAACCGCTCACCGCGATCGCGATCGTCACCGCGGCGACGATCGTCGGACCCCAGCCGGGAATGCTCACCAGGACACCGCCGACGAGCGTCCCGACGAGGATCGCGACGAACGTCGCACCCTCGATCATCGCATTGCCGCCGACGAGCTCCTCCTCGCGCAGGTGCTGCGGCAGAATGCTGTACTTCACCGGTCCGAAGAGCGTCGAATGCACGCCCATGAGAAACAGCGCCGTCATGAGCAGCCAGACGCTGCGGCGCGCGAACCCGAGCGCGGCGATGCACATGACGCCGATCTCGATCACCTTCACGAGACGGACCAGGCGCGATTTCTCGTACTTGTCGGCGAGCTGTCCGGCCGTCGCGGAGAACAGGAAGAAGGGCAAGATGAAGACGCCGCCTGCGATATTCACCAGCGTGTCCGTCGAGAGCGTCGAGGAGGCGGCGCCGAACGCGAACAGAATGACGAGCGCGTTCTTGAAGACGTTGTCGTTCAGCGCCCCCTGAAACTGCGTCCAGAAGAACGGCGCGAAGCGGCGCGAGCGCAGTAACGTGGTCTCACCCATATCGACTCCCTCGACGGCGGCGTTCCGTCACGCCTCGCACGCCGCATGCCACCGGCCTTGGTTGTGACAACATACCGGAACCCTTGAGCTATTCGCGAGCGCTACGGCCACCGCGAGGGCAATTGTCGTTCGCGCATTGGGCGGGGAATGTCCATCCACGGTCGTTCCGTGTACATGGCTCGCGCTCACAGCGAGGGATCGCAACACGCCTGCATCCCGGCCCGGAGCCATCCGCCGTGCCGGTGTGCGCACGACGACTTCTCGTCGGGAGCTGCGCGCTTCCGACGATTTTTCCAGGGGGCTTGCCTGTGAATCCAGCTTGCGGTCGAATGTCGTCATGACAGCGGCCACGCATCGTCTTCTCCTCGGCGCCGTTGCGGCGCTGCTCGCTCTTCCACCGACTACGATGGCAGCCGGCGACCCGCTCAAGGCCGACCTCGTCTTCTCGAATCTCACCGGCGCCGATCAGCTCTGTCTGCGCGACGGTACCGGGGAATACGTCTGCGGCGATCTCGCCGAAGGGGCCGCGGGTGCGCGCGCCATCGCGACCGGCGATGTGAACGGGGATGGCGCGCTCGACGTCGTACTCGGGCGCGGTCCTGACCAGCTGAATCGCCTGTGTCGCGGCGACGGGGCGGGCAGCTTCACGTGCAGCGACATCGGGACCATCCCCGCCACGACAAGCGCGATCGCCCTCGGGGATTTGAACGGCGACGGCACCCTCGACGCCGTCTTCGGCACCGGCGCCCACCAGCGCAGTCAGGTCTGCCTCGGCGACGGAACGGGCAAGTTCGCGTGTGATGAGATCGACAGCGTAGGCGGTGAAACCCACGCGGTCGCGATCGGCGACGTCAACGGGGACGGCGCGCCCGACATCGTCTTCGCGAGAGAGGGCACGCCGAGCCAAGTGTGTCTCGGCGACGGAACCGGCGCCTTCACCTGTACGGCGATCAGCCCGAACGCCGACGACACGTTCGGGATCGCCCTCGGCGACGTGAACCACGACGGTAAGCTCGACGCCGTGCTCGCCAACGTCGAGCGCATGCCCGACCGGGCCAACCCCCAGCACAATCGCGTGTGCCTCGGCGACGGTGCGGGCCATTTCGACTGCCACGACGTGAGCACGGGCAGCTACCGGTCGACGGCCGTCGCGCTCGGCGATCTCGATCGCGATGGCAATCTCGATGCAGTGTTCGCGAACACCAACCAAGGATCGAGTCAGGCATGCTTCGGCGATGGCCACGGCGACTTCGATTGTCGTCGGATCGACCCCAAAGACTCCTCGTCGAGCGGCCTCGCCCTGGTCGATCTCGACGGCAACAGGACGCTCGACATCGTCTTCGCGAGCGCCATCGTCCACCGCGGCGAGCACAACCGTGCCTGCCTCGGCGACGGCCACGGTGCGTTCGACTGTCGTGACATCACCGCCGATCTCTTCGACAGCAGCGGCGTCGCGACCGGAAAGCTCACGCCGCCGCGTTGAGGCATCTCACCTCCCGAGCGCCTGCCCGTCTTCCGCGAAGAAGTGCAGGTGCGGAGGATCGACGGCGAGCGTGATCGGCGCGCCCGCGCTGAGGGCCTGCATCCCGGGAAGCCGGGCGACGAAGCGAATACTCGGCGACGCAGCGGGGGACGCGGGCGCGCGGCCGTGCGGCGGCACGGCGTCGTCCGCGACGTGCACGTAGGCGAGCGTCTCGTGGCCGAGCCACTCGACGTGCTCGACGACCGCGGCGATGCTGGCGGCGCCCGGTGACGGCGACGTACGCGCGTCGGCGAGACGCAGGTGCTCGGGTCGGATGCCGGCGGTGAGCGGCCGCTCGCGCCCCCCGGCCGCAACGACCGACGCCTGCGTGCTCGGTATCGCGATCGTCTGCGCGCCGAGCGTCAACGTCGCATCGCCCTCGTCGACGCGCAGAACCGTCGGAAAGAGATTCATCGGCGGGTTGCCCATGAAGCCGGCGACGAACGCGTTCGCCGGCGCGTCGTAGATCTCGCGCGGCGTCGCGACTTGCTGCAGCCGTCCCTTGTCCATGACGGCGACCCGGTGCCCGAGCGTCATCGCCTCGACCTGGTCGTGGGTCACGTACATCATCGTCGTCTTCGTGCGCTCCTGCAGCTCGCCGATCTCGGCACGCACCTGGACGCGCAGCTTCGCATCGAGGTTCGAGAGCGGCTCGTCGAGGAGCGACACCGCCGGCTCGCGCACGAGCGCGCGTCCCATCGCGACGCGCTGGCGTTGCCCGCCGGAGAGCTGGCGCGGCAAGCGATCGAGCAGCGGGCCGAGGTCGAGGAGCGCCGCGACGCGAGCGACCTGGGCGGCGATCTCGGCGCGGGCCGCGCCGCGCATCCGCAGCGGGAACTCGAGATTCCGCCGTACGGTCATCTGCGGATACAGCGCGTAGTCCTGGAAGACCATCGCGACGTTGCGCGCTTGCGGTGGCAACGCGTTCACGACTGTGTCGCCGATCCGCACCGTGCCCGCGGTGAGATCCTCGAGCCCGGCGACGAGGCGCAGCACCGTCGACTTGCCGCATCCCGACGGCCCGACCAGCACGAGGAGCTCGCCGTCCTCGACCGACAGTGAGCAGTCGACGACGGCGCGCACGCCGTTCGGGTACGTCTTGTCGACGTGCTCGAGCTCGACGCGCGCCATCAGTCGTCGAAGAAGCGCTCGTCGCCGATCAGCGGCAGCGCGCGGCGGACGATCGGGTCGCTGGCGAAGAGATCCTGCACGCAGTGCGGCTTCAGATGGTCGGCGACGGCGAGAAAGAAGAGCGCCTGGTCGAGCGCGAGGTACGCGCGCGCGACCGCGCCGGTGCGCGGATCGACGGCGTCGTAGAAGCCGTACTCGCCGTACACGGGGAAGCGCGCGGCGAGCGTGCGCAGGTTGGCCACTGCCGCTTCGGGGTCGACGATTAGCGCCAGCGCCGACGCGTGCGGCGTCACGGCACCCGGCCGGTAACCGCGCGTGCCGAGGACGGGCACGCCGTACTCGCCGTAGCCGTCGCCGGTCGGCGTCGCGCTCGGCGACATCCCCCACACCGGATACCCGAGCTCCTCGGTCGCGAAGCGGCGCTGCACGAGCACGTACGCGACGTCGTTCGCGCCGAGGCTCTGCGCCGCGAAGCGCTGCTCGTCGACGACCAGCACCGGCATCAGCGCCTCGAACATGCTGCCGCCCCACGAGGGCACGAAGCGTACCCCGCCCCACTCGTACCAGCCGCTGACGACCGTGTGGCCGTGGACCCGCCGTCGGCGTACGCCGCGCGGCGTCGCCGTCTGACCGGCGCAGTCGGCGGGGTACGTGCGCACCATGTCGAACCAGGCGTCCTCCGGAATCTCCCCTTTGCCGATCCCGAGCAGCACGCCGAGCCGCGCCTCGGTGTAGAGCACGCCGTAGTCGTAGCGCGAGCGGGCGCGGCGATGGACGTAGTAGCCGTGCGAGACCTGATGGCGGCGCGCATCGTAGAAGAATCCATAGTGCATGCGCTCGATGAGACGCGAGCAGCGCGCGGCGAGCGCGGGGAAGCGCGCCCGTGCGAGGATCAAGCCGGTGGTGAGCCACGACGTATCGACGAAGGAGAGAAAGTTGCTCGAGCGCTCCAGCGACGTCGTGTCGTAGTAGTTGAAGAACAAGCCCTGGTACGTCTCGACGCGGTCGAGGGTATCGAGGACGCGTGTCACGGCAGCGACCGCGTCGGCCTCGCCCACGAGGCCGATCTCGCGCGCGGCGACGACGGCGGCGAGATGGAGGCCGACGTTGCTGATGCTGGTGTAGTCGCCGACGTCGGCGCCCGCAGTGGTGTCGGTCGCACCGTCTCCGCTCGTCGGCGGCGCGGCGAGACGCACGTGGTCGACGGGGAGACCGTTCTCGCGATCGGTAAGCGCGGCGAGCCCACGCCAGGTGTCGGCGGCGACGCGCTCGAGAAACGCGCGCTCATCCGACGGTAGCGCGCTCGGGTCGACGACGGCGTGCGCCGGCCACCCGGCGAGACGCGCGCGCACGTGCGGCCGTGCCGCCTCTTTGCCGCCGAAGCTCGCCTCCCACGCACGCTTGCGCGGCAGGTCGACGGGATCATCCTCGGTCGTGAGCCTCTCGACGAGCGGCCGCGCCCGGCTCGTGAGCGGGCAGATCGGTGTCCGCGGCGCCTTCGCGACCGGAGTCGCCGCGCACGCCGTCGCGGCGAGCACGATCGCGGCTGCGGCCGCCGTCACCCACCCGACCCCACGATGCCCACGCACGGAGGGCCTACTACGACAGAACGCGCCGCGCTGCACGTCTGGCGGTCCGCGGCGGGACTGGGTCAACTTGCGACCGAGCGACGAAGTATCGCGACGTAAATTGGCCCAGTACCCGAGCCTTGACCGTCGACGCGGGCGCCAGCATACGCTGACGCCCACATGGCGAGCACCTTTCCCGCCGGCTTCGTCTGGGGCACGGCGACCGCCGCGCATCAGGTCGAAGGCGGCAACTGGAACAACGATTGGTGGGCGTGGGAGCACACCCCGGGATCGCCGTGTCAGGAGCCGAGCGGCGACGCGTGCGACCACTACCAGCGTTATCCGGAGGACCTCGATCTGCTCGCGCAGCTCGGCTTCGGCGCCTATCGCTTCTCACTCGAGTGGAGCCGGATCGAGCCCGAGGACGGCGAGTTCTCGCGCGCCGCGCTCGAGCACTACCGGCGCATGTGCGCCGCGTGCCGCGCGCGCGGCATCTTGCCGATCGTCACGTTCCATCACTTCACGACGCCGCGCTGGCTGGCGGCGCGCGGCGGCTGGGCGGAGCCGATCGCCGCCGAGCGGTTCGCGCGCTTCTGCGGCCGCGCCGCGCGTCACCTCGGCGATCTCGTCGGCCGCGTCTGCACGCTCAACGAGCCGAACATCGTCGCCGAGTTCGGCTATCGCTTCGGCCTCTTCCCGCCGGGCCGGCGCGACGCCGCGCTGCGCGAGCGGGTGAACGCGATCTTCATCGACGCCCACCGCCGTGCCGTCGCCGCCGTTCGCGAGGCGGGGGCGGCGGCGCCGATCGGGCTCACGCTGGCGATGCAGGACTACCAAGCCGTCGATGGCGGCGAGGCGGTACGCGATCGCGAGCGCCGCGACATGGAGGATGTCTACCTCGAAGCCGTTCGCGGCGACGACTTCCTCGGCGTGCAGACGTACACGCGCGTGCGCTACGGGCCCGACGGGCTCCGCAGCCCTCCGCCGGACGCGCGTCTCACGCAGATGGGCTACGAGTTCTGGCCGGAGGCGCTCGCCGCGTGTCTGCGCCGCGCCGCCGTCGTCGCGCCGCGTGTGCCGCTCCTCGTCACCGAGAACGGCATCGGCACCGACGAGGACGCGGAGCGGATCGAGTACGTCGAGCGCGCGTTGCGCGGCGTCGTCGCCTGCCTCGCCGACGGCCTCGACGTGCGCGGCTACGTCTACTGGAGCCTGCTCGACAACTTCGAGTGGGCGTTCGGCTACCGGCCGAAGTTCGGCCTCGTCGCCGTCGACCGCGAGACGCAGGCGCGGCACCCGAAGCCGAGCGCCGCCTGGCTCGGTGCGATCGCCCGCGCGAACGCGCTGCCGCGCGACTGATTCGTCGCGGTCGGCATCCAACGACCGACGATGGACGCTACCGTTCCTTCCGGCGCCGAGTGGCTCGAGGCGGATGGCCTCGGCGGGTTCGCGAGCGGGACCGTCGGTCTCGTGCGCACGCGTCGTTACCATGCGCTGCTCCTCGCGGCGACGGCGCCGCCCGCGGGCCGCGTCGTGCTGGTGAACGGTCTCGAGGCATGGCTCGAGACCGACGGCGGCACCGTCGCGCTCTGCGCGCAACGGTACGCGCCCGACGTCCTCTACCCCGACGGCGCCGAGCGTGTCGTCGCGTTCACACCCGACCCGTGGCCGCGCTGGACCTTCGCCCTTCCCGGCGGCGGCACGATCGAGCACGGCCTCTTCGTGCGCCCCGGACGTGCGGCGATCGTCCTCTACTGGCAGCCGGCAGCGGGAGCGCGCGGCACGCTCTGCGTGCGACCGCTCCTCTCCGGCCGCGACTACCACGCGCTGCACCACGAGAATCCCGCCTTTCGCTTCGACGCCGCGGTGAATGACGGCGCAGTGACGTGGCGCCCGTACGCGTCGTTACCCGCGATCGTCGCGCGCACGAACGGCGTCTATGCGCATGAGCCGCAATGGTACCGACGGTTTCTGTACGCGGAAGAGCACGCGCGCGGCCTCGACGACGTCGAGGACCTGGCGTCACCGGGCGTGTTTCGTTGGGACGTCGCCGCCGGCACCGCCGTGCTCGAGCTCGCGGCGGGCGACCTCGCCGCGGCAGGCGACGCCGCCACTGCCCGCGACTTCGCCGCAGCAGGCGACGCCGCACCGCAGGCGCAGACGTCGTCGGCATCGCCGTCGTCGACGCGCGACTTCGTCGCGGTACGCGCCGGCGAGGAGCGCCGGCGCGCCGCGTTTCCCTCGCGGCTGCATCGCGCGGCCGACGCCTACGTCGTCCGGCGCGGCGCCGGCCGGACGATCATCGCCGGGTACCCGTGGTTCACCGATTGGGGACGCGACACGTTCATCGCGCTCCGCGGCCTCTGCCTCGCGACCGGGCGCTTCGACGACGCGCGACAGATCCTGCGCGAGTGGGCGGGGGCGGTCTCGCAGGGCATGCTGCCGAACCGCTTTCCCGACGACGGCGGCACACCCGAGTTCAACGCGGTCGACGCCGCGCTCTGGTTCGTCGTCGCCGCCGACGAGTTCCTGCGCCGCGCCCCCGCCGTCGACGGCGACACGCGCGCCGCGCTCGAAGCGGCGATCGACGCGATCGTCGCCGGACGATCATCGCCGGGTACCCGTGGTTCACCGATTGGGGACGCGACACGTTCATCGCGCTCCGCGGCCTCTGCCTCGCGACCGGGCGCTTCGACGACGCGCGACAGATCCTGCGCGAGTGGGCGGGGGCGGTCTCGCAGGGCATGCTGCCGAACCACTTTCCCGACGACGGCGGCACACCCGAGTTCAACGCGGTCGACGCCGCGCTCTGGTTCGTCGTCGCCGCCGACGAGTTCCTGCGCCGCGCCCCCGCCGTCGACGGCGACACGCGCGCCGCGCTCGAAGCGGCGATCGACGCGATCGTCGCCGGCTACGCGCGCGGCAGCCGCCACCGCGTCGGCGCCGCCACGGACGGCCTCCTCGCCGCCGGCGAGCCGGGTGTGCAGCTCACCTGGATGGACGCGAAGGTGGGCGACTGGGTCGTGACGCCGCGGATCGGCAAGCCGGTCGAGGTGCAGGCGCTCTGGCTGAACGCGCTGCGCATCGCCGCGCGCCGCACGCCGGCGTGGAACGACCTCTGCGCGCGCGGCCACACCGCGTTCGCGTCGCGATTCTGGGACGAGAGCCGCGGGCACCTCCACGACGTCGTCGACGTCGATCACGAGCGCGGTCGCGTCGACCCGAGTCTGCGGCCGAATCAGATTCTCGCCGTCGGCGGCCTGCCGTTCGCCGTCCTCGACGGCGCGCGCGCCCGTCGGGTCGTCGACACGGTCGAGGCGCGGCTCGTGACGCCGATGGGACTGCGCTCGCTCGCACCCGGCGAGCCCGGCTACGTCGGGCGCTACTCCGGCGGCCCGCGCGAGCGCGACGCTGCGTACCATCAGGGCACGGCGTGGCCGTGGCTGCTCGGCCCCTTCGTCGACGCGTGGAGCCGGGTGCGCGGCGACACACAAGAATCGCGGCGCGAGGCGCACGCGCGCTTCGTCGCGCCGCTCCTCGCCTACGCGGAACGGGTCGGCCTCGGCCATCTCCCGGAGGTCGCCGACGGCGATCCGCCGCATCGCCCCGGCGGCTGCCCGCAGCAAGCGTGGTCGCTCGGCGAGGTCCTGCGCGTGCAGCAGCAGCAAAAACGCGCTTGAGCGGCCGGTGGCAGAGCTGTTAGTCTGGCGGTCCCTCCGGAAGAGCTCGTGCCGCGGTTCCCTACGGTCATTTGCTGCTCGCTGCTCGTGTCGCTGGTCGCAACCGGCGCCTCGGCGCAGGTGCAGACGAAAGCGCAGCAGACCTGCATCAAGAAACTGAACGGCGCGGGCGCGGCGATCGCGCGCGTCGCCGGAAGGCAGTTCCTCACCTGCGTCGTCGCGGCGTGCAAGGGCAAACTCGCCCCCGGAACGACCGCCGAGCAGTGCTTGACCTCCGACCCGCGCGGTACGCTCGCCAAGGCGCAGGCCAGGGCCGCAACGGCGCAAGCGCGCTTCTGTACGACGCCGCCGAGCTTCGGCCCCACGACCGCCGCCGACGTCGCTGCCGCGTTCGGCGCCGCGGTGCGCGTGCATACGCTCTTCGGCCCCGACCTCGACGCCGCCTTGATCGCGGCTGCGAGCGATCGTGCCGGCGCCGCGTGTCAGCTCGCGGTCGCGAAAGGGATGACCGACGTCGCCGCCGCGAAGCTGAAAGCCTTCAATACCTGCAAGGCAGCGGGCCTGAAGAGCGGCACGATCGACTCGGCGGCGGCGCTCGACGCCTGTTTCGGCGCCGACCCCAAGGGCACGATCGCGAAAGCGCAGGCGAAGGCGCAAACGCGCGCGAGCAACAAGTGCGACGGTATCGACGTCGCGAGCGCGTTCCCGGGTGCATGCGCGGCGACGCCGCTCGCAAGCCTGTTCACCTGCATCGAGCCGCAGGTCGACTGCGGCGTCTGTCTCGCGGTGAACGGCGGCGATCACCTGAGCCACGGCTGCGACGTCTTCCAGAGCGGCGTCGCGGTCGAGGTCTGCGGCACGCCGCTCGCGACGACGCAGTCCGTCGCGCGGCAGTGGGATGAGGAAGCGCTCGCCGCGATCCGCATCGACCTGCCGCGGCCACCGATCCACGCGCGCAACCTCTTCTACACCTCGGTCGCGATGTGGGACGCGTGGGCGGCGTACGACGCGACCGCCGACGCGGTGCTCGACAAGGAGTCGCCGCCGTCGGCGGCTCCCGAGCACGACCGCGCGATCGCGATCAGCTTCGCCGCCTATCGCGTGCTGTCGCACCTCTATTCGTTCTCGGTAAACGCGGCGACGACGCAGGCGAGCCTCGACACGCACATGCTGGCGCTCGGATTCGACCGTACGTTCACCGACACGTCCGGCAACGCGCCGGCGGCGGTCGGCAACCGGATCGCCGCCGCCACCATCGCCTACGCGATGACGGACGGCGCCAACGAAGCCAACAACTACGCCGACCCGACGTATACGCCCGTCAACGATCCGCTGATCGTCAAGCTGCCGGGCGACGACCCGAACCTTCCGGGAACGGTCATGAACGATCCCAATCGCTGGCAGCCGCTCGCGCTCGACTTCCAGATCACGCAGAACGGCATCCCGCTTCCGGGCAAGGTGCAGAAGTACGTCGGCGCGCAGTGGGACGCCGTGAAGCCGTTCGCGCTCACCCGCGACGACCCGACCGCGCTCTACATCGATCCTGGGCCGCCGCCCCACCTCGGCGACGCCGCGTTCCGCGACGGCCCGATGCACCTCCTCGAGCTCTCACAGGATCTCGATCCTGCCGATCCGTTCACCCTCGACATCTCGCCGGCGGGATTCGGCAACAACCCCCTCGGGACGAACGACGGCCACGGCTACGCGACCAACCCGGTGACCGGCGAGCCGTACACGCCGCAGATCGTGCCGCGCGCCGACTTCGGGCGCGTGCTCGCGGAGTTCTGGGCCGACGGACCCGACTCGGAGACGCCGCCGGGCCACTGGAACGTCATTGCCAACCACGTCGCCGACGACCCCGCGACCGTGAAGCGCATCGGCGGCGCGGGGCCGGTCGTGAACGCGCTCGAGTGGGACGTGAAGACGTATCTCGCCGTGAACGGCGCCGTACACGACGCGGCGGTCGCGTGCTGGGGCGCGAAGCGGAAGTACGACTCGGTACGCCCGATCTCGCAGATCCGCTACATGGGCGGGCTCGGCCAGTCATCGGATCCGCAAGGTCCGTCCTACGACGCGAACGGGCTCACGCTCGTGCCCGGGCTCGTCGAGGTGATCACGCCGCAATCGAGCGCGGCCGGCCAGGAGCACGAGGCGCTCGCGGCGTTCGTCGGCGAGATCGCGGTCAGAACGTGGCCCGGCGCGCCCGCCGACCCGACGACGCAGGCGAGCGGCGCGCGCTGGATCCGCGTCAAGAACTGGGTGCCGTACCAGCGCGACACGTTCGTCACTCCGGCATTCGCGTCCTACTTCTCGGGCCACAGCACGTTCAGCCGCGCCGCGGCCGAGGTGCTCACGCATCTGACCGGCAGCCCATACTTCCCGGGCGGGCTCGGCGAGTTCCTCGCGCCGGCGAATGCGTTCCTCAAATTCGAGCTCGGCCCGACGACCGACGTCCGCCTGCAATGGGCGTCGTATTACGACGCCGCCGATCAGGCGGGGCTCTCCCGCCTCTACGGCGGCATCCACCCGGCGATCGACGACTTCACCGGCCGCATCGTCGGCTCGCAGGTGGGGATCGACGCCTGGAACCGCGCCGCCAAGTATTTCGACGGTACCGCCGTGCCCTGAGGCATCTACCGCGCCGCCGCCGACCTGCTCGTAGCTCGGTGGATACCCGTCACCCGCCGCGATCGGGGCGGCCGAGATCCGCGTCCGCTTGCAGCGCGGCGACCGCCTCGCGCACCGCCCGCGAGCGGATGGCCGGGTCGGCGTGGTTGATGCCGACGTCGAGCAGCTGCCGCAACGACATCGTCGAGGTACCGAGCGCCGCGGTGAGCGTATCGCTCAACGCCACCGCAGGTCGCTCATCGGGCACGGCCGCGGTCGACTCCGCAGGCGGGGGCGTCGCAGCCGGCGGCTCCTGTTTCGGCGGCGTGGCGACGCGCGCCGACGCACGCGACATCTCCAGCACCTCGAGCGTACGCGGCCGCGAGCCCTCATAGGTCAAGAGAAAATTGTGGCCGAGCACCTGCGGCAGCGCCTCTTCGAACGGCACGTCTTCGAACGCGAGGCTCACCGTCCGCGTATCGCCAATGCGCGCGTGCACCGTCACCCCCGATTGCCTGCCGATCTCGCGCAGCACGTCGCCGAGCGGCGCGTTCATGGTACGGACGCTGAGCTTGCCGTGTGAGTACCGGACCGAGATCAGCGGTTTCTCCTGCGGCGCGGGTGCGAGGTCCGGCGGGCTCACCTCCCGCGCCGGCGCGACGTCCACCGGGCTCGCATCGCGAGGCACGGCCTTCGCGACCGCGACGGCGCGATCCGACACGACCGCTGCCGGCACGCTCGGCGCCGTTGCGAACGGCGGCGAATCGCGTCCGCCCGCCAGCGTCCACACGCTCGCCATCACGGCAACGCAGATCATCGCCGCGACGGCCACACGCGCAACGCGATCGACGGCGCGCCGTCGGCCGCGCCGCGCCGAGCGGCGCGCGGCAAACAGTCCCTGCAGGCACTCGCCGCAGCCCGCGGCGATGTGGTGTCGCAGGTCGGCGGCCGATCCGAGGTCGAGTGCGCCGACCACGTACCGCGGAAGGAGCGCACGCGCGTTCTCGTGCGTCACGGTCAAAGCATACCGGACGGGCAGCGTCGGGCAACTCGTAAAGCCGTGGCGCGGCGCGCATTCCCGACGTTCGTCGCGACCGCGCCCTGCATCCTCGCGAGCTCTATGGCGAAGCAGATATTCGCGAGTCGTCGGGAGCTCAGGCGGCGGACGCGCGCACGCGCAGGCCCGCAGGCAGCGACTCGTCGAGCAGGCGACCCTCCTCGGCGCGGTCGAGCGGCACCGGCTCGTGCAGCATGCGAGCCGCACGCGCGCCGCCCGGCAGATCGGCGAGACGCGCCGCGACGCGGTCGCGCAGCTCGGCCGGCAGATCGCGCTCCCGGTCGTCGACGACGCGCGCCAGCTGCACCAGCGCGAAGGCGACGCCCTCCGGCTGCGGCCACTCACGGAGCGCCAGGACGCGCTCGATCCACGCGCTCACGACGTCGGCGCCGACGACGCAGTTCAGGGGTCCCGCGATCGGCTCGCGCGCGCCGAGGCGCGACCAGGCCCAGAGCTGCTGCGACGTCACTTTGCCGCGCTCGACGTCGGCGACGATCCCGTCGCCGAGCTCCGCCTTGAGCCGCGCATCGAGGCGCTCGCAGGCGCCGATCGCTTGCCACATCTCGCGGATCTCTTGTGACCCGGGCTTCCCGCCCGCGCAGGTCTTGACCTTCGCCTTGCGTGCGAGACGTGGCACCAACCAGGGTCCGATCTCCCCGTGCAGGCGCAGCTGGTGCGCGCGATCGAGGCCGCCCGCGATCCGCTTCCAGAGATTCCACCACTCGGCGCGGTTCTGCGGCGCGCGCGGGAACTGCACGCCCGCCGAAAGCAGCGGCGACAGCTGCCGGAGGCGCCACGGATCGAGCTCGTGGCCGAACCCCGGGCGGAGAAGGAATCCGCAGAGGTTCAGCCAGCGCGCCTCGTGCGCCGCCGTCGTCGTCCGCGCCGCGGCGCCGGCAGAGAGCGCATCCCACAGCGCGCGGATCACGGGCAGCGCCCACGCGTCCTTGCCGGCGCCGAGCGCCGTCTCGAGCGCCCGCGGCAGCGCGTGCGCCGCGTCGGCTCCCGCCGCACCGACGCGCGCCGGCGACGCCGGGAAGACGCCGTGAATCGCCGCGACCGC
>VBKW01000221.1 GCA_005879405.1 Deltaproteobacteria bacterium
TCTTCGTCTTCAACCACCAGAGCGGCATCGACATGCTGCTCCTCTGTCGCTTGCTCCGCCGCGATATCGTCGGCGTCGCCAAGCAAGAGATCCGCCGCAACCCGATCTTCGGACCCGTCTTCGCGCTGACCGGCACCGTCTTCATCGACCGCTTCCATCACGATCGCGCGGTCGCGGCGCTGGCGCCGGCCGTCGAGACCTTGCGCCAGGGCATCTCGATCGTCCTCGCGCCCGAAGGGACGCGCAGCGCGACGCCGCGTCCGGGACGCTTCAAGAAGGGGGCCTTTCACCTGGCGATGGCGGCCGGCGTGCCGATCGTGCCGATCGTCTTCCGCAACGCCCTCGACGCGCTGCCGAAGCACGGCGTCGTCGTCCGGCCGACCACCGTCGACGTGGTCGTGCATCCGCCGATCCCGACGACGGACTGGACGGCGGCGCGGCTCGACGAGGAGATCGCGGCGATCCATCGGCTGTACGAGGAGACGCTCGACGCGTGACGACGCCGGGCCGGCCGGACGCATGACCCCGGAGTCGAGCGGCGCCGGGCCGACCGTCCGCGACGCACGGGCACGTTATTTCGTCGCCAACGGCTTCGACGAGCGCGGCTACGCCGATCGCTGGGTGCGTTTGCAGGCGGGGCCGATCCCGCTCTTCATCCCCAACACGCGCTCGCGCGTCCGCGCCGTCCGCGTCCACGACGTCCATCACGTCGTGACCGGCTATGCGACGACCTTCGCCGGCGAGGCGGAGATCGGCGCCTGGGAGATCGCGTCGGGATGCGCCGATCACGGCGCCGCCTGGGTGCTCAATCTCCTGGCGCTGCCGATCGGTCTCGTGCGCGTCCCCCGCGCCACCTTCCGCGCCTTCGTCCGCGGCCGGCAAAGCGCCAACCTCTACCGCCGCACGATCGACGAGACGCTCCTCGACCGCCCCGTCGCGACGCTCGTCCACGAGCTCCGTCTCGACGCCCCACCCGCTGCCGCGACACCCGCCGACGTCGCCGCCTTCGTCGGCTGGAGCATCGTCGGCATCGCGGCCTTCCTCGTCACCGTCGCCATGACGCTCGCGCCGATCGCCGCGCTGATCGCACTGATTCGTCGCTGATCGCGCGGATCTTCGTCTTCGGTTTGCGGCGACCCGACTGCGTCAAGTTACGAGCGAGACGAGGCGCGAGGGAGGCGAGCCCTCGTCAAGCGAAGACAAGCAGCGCAGGCGTAGCAGCGCTACGCCGAGCAGCGCAGCGACCGAGCAACGAAGTATCGCGAAGCAAATTGACGCAGTCGAAGAGGGGACGTACGCTCCACGCGCATGCTCCCCTCCGATGCCCCCTGGGACTATCTGGTCATCGGGAGCGGCATCGCGGGCCTGACGTTCGCGCTTCGCGTCGCCGACTCGGGGCGGGTGGCGATCGTCACCAAGGACCGCACCGACGAGAGCAACTCGTCGTACGCGCAAGGCGGCGTGGCGACCGTCTGGAGCCCCGAGGATTCCTTCGAGTCGCACGCCGCCGACACGATCCGCGCCGGCGCCGGCCTCTGCCACGAGGACGTCGTCGAGATGGTGGTGCACGAAGGGCCGGACCGCATCCGCGAGCTGATCGCGCTCGGCACGCGCTTCGATTCGCATTTGACGGGTGACGCGGTCGAGTACGACCTCGGGCGCGAGGGCGGGCACTCGCGTCGCCGCGTGCTGCACGCCGGCGACTTGACGGGCCAGGAGATCGTGCGCGCGCTCTCCGTCGCCGTGCGCCGCCATCCGAGCGTGCATCTGCTCGAAGGGGTGCTCGCGGTCGATCTCCTCATGGATCGCCGCGCGGCGCAGCCGACGTGCTGGGGCGCGTACGTCTACGACCGCGCGACCGGCGACGTGCGCACGCTGCGTGCGCGCGCGACCGCGCTCTGCTCCGGCGGCGCCGGCAAGGTCTACCTCTACACGACCAACCCCGACGTCGCGACCGGCGACGGCGTCGCGATCGCGTACCGCGCCGGGGCGGCCGTCGGCAACATGGAGTTCTTCCAATTCCACCCGACGTGCCTCTTCCACCCGCAGGCGAAGTCGTTCCTCATCTCGGAGGCGCTGCGCGGCGAGGGCGCCCGGCTGCGCGCGCCCGACGGGCGTCTCTTCATGCCGGGGTATCATCCCGATGCCGAGCTGGCGCCGCGCGACGTCGTCGCGCGCGCGATCGATCACGAGATGAAAGTGCACGGGTACGAGTGCGTGTACCTCGACATCACCCATCAGCCGGCGACGTTCCTCGCGGAGCGCTTCCCGCACATCCTGCAGCGCTGTCGCGAGCTCGGGATCGACATCACCCGCGAGTGGATTCCGGTCGTGCCGGCGGCGCACTACATGTGCGGCGGTGTCGTCACCGATCGCGACGGCCGGGCCCACATCGGGCGGCTCTACGCGGCCGGCGAGGTCGCGATGACGGGGCTCCACGGCGCGAACCGTCTCGCCTCGAACTCGCTGCTCGAGGGGCTGGTCTTCGGCCATCGCGCCGGGACCCACGCGCGTGCGCTGCTCGAGCGCGACGCGACGGCGCCGCCGCCGATGCCGCAGTGGAACCCGGGAACGGCCGTGAACAGCGACGAGTCGGTGGTCGTCACGCAGAACTGGGACGAGGTGCGGCGCACGATGTGGAACTTCGTCGGCATCGTGCGGTCCGATCGCCGCCTCGAGCGCGCACGCAAACGCATTGCCATGCTGCAAGAGGAGATCCGCGAGTACTACTGGGACTTCCTCGTGACCGGCGACCTGCTCGAGCTGCGCAACATCGCGACGGTGGCGGCCCTGATCGTGCGCTCGGCGCTCATGCGCCGCGAAAGCCGCGGCCTGCACTACACGATCGACTACCCGGAACGCGACGACGCATGGCGGCGCGACACCATCATCTCGATGTCAGACTCCTGACCCGGGCCCTCGGCGGCGGGGTGGAGAATACATTTACGCGTTGACGGCGCCCTATGGCCTTGACTATGGTTGCGCCCGATGACGCGGGTCGGACGCCGGGCGGCTGTGGGGATCGTCAGTGCCCTTCTGCTGCAAGTCATGTGCGTGTTGACCGCGGCGCCCGCCGCGGCGGACATCTTCCTCAAGCGCGACCGCTTCGGGGTCCTGCACTTCACCAACGTTCCCACCGACAAGGGCTACCAGGTGATGATGCGCGAGCCGATCGCCGTGCCACGACCCGGGGGGATCGGCGCGAGCGCCGCGACCGGCAGCTCCTTCATGGTCGATTCGCAAGCCTTCGATCCGATCATCGCCGAGGTCGCCGGGCGCTATCAGATGGATCGCGCCTTGGTGAAGGCCGTCATCAGGGCCGAGTCCGGCTTCCAACCGCGCGCGGTGTCACGGAAGGGCGCCCGTGGACTGATGCAGCTGATGCCCGAGACGGCGCTCCTCCACGGCGTCCGCAACATCCACGAGCCGAGCCAGAACATCGAGGGCGGCGTGCAGCATCTGCGCATGCTGCTCGATCGCTACGGCGGCAACGTCCCGCTGGCGCTTGCCGCCTACAACGCCGGCGAGCAGGCGGTCGATCAGCACGGCGGCATCCCGCCGTTCCCGGAGACGCGCGATTACGTGTGGCGGGTCCTCCAGTTCCGCCAGCAGTACCGGTCCCTCCGCCCGGCCGTTGGACGCGTCGCCGCGATCGGGGTAGGGCGGTGGTGATGGCCGTCGACGCGCGCGAGCTGCCGATCCGTCGCGCCGCGCTCCTATGGACGGCACCGAACGTCCTGACGCTGTTCCGCATCGCGGTCGTGCCGGTGCTCGTCTATCTCCTCCACGACCCCGGCCGGCTCGCCGGCTTTCTCGCCGCGCTCCTCTTCTTCCTGGCGTCGCTGACGGACTACTTCGACGGCTACCTGGCGCGGAAGTACGGCATCGTGACGACGTTCGGGAAGTTCCTCGATCCGCTCGCCGACAAGCTGATCGTCACCGCCGTCCTGATCATGCTCGCCGCGATGCCGTGCGTGCCGGACGAGCCGTGCGTGCCGCGCGTGCCGGCGTGGGTCGTGGTCGTGATCGTCGGACGCGAGCTCGCGGTCACCGGCCTCCGCGGGATCGCGTCGGGCGAGGGTGTGATGCTCGGCGCCGAAGAGCTCGGGAAGTACAAGATGATCTTTCAGATGTTCGCGCTCGTCGGACTCATGCTGCACTACCGGTATCTGTGGATCGACTGGCATGCGGCGGGCACGTACTTCCTCTGGATCGCCGTCGTGCTCGCGCTCTGGTCTGCGGCCGACTATCACGTGCGCGTCTACCGCGCCGTGCGTGATGCGCGCGCGTCGTTGCCCGTTGACAGCCCACCAGTGCCCCCTTAAGGTAGCGCGCCTGTGCGGGTGTAGCTCAGTTGGCTAGAGCACGACCTTGCCAAGGTCGGGGTCGAGGGTTCGAAGCCCTTCACCCGCTCTCCGTCATCGAAGGCCCCGGCTCGCCGCCGGGGCCTTTGCGTTTCGGGCATCGGTGAGCGCGACGGCCGTCCTCACGATCTATCCGACGGCGCTGAAAGTCGCGGCGGTGTTGCGCGCGCGCGCGCGCGACGGCAACGTCTCGCTCGGCCATCGCCTGACGACGTTTCCCGAGCTGGTCGACGCACTCGACCGCGAGATCGCCGGCGCGACGCTGGTCGTCGGCGAGGCGCTCGCGACGCTCGCGATGCACGATGCGCTCGCGGAGGTCGTCGGCGACGCGAGCGTCGACGAGCGACCCGGGCTCGCGAGCGCGGCGCGGCGGGCGATCGGCGAGCTCGCCGCGGCCTGCATCGGCACGGCCGAGCTCGCCGTGTTCGCGCCGCGCATGGCGGATGCGCCCGCACGGCGCACGGTGGGCTGGCTCGCGGCCGTCGCGGCAGCGTATGCGCAGCGCCTCGCGCGGCTCGACTGCGTCGACCGCCACGAGCGCGACCGGCGCGTCCTGACGTCGCTGCACGCGCACGAGGCCGCGGGCACGCGGCCGCGCATCATCGCCGGAATCGGCCGCATCGTCATCGCCGAGATCTACGACTACTCGCCGCTGCAATCGCTCATCGTGCGCGCCCTCATTCGTCTCGTCGGCGACGCCGAGCTGGTGACGTTGGCGCACGGCGAGAACGTCGACGCGACCCGCTTCCTGGAGCGCACCTGGAACCGCTTCGTCGAGGATCCCGCGATCGCCGACAAAGTCCTGCCCGATTTCGTCGTCCGCGGCGGCCGGCGCGGCACGCTGGCGCGCGTCCTCGCCGCCCTCTTCGTCGAGCCGAAGCCGCCAGCTGGCGCGGATTCCCGAGATGGCGCCGATGGGAGAGACGGCGTCGATGCGAACGACGGCGTCGATGCGAACGACGGCAGCGATGCGAGAGACGGCGCGGCCCGCGGCACTGAACCGGTGCGGGGCGACGACAGCCTGCGCATCGTCGCCGCCTCGAGTCGCGTCGCCGAGGTCGAGGAGGTCGGCCGGCGGCTGCGCACCACGCTCGCCGCCGGCGCTGATCCGGAGCGCGTCGCGATTCTCGCGCGCGACCTCGCTCCGTACCGCGCGATCCTGGAGGACGTCGCGCGTCGGTATCGACTGCCGTTCGCGCTCGCAGCGCCACGGCCGCTCGTCGCGCACGCGACCGTCCAGACGGTGCTGCGCGTGGTCCGCGCCATCGTCGACGGCCTGCCACGCGCCGCGCTCGTCGCCGCGCTCGGGAGCCCGTACCTCACGGCGGCGCCGCGCGGCGCGCGCCGCGTGCTCGAGGCTTCCGGGTACGTCGACGCCGCGACGCTCCCGCTCGGGCGTTGCCTCGCGCACGCCGAGGCGCGCCTCGAGCGTGCCCGCCTGCGCCGCGCGACCGCCGGTGACGGCGACGCGCACGGCGATACGCTGCGCAGCGAGGTAGGGCCATCTTCCGGCCAAGACGGACGCCTCGACCCGCACACGTCCGGCGACGCAGGGCAATCCGGCGCCGACGAGCGTGAGGCCCGCGCGCTCGCGCGTCTCCGCCGCGACGGCCCGCGAATCGCCGCCGCCGTGCGTCGGCTCGGAACTCTCGACGCGACGCGCACCATCGCCGAGCACGCCGCCGCCTTGCTGCGCGTCCTCGACGAGCTCGGCGTCGACGTCCCCGACGAGATGGCGGACGGCGAGGCGTGGAGCGAAGGCGCGGCTCTGACGACGCTACAGCGGATGCTGAGCGAGGTCGCCGACGCCGGAGCGCAGCTCGGCACGGAGCGTGTGCCGCTGGCGAGGTTCCTCGCGCAGCTCGGCGAGGCGATCGACGCCAGCGAGGTGCGCGCCCCTGGACCGATCGCGAGCGGTGTCGCAGTGCTCCCGATCGCGGACGCGCGCGGTCTCGACTTCGACGACGTCTTCGTGCTCGGGCTCGAGGAGGGCGGCTTTCCGGCGGCCGTCGCGGAAGACGGCCTCGTGAACGATGCGGTGCGACGCGCGCTCAACCGCGCCGCACCGCCGCTCGTCCGCGCCGCGCTCGCTGACGGCGCTCGGCACGCGTCGCTCGGCCGCCTGCTGCGCACGAGCGAGGATCGCGCCGCGGAGGACCCGTTTCTCTTCTACCTCGCCCTCTCGACGGCGGAGGAGCGCATCGTCTTGACCCATGCGACGCACGACGGCGACGGCAACGCGCTCGTGCGCTCGCCGTTCGTCGACGAGGTGGTCGCGATCACCGGCCAGCACGTCGTCGCCGCGGCGCCGTGGAAGCTGGGTGCCGATTTTCCTCAGCAGCCCGGCGCCGCCGTGGCATCGGACGCCGAGGACATCGCAGACACGGACGGCGCAAGCATGGACGGCGCCGCGGACACGGACGGCACCGCGAACCCGGCGGAGCTCCTCCACGCCGCGATCGTCCGCGCGGAGCGCGATCCCGGGCTGCTCGCGGCCGTCGCGCGGCGGCTTCCGGCCGGCAGCGCCGCGCGCCTCGTCCACCGGATCGGCGTCGAGCGCCGGCGCGCGCGCTACTTCCTCTTGGATCGCGACCGCGACGCCGCCGCGAAAGAGGCGCTCGCGGACGCCTTCGTCGGCCGGCTCGGCGCCGATCCGCGCCGGCGCGAGCGGCTGCGTTCGATGCCGTGGAGCGCGACGAAATTCGAGGAGCTCGGCGCCTGTGGATTCAAGTTCTTCGCGCACCGCATACTGAACCTCCGTGCCGACGACGCCGGCGCGGAGATGCTCGACGTCCGCGAGGAGGGCGTCCTGGCGCACCGGCTGCTCGAGCTCGTCTTTCGCCGTTGCGATCCGCTGCCGTCCGATCCCGAGGATGCCGCCGCCGCGGCAAGGACCATCGCCGACGAGGCGCGCGCGGCGATGCTCGCCGACATGCGCCCCGCCGACCCGGCGCTGGTCGCGCCGGCGTGGTCGCGCGCGGTCGAGGCGGTGGTCGAGGTCGTCCGCGACGAATGGTGTGAGATGTCGCGACCGGCGCGCCGCCTGCTCGAATGGCCGTTTCGGCTGGAGATCGCCGACCACCGGAATGGCGACGGCTTGCCGCTCGACCTCACGATCAGCGGCGCCATCGATCGCGCCGATCTTTGGCTCGACGACACGGGAATGGTCGTTGCCGACCGCGCCAAGCTCGATGCCGAGCGCGCGATGGGATCGACGAGCTTTCAAATTCCCGTGTACGCGCTGGCGCTCACCGCGTCGCCGGTGCTCGCGTGGGCGCCGGATGCGAAGGTCCGGGGCGGCTACGTGCTGCTCCGCGCCGAGCGCAAGTTGCGCGATCGAGCCATCGACCCTGCATTCTTGGTGCGCGATCCCGAGACGCGCCGGACGATGGCAGCGGAAGGCGTGGCCGCTCCGATCGCGAGCCGCGTCATCACGCTCGTGGAGCGCGCCGTCGACGGGCGCTTCGACGTCGACCCGAGCGACTGCAGCCGCTTTTGCGAATACCGCCACATCTGCCGCTACGAGCCGCCGCCCGAGGAGGATGCATGACCGCGACGGCACGAGCGGCGGCGCCGGGCGCGTCCGACGCCATGGAGCTCACACCGGAGCAGCGCGCCGCCGTCGAAACGCCGGGAAGCGTCGTCGTCCGCGCCGGCGCCGGGTCGGGGAAGACGGCGGTGCTCGTCGCTCGCTACGTCCGCCTCGTCTGCGGCGACGGTGCCCCACCGCTCGACGTCGCGCAGGTGCTGGCGGTCACGTTCACCGACAAGGCGGCCGCCGAAATGCGGAACCGCATCCGCGGCGCGCTGGCGACGCGCGCCGCGGCGGCGACCGGCGCCGACCGCGCGCGCTTGTTGCGGACGCAGCGCGCGCTCGCGTCGGCGCGCATCGGGACCATCCACGCGCTCGCCGCGAGCCTGCTGCGACGGGCGCCGCTCGAGAGCGGCACGCGCCCCGGCGCCGCCGTGCTCGACGAGATCGACGGTCCGGCGTGGACGGACCGCGCGGTACGGCGTCTTCTCCTCGAGCGGCTTCGCGCCGGCGACGCCGACGTGCGTGCGTGCGTCGACGCTTGGGGATTCGGCTCGCCAGAGCAGCGGACGGGGCTCGCCGCCGTGACCTGTGACGTTCTCGGCGTGCTCGCACGTCGTGCCGTCGACGTCGAGACGCTGGTGTCGGCGCTGGCGCGACAGCGAGCCGCCGTCGCCGCGTGCGGGCGCGACATCTGTGCCGACGCGGGGCGCATCGTCGCGCTCGTCGAGGGTTGGCTCGCCGACACCGCGCCGCTGCGCGCTCGGCAGACGCCGTCGCTGGCCGAGTTCTGCGATCGCTGGGCCGAATGGCGCGCGCACCTCTCGGCGCTCGCGGGTGCGCCGCCCGCGAACGTGAACGTGACCAACTCGACGGCCGGCGCCGACCCGGACGCGACGGGCGCGACGGCATGCGGGCGTGACTCGACGCTCCGCGGCGACACTCGCGTCGCGCATCTGCTCGCGTTGCGCGACTTCTGCCCCGCGGCGGCGCGCGCATTTCGGCGGCGGGTCGAATGGCCAGAGTGCGCGGCGCGCCTGACGTTCAAGGTCGAGGCCGGGGCGCCGCGGTTCGGCGGCGCGCTCGCCACCGCTGTCGGCTGCGCGGCGGCGCTGCCGCTCGCTGCCGCGTTCACCCATGTCGTCCGCGAGACGCACGCGACGCTCGCGCGCGTGAAGCGTCGCGAGGGCGTGCTGACCTTCGACGATTTGATCGCGCAAGCGCGCGCGTTACTCGGCGACGCCGGCACGGCCGCGCGTCTGGCCGGCGACGTGCGCGCCGTGCTCGTCGACGAGTTCCAGGACACGGATCCGGCGCAGGTCGATCTGCTGCGACGCCTCGCCGGCGATCACGCCGAGCTCTTCGTCGTCGGCGACGAGAAGCAATCGATCTATCGCTTCCGCGGCGCCGAGGTACAGCTCTTCGCCGAGATGGGCGTGGCGCTCGGGCGCGAGGTTCCGCTCGCGGACAACTTCCGCTCGCGCCCGCCGCTGCTCGCGTTCGTGAACGGCCTTGCCGCCCGCCTCTTCGCCGCGCGTGCCGACGACGCGCCGTGGCGCGTGCGATGGTCGGCGACGCAACGCCTGCGCGCGCGCCGCGCGGACGCGGACGACGGCGCCGACGGCGGTACGCACGAGGCCGACGGCGCCGACGGCGGTCGAACGTCGTCCGGGCCGCTACCGGGCGGCGACGGCGATCGCACGCGCGGACGCGAGGGGCCGCGCGTGCGCGTGAAGAGCCTCGTCGCGCAGATCGGCGCCCGCGACGCGGAGCTGCCGGTCGCGGCGGCGCGCGCGCTCGAGGCGCGCGTAGTCGCGGCGACGATCACCGAGCTCGTCGGCGAGGGCTGGCGTCCCCGCGACATCGCGGTGCTGCTGCCGGCGTTGACGCAGGTGAAGGCGTACGAGTTCGCGCTCCGCCGCTGGCAGATTCCGTACGCGGTCGTGCGCGGGCGCGGCTTCTACGAGTGCCAGGAGGTCCGCGACCTCGTGCAGCTGCTCGTCAGCGTCGTCGACGAGGACGACGCGATCGCGCTCGCCGGCGCGCTGCGCTCGCCGCTCTTCGGGCTCTCGGACGCGACGCTGGCGGTGCTCGCCGATCATCCGGGCGGGCTGCCGGCACGCTTCCGCGGCACCGCGCCGCTCGAGGATCTGGGCGCCGACGACGCCGCGGCCGCCGGCGCGGCGCGCGAGCTCTTACACGCGCTGCGCGCCGTCCGCGACCGCGTCCCCGCGGACGACCTCTTGGCTCGCGCCGTCGCGGCGACGCAGCTCGAGGCGGTGCTGCTCGCGCAGTTCCACGGCGTGCAGAAGGTCGCCAACGTGCGCAAGCTGATCGCGCAGGCACGGGCGGCGGGGGAGGGCGGGTTCGTCGCCGCGAGCGAGTTCGCGGCGCGCGCGCGGCGGCTCCTCGATTTGGAGCCGCACGAGCCGGAGGCGCCGCACACCGCCGCGAGCGGCGACGTCGTCCAAGTCATGACCGTCCACCAGGCGAAGGGGCTCGAATTCCCCGTGGTCATCGTCGCCGACCTCGGGCGCGAGCCGCTGCGCGACTATCGCGCGCCGGCGCTCGTCGATCGCGAGCACGGCGTCCTCGCGTTCGCCACGTTCGGCGCAGGCCGTCACCGGCTGCCGCACCGGCTCGCGGAGGCGTGGCGTCACGACGACCATGCGCGCGCCGATGCCGAGCGCGCCCGGCTGCTCTACGTCGCATGTACCCGCGCCCGCGACGTCTTGGTGCTGAGCGAGGGCAAAGGCCGGCGCGCCGCGCTCGCGCCCGCCGCCGGCGAGACGCCCGACCGCACGTGGTGCGAGCAGCTCTGGGCGTTTCTCGGCCGCGAGGCGGTGGCGGAGTTCGTCGCGAGCGCCGCCGAGCGCGCGATCCTCATGGCGCCCGGTGAGGGTGCCGACGGCGAGGCGATTCCGGTCGCGGTCGAGATCGAGAAGAGCGGCGCGCTGCTCGCGCGCGTCCCGGCACCTGCGCGCGACCTCGGGGACGACGCGCTCGCGCGCGCGCTCGACGCGCAGCCGACGGCCGCCGACCTCCACGTTGTCGGACGCGTGTGGGATGCGCCGACGCTACGGCGAGGTCCCCTCGTCGCCAGTCCGACGGCGATCGTCGACTACGCCCGCTGCCCGCGGCAGTTCTGGTATCGCCACGTCCGTGGCATCGCGGAGGGCCGCGCCCGTGCTGGCGCAATCGATGACGCACGCGCCGACGGGGACGGCGGGCGGAGCGGCGGACGTTTACGGCCGGCGGACGCCGCGCGACTCGGTATCGCCGCGCACGCCGCGCTCGAGGCGCTCGATCTCGATCTGCCCGTCTCGGCGCAGCCCGCCGCGGTGGCCGCCGTATTGTCGGCTGTGCGCGACCTCGACGACCCCGCGCGCGAGACGCTCGCCCGCGATCTCGTCGGCGCGCTGGCACGGCATGCCGCGGACGGCGGCTCGTGCCGCATTCACGGACGCGAGCTGCCGTTCTGCCTGCGGCTGGACGGAGTGCCGGAGATCTTCGTCCGCGGCCGCATCGATCTTCTCGCCGAGCGCGGCGAGCGGCTCGTGATCCGCGACTACAAGTACACGAGCCCGGAGCACGACGGCGAGGCCCATCGCGTGCAGCTCGAGATCTACGCGCTCGCGGTCGCGGCCGCGTACCCGGCACGAGCGCTCGAGGGCGAGATCGAGTGGCTGCGCGCTCCCGCGGGGCGCGTCGCGGTAGCAATCGATCTCGCTGTCTCGCGCGAGCGCGTCGGCGCGATCGCCGCGCGGCTGGTGGCAGCGCTGGACGCGCGGACCGCGACGGCGTTTCCGATGGCGTTCTCCGTCGCCGCGTCGTGTCGCGCACTCGGCTGCCCGTTCGTGTCCCGATGCTTTCCGCGCGCGCGTCGTGAGGGCGTCGCGACGTAGCAGCGGCGGTCGACGGTCCGCTCCGCGTTCGCTACCATGCGGCCGTGACCGGGGACGCGTGGACGCCGGCGGAGGATGGCGAGGACGGTCCACGGATCGCGATCGTGCTGTCCGGCGGCGGCGCACGCGGCGCCTACGAAGCCGGGGTGCTCTCGTATCTGCTGGCGGAGCTGCCGCGGATCCTCGGTCGCCGGCCGACGTTCCACATCGTGAGCGGCGCGTCGGTGGGGGCGATTCACGCGTCGTACTGGGTCGCGAGCCTGCACGAGGACGACGAGACGCGCGCGGCGCGGTTGGCGGAAGTCTGGGACTCGCTCACGATCGAGCACGTGTACCGATTGAGCATCGGCGATCTGCTGCGCATCCCGTCGCGGCTCTTCAGCTTCCAGTTCTGGCCGCGGCCGGCGTCGAGCGGCACGCTTCCCGACCGGCTTCCCGGTCTCCTCGACACGGCGGCGCTCGAGGCGCTCGTCTTGCAGCACATTCCGTGGAAGCATCTGCGGCGCAACCTGCACACGAGCGGGAGCACGCTCTGTGTGTCGTGCACCGAGATCGCGTCCGGCCGCGCGGTCGTGTTCGTCGACGGCCGGCGCGCGAATCTCATGCCGTGGCAGTACGACCCGTACATCGTCGCGCGCCCGGGCGCCATCGGCGCGCTCCACACGCTCGCCTCGGCGGCGATCCCGCTCTTCTTCCCGGCGGTGCGGATCGGCGATCACTACTATTGCGACGGCGGCCTGCGGCTCAACACGCCGCTCTCGCCGGCGCTGCGGCTCGGCGCCGATCGCTTGCTGCTGATCGCGCTCCGCCACCCGCCCGACGAGACCTCGGCTACGGCCGACCGCGCGCGCGAGGTGGCGTACAGCAACCCGGCGTACCTCATCGGCAAGGTGCTGAACGCGCTCCTCCTCGATCACGTCGACTACGACTTGCAGCACATGCGCCTCGTGAACTCGATCCTCGCCGGCGGCGAGGAGGCGTTCGGCCCCGAGTTCTTGCCGAAGATGAACACGATCGTCCGCGAGCGCCGTGGCGCGAGCTACAAGAAGGTCCGCGAGTGCGTCGTCCGCCCGTCCGAGGATCTCGGCCGCCTCGCGGGGGTCGCGTACAAGCAGCGCGCGCGCTCGCTCCGCCCGGCGCGCGTCGTCTCCGACCTGGTGATGCGCTCGGCGGCGCACGGCGTCCCCGAGGGCGAGGCCGATCTCCTCTCGTACGTCCTGTTCGACGCCACGTACACGCGGCAGCTGATCGCGCTCGGCCGCGCCGACGCCGCACGCCAGGCGGACGAGATCGCCGCGCTCTTCGCGTGAGCCCGTGCGCTCCGCCGTCGACATGCCACGCGCACAGCGGAACGCCCTCGCCGAGATCATCATCGCCGCGCTGCACGACCGCGGCGCACGCGCGACGCTCGCGGTGCTGACGCGTGTCCTCGACGCCGATGGACCCGTCGTGATCGCCGCGACCGCGGCCGCACCGTTGCGGAAGCATCGGATCGTGGTCGCCACGCGCGTGGGTCAGGCGCCGCCCGAGGGCACCGGGCCGTCGCCCGTCTCCACCACTGGCGAGCGGTCGCACGTCGAGGTCGCGCTCGCTCCGGCGTTCGCCCGCGTGCGCGGCGTCGCGGCGGCGCGCACCCGCGCCGCGTGCGACGCCGCCGAGGCCTACTGGCGGAGCGCCGGTCGGCGATCGGACGACGCGCTGGCGGATGCGCTGCACCGCGCGGTCGCCCTCTTCGCCGCCGGTCTCTATTTCGAGGTGCACGAGGAGCTGGAGCCCGTGTGGCGACGGAGCGGCGGCACGGCGCGTGTGGCGCTGCAGGGCCTGATTCAGATCGCGGTCGCGCTGCACCACGCCGAGCGCGGCAACGTCGCGGGCGCGCGCCGGCTGCTCGCCGCGGGACGCGCCAAGGTGGAGCCGCACGCGCCGGTGTGGGAAGGCGTCGCGATCGACACCTTGCTGGCGGATCTGCGGCGGTGGGAGCGGGCGTGCCTCGACGAGGGCCGCGTCGCGACCGCGCCGCGGCTGGTGCTGGCGTGACGACGCGTGCACCCGCGTCGCCGCCCGTCGACGACGCACCCGTGGTGCGCACACCTACTCGTGCGCACGTCGGGTGCAGCGACGACGTCCACGGCCCGCTCACCCGCATCGCGAGATTCAAGCGACGTCGCACAGCGCTGCGAGCTCATCGACGAGCGAGGCGATCGCCGCGCACCCCGCCTCCCAGAATGCCGGAGCGCTGATGTCGAACCCGAGCCGCGCGAGCAGCGGCGCCGGCTCGACGCTGCCGCCGCTCGCGAGCAGCTCGACGTACGTCGGGACGAACGCCGCGCCTTCGCGACGGTAGCGTTGGAAGAGGGCGAGCGTCAGCAGCTCGCCGAACGCGTACGCGTAACAGTAGAAGCGGCTGTGGATGAAGTGCGGGATGTAGCTCCAGCCGCGGCGATACGTCGGATCCATCTCGACGGTGTCGGCGTGCAGCCGACTCTGCGTGTCCCACCACAGCGCCGCGATGTCGTCGGCGGCGAGCCGGCGTTGGCGTCGCGCCGCGTGCAGCGCGAGCTCGAAGCGGGTGAGCGCGTGCTGGCGGAAGACGGTCCCGTACATCTCGTCGAGTGTCTCGACGAGCAGCCGCCGGCGCGTTGCGACGTCCGGAGCGACGGCGAGAAGGTGGTCGGTGACGAGCATCTCGGCGAAGACCGACGCGGTCTCGGCGAGCACGAGCGGCGGCTCGTAGTTGAGCAGCGTCTGCCGCCGCGCGAGCGTGTCGTGGATACCGTGGCCGAGCTCGTGGGCGAGGGTGGCGACATCCCGGCTCGTGCCCGCATAGGTCGCGAGCACGTACGGATGGTGGCGCGGGCTCCACGCCGCGCAGAACGCGCCGTGGCGTTTCCCGGGCCGCACCTCGGCGTCGATCCAGCGCCCGGCGAAAAACGCGTCGGCGACGTCGGCGAAGCCGCCGCTGAAGCGGCCGAACGCGTCGCAGATGATCTCGCGGCCGCGGACGATCGGGACATGCTCCGCCGTGCCGTCGATCGGTGCGTACACGTCGGCGCTCCCGAGCCGCGGCAGTCCGAGGAGGCGCGCCTTCAATGCGAGGAAGCGGCGGATGACGGGGTACTGCGCTTCGACGACGTCCATCATCACCGCGACCGTCGCCGCGTCGAGCTCGTTCGCGAGGTGCGTCGGCGCGTCGAGCGCGGGGTAGCGCCGGAGATCGCAGTCGATGCGATGGTCGAGCGCGAGGGCGTTGATGACGGCGGTGAGCGGCAGCTGGTGGCGCTCGTACTCGTCGAGGAACGCGTGCAGCGCACGCTGGCGCAGGTCGCGATCCGGGTGATGGAGGAGCGCGGTCACCTCGCCGTCGGTCAGCACCCGCTCCGTGCCGTCGATGACGAGGCGAAAGCGCAGCGAGCCGGTGAGCTCGTCGAAGAGCTGCGCGAATGCCGTCGGGCCGCTGACGCTCTTGCGCGCGAGGAGGCGCTCCTCGTCCTCGTTCAGCATGTGCGGCTTGAAGCGCCGGACGCTGCGCAGGAAATGCGCGTAGTCCGCGAGCGCGGGGTCGGCGACGAGCGCCGCGAAGCGGTCGTTGTCGAGCGCGGTGAGCTCGAGCTCGACGAAGACGAGCAGCGTGCGCAGCTCGGCTTGCTGCTCGGCTGTGCGCTGCTCGAGGTCGAGCGCGCGCGGGTCGCCGGTGTCGGCGGCGGCGAGCAGCGCGGCGTAGAATCCGGGTCGTTGGCCGAGCTCGAGGATCGCCTCGTAGGCGCGGAGCGCACGCAGCAGCTCGTCGGCGGTCGGACCGGCACGCAGCGCGCCACGCCACTCGGCGGCGAACGCTCGCGCGCGCGCGTGTGCCTCGTCGGCGTCGGCAGCGAGCCGCGGATCGTCGGGACCGCCGTAGAGCTCGCCGAGGTCCCAGCACACGCCGGCAGCGGCCGCGGCGGAGTCGGAGACGTCGCCGCGCGCCTCGATCGGCGCAGCGTACGGCGCGACGGCGGGTGTCGAGACACGGCAGGGGCGCGGACGCATTCGCGACAAGTAGCAGCGGCCGCCCGAGCGCGCGAGGCTGGCAATTGCGTGCCCGCTGTGCTCTCTCGAGCAAAAAAAAGGGCGGAGGGCCCCCTTTTCCCTCCGCCCACTCGCGTCCCTACCGATGTCGGTATGGTCGCAAGATCGGTGCGGCGTCTCGCCGCGTGCGAACGAGAGTAGGGGACGGGTGGTCGAACCCGCAATTCATGAAACGGGGGAGGAGGCGGTGGAAAATCGGGGGGGTCGTGCCGTGATACGGGTGAGTGAGCGGTTTCACGCGCTCGTGGCCGCTCAAGTGACACTTGCGGTCGTGGGCAGCGCGATCGGCAGTCCGCCGGCGTACGCGGCGTCGTGCGCGCTTCCCGCGGCACTGCGGGTCGCGGTCGAGGAGCGCGGCAGTGTCGCCGCAGGCGTGGCGCTGGTGGCGAGCGCGCCATCGTGTTGCGGGCTCCGCGCCGGCGACATCGTGCGGCAGGCGAATGGCACACGCGTCAGCCGTTGCGCCGACCTCGAGCCGGTCGCCGCGGAGGCGCTCGCGAGAGGGCTCGCGCTGCTGCTCGCCGTCGAGCGCGACGGGGAGTTGATCGCCGTCGCGGCCATGACACGCGAGTCCGAACAGCGAGTGCTCGCCGGTGCGTCGGAGCGGGCGCCGGCGGATCGCGCGCTCACCGCGCCGGCTGCGGGCGGTGGCGCCGCGACTGGTGTTCCCGAGCACGCTGACGCGAAACGCGCGGCCACGGCACCGGGTGCCGAGCGTGCAGTCTCGGCAACGGAGGGCCCATCGTCGACGACAGAGCGCGCGGCGGCGACGGCGCGCGTTCCCGAGCCGCGTCCGACGCCGCGGCCGCGGCGCGCGGCGACGCTCCCCGCGCGCGCGGAGGCGCCGCCGGAGCTTCGGCAGCGTGCCGCTGCCGCGGCGTCGGCGCTCGCGCGCGTCGACGACGCGGCGGCGCCGGGGGTGCCACTCGTCGTCTACGAGCGACGCCTCGGTGACGCGGAGGCGGCGATCGCGGCCCTCGAGTTCGGTGTCGCTGCCGCGGATGCGGCGGTGCACGACTTCATCGAGGACGCGGTCGCGTTACATCGCACTGCGCGCGACGTCCGACGCACGCAGCTGCAGATGCTCGGCCAAGCGGAGGTCGATCGGCGCGGCTCGTCCGCCGGGACGGTGCCGTACTTCTCGGACTCGAAGGTGCCGGATTGGGTCGCGGCGTATCCCTTTCTCGCCGACGCGATTCTCGAGCCGCCGCACGAGACGCACGCGCCCTTTCCGGGAGAGGCGTCCGGGCGGTGGAGCGCCGAGCGCGCGCTCGAGCTGCTGTGGCAACGGGCGCGCGCGGCATCGAGCGAGCTCGCGACCTGGTCGCGGTCGTGAGGCGGCACGAAATCGGCGATTCTCGCCGCGGGCGCGTCGTGTGATACTCGACGCGTGACGCACGCCCCGCGAAAGCCGCGACCTTCGCGGCCGCCCGGACGAGCGACGGTGAGCGCCCTCGCCGTCGTCGCGTCGCTCGCGATCGCGGGCCCGGCGAGCGCGCAACCCGGCGCGGCGCGGTCGATGCAGAGCGTCCCATCGGCGGGCGTCCCGCCAGACGCTGGTGCGCCAGCCCGGTCGCATGGGCCGCACACGGACCTGTTCGTCGCCGTGCCGCTCGAGGGTCCGACGCCGGGTGTGGTGTTCCCCTTCGGCGGCTCGCATCATCAGGTGCCGGGCGTCGTCGCCGTCGACCGCGCGCCGTACGTCTGCATGCCGCACCACCTCGCGTTCCATGACCGCGCCGCGTTCGTCGCGCATCTCCGCCGCCGGCACGGCCTCGACGACGCCGACATCCCGCGTGCCGTGCTCGTCCAGGGCGGACAGGTGCGCTACGTCGGCGACTGACGCGGCCGCGCTCGCACGGCTGGCGCGCGTCATTACGCGCTGCCGTCTCTGTCCCCGGCTCGTCGCCCATCGCGAGCTCGTCGCGCGGACGAAACGGCGCCAGTTCCGCGACGAGACGTATTGGGGCCGCCCGCTGCCCGGCTTCGGCGATCCGGCGGCGCGCCTCCTGATCGTCGGGCTCGCCCCTGCCGCCCACGGCGGCAACCGCACGGGCCGCATGTTCACCGGCGACCAGAGCGGCGACTGGCTCTTCCGCGCGCTCTACGATGCCGGGTTCGCGAACCAGCCGCGCTCGGAGTCGCGTGACGACGGCCTCGTGCTGCGCGACGCCTACGTGACCGCCGCCGCACGCTGCGCGCCACCCGACAACAAGCCGACGATCGCCGAGCTCGCGTGCTGCCGGCCGTATCTCCTACGCGAGCGGGCGCTCTTGGCCCGCGTGTGCGCGATCGTCGCGCTCGGACGGATCGCGTTCGCGACGGTGCTTGCGGCCGAGCGCGCGGCGGGAACCGTGCTGCCACGGCCGTTGCCGCGCTTCGCGCACGGCGCGGTGACGGCGCTCGGTCGCGTGACGCTCATCGCGTCCTATCATCCGAGTCGGCAGAACACGCAGACGGGAAAGCTCTCGCGCGCGATGCTCGCGGCGGTCTTCGCGCGCGCCCGGCGGTGCCTCGACGGCGATGCGCGCCGCGCGCGCGCGCAATGAGGTGAGCCGGCGCCAGGTGAGGGGCGCCGCGGGTGAGATGAGACGCCGACCTCCTCCTAGGCGACGCTCAGTG
>VBKW01000226.1 GCA_005879405.1 Deltaproteobacteria bacterium
CGTGCGCACAATTGTGCAGGCGATCGCGCTCGCGACCACCGGGGCGCTCCTCGGCCTCGGCGTGAACGCCTTGCGTCCCGCCGGCGTGTCGCTTCTACGGCCGTGGGTCGGCGACAACGACGCCACCGCCGAGTGCGCGCTGGCGTCGGCCGACCCGGTCCGCATCGACGCCGTGGCCGCGATGCGTCTGCTCGCGACGCATGCGGCGGTCTTCGGCGACGTCCGCGGAGCCTCAGAGTATGCCGCCGGCCACGTCGTCGACGCCGTGCACTTGCCGTGTAGCGCCGAGGCTCCCGAGTGGTTAGTGAGCGTCGCCAAGACGTCGACGGTCGTGCTCTACGGCGGCGACGATGCCGACCCGGATCCCGTCGCGCAGTCACTGGCGGCGAACGGCTACCGCGACGTCCGCGTCCTGAGCGGCGGCTTCCGCGCCTGGCGCGACGGCGGCGGCAGCGCCGCGTCGGGGCCATGCGAGGTTGGCAACTGAACGCGTAGTCGGCGAGCGATGCGGGTGATCATCTCCGGGTGGCTGCTGCGCGCCGTGCTCGCTGCGATCTTTCTCTATGCGGGGATCGCGAAGCTCGTCGACGTCCGTACCTTCGCCGCCGACGTCGCGAACTACCGACTGCTCCCTTCGCCCTTGGTGGCGCCGTTGGCGGCCACCCTGCCCGGTGTCGAGATCGCGTGCGGGCTCGGCCTCTTGCATCCCCGTAGCGTCCGCGCCGCCGCCGTCCTCGCCACGGCGTTGCTCGCCGCGTTCACCATCGCCGCCGCGCAGGCGCTCGCCCGCGACATCAACCTCGATTGCGGGTGCTTCGGGAGCGTACGCGCGCCGGTGACGGTCCTCACCGTCGGCCGCGACGCAGCGCTGGTCGCGGCGGCGGTAGCGATCGCCGCGCTCACTCCAAGCACAAACGAAAAAGCCCCCCGGGCGCGTGGCCCGGGGGGCTGAGTTTTCGGCGGCGGCCGAGCGGCTCACATCATGCCGCCCATGCCTCCCATGCCGCCCATGCCCGGAGGCGGACCGCCGCCGGCGGGCTTCTCTTCGGGCTTCTCGGCGACGGTCGCCTCGGTCGTGAGGAGGAGACCGGCGACCGACGACGCGTTCAAGAGCGCCGTGCGCACGACCTTGGTCGGATCGATGATGCCGGCCTTCATCAGGTCTTCGAACTCTTCGCTGTGTGCGTTGAACCCGTGCGCACCCTTGGAGTTCTTCACCTTGTCGAGGACGATCGAGCCTTCCCAGCCGGCGTTGTTGGCGATCCACCGGCACGGCTCCTCGACGGCGCGGCGGATGATGTTGATGCCGACCTTCTCCTCGTCCGTCGTCGCCTTGACGTTGTCGAGCGCCGCCGACGCGCGGATGAGCGCGACGCCGCCGCCCGGCACGATGCCCTCCTCGACCGCAGCGCGCGTCGCGTGCAGCGCATCCTCGACGCGGGCCTTCTTCTCTTTCATCTCGACCTCGGTCGCGGCACCGACCTTGATCACCGCGACGCCGCCGATCAGCTTCGCGAGCCGCTCCTGGAGCTTCTCGCGGTCGTAGTCGGAGGTCGTCTCGTCGATTTGGGCGCGGATCTGCTTGATGCGCCCTTCGATGTCGCCGCGCTTGCCGGCGCCGTCGACGAGCGTCGTGTTGTCCTTGTCGACGACGACGCGTTTCGCGCGTCCGAGGTCGTTCAGCGTGATGCTCTCGAGCTTGATGCCGAGCTCTTCGGCGATGACCTTGCCGCCGGCGAGGATCGCGATGTCCTCGAGCATCGCCTTGCGGCGGTCGCCGAAGCCGGGCGCCTTCACCGCCACGCACTGCAACGTGCCGCGGATCTTGTTGACGACCAGCGTAGCGAGCGCCTCGCCCTCGACATCCTCGGCGATCAGAATGAACGGCCGACCCGTCTTGGCGATCTGCTCGAGAATCGGCAGCAGATCTTTCATGGCGCTGATCTTCTTCTCGTGGATGAGAAGATACGCGTCCTCGAGCACGACCTCCATGCGCTCGGGATCGGTGACGAAGTACGGCGAGAGATAGCCGCGGTCGAACTGCATGCCCTCGACGACTTCCAGCGTCGTCTCGAGGCCTTTCGCCTCCTCGACCGTGATGACGCCTTCTTTGCCGACCTTGTTCATCGCCTCGGCGATGATCTCGCCGACGGTCGAGTCGTTGTTCGCCGAGATCGTTCCGACCTGGGCGATCTCCTTCTGATCCTTGGTGGGCTTGGAAAGGCTCTTCAGCTCGTCGACGATCGCGCCGACGGCGCGGTCGATGCCGCGCTTGAGGCTCATGGGATCGTGGCCTGCGGCCACCATCTTGATGCCCTCGGCGAAGATCGCGCGCGCCAAGACCGTCGCGGTAGTGGTGCCGTCGCCGGCGACGTCGGAAGTCTTGCTCGCGACCTCTTTCACCATCTGCGCGCCCATGTTCTCGAACTTGTCCTCGAGTTCGATCTCTTTCGCGACCGTCACGCCGTCCTTGGTGATGTTGGGCGCGCCGAAGGACTTCTCCAAAACCACGTTGCGGCCTTTCGGGCCGAGCGTGACGGTGACGGCGTCGGCGAGGACATTGACGCCACGCAGGATGCGATCACGCGCATCCTGGCCGAATCGTACGTGCTTCGCAGGCATGCTGTTCCTCCTTGCTTACTCGACGATGCCGAGGATGTCGTCCTCGCGCATGATGAGGTGTTCTTCGCCATTCATCTTGATCTCGGTACCGGAGTACTTGCCGAAGAGGATCTTGTCGCCGACCTTCACGTCGAGGGGCGTGACCTTTCCGTCGTCGTTGGCCTTGCCCTTGCCGACGGCGATCACTTTCCCTTCCTGCGGCTTCTCCTTGGCGGTGTCGGGAATGATGATCCCGCCCTTCGTCTTTTCCTCCTCCTCAATCCGCTTGACGATCACGCGGTCTTGAAGCGGCCGAATCTTCATCGGTATCTCCTTTCCGTCTGTGCATAATTCGCGAACGTTTCTGATCGGTTACCGGTCGACCCGAGGTAACCAAATGCGCGCGGGATGAAACCCGCCCGCACCATAAACACCATCGAGGGTTTGTCAACGGGGCGGCCGCTCAGCGACCGAGCTTTCGCTTCTCTTCTTCGAAATATTGGCGGTAGAGCACGTCCCACTCGGCGCTGCCTTCGGGGACGCGACGCGAGAGGGTGGCGATCTTGCGCCGCACCTTTGCATCGAGGGCGTCGTCGACTTGCAGGTACTCAGCGAGAACGGTCTTGATCTCTTGGAGGACGAGGCGATCGGGACGCATGTCCGCGACGTCGGCGCGCTTCAGCTCGGCGAGGACGAGGTGCGAGAGCGCGGAAATCCGCCCGTCGGACACATGGCTCACAACGTGAACCCCCGCTCTTTCGCGATGCGCTCCTTCACGAGCTGCAGGATCCTATGTCGGTCCATGCCCACGAGCTCTCGGCTGTGCGACTCGGCAAATCGTTGCGCTTCCGCCTCGATGTCCTCCTCGGCGCGGACGTTCGCTTTGAAGGCGGCAACGATCCGTTGCTCGAGCGCGTCACGACCCGCCGTGACATGCATCAGACCGGCCTTCTCCAACCGGGACACGAGCGCCGCGGCGATGCGCCGCATCTCGGGCTCGCGAAGCCTCACAGCCGTACGAGTAGACGCGGCCCCAATGCTTTGCAAGCCGGCCGCTTCCGCGGTATCGAAAGATGCCGGTAGGCGTGCGGCGCGCGTGCTGCGCCAACCCGCCGCCGAGGTCTCGTCATGATCGTCAAGATGTCCTCCATTGCCACCGACGCCGAGGTCACGGCGATCGAGACGAAGCTCCACGCGCTCGGGTACAAGACCGGCAAGATGATCGGCGAGCAGGTGACGCTGATCGGGGTCTACGGCGACATCTCACGGCTCCCGCAGGAGGAGCTGGCGGAGATGCCCGGCGTCGAGCGCTTGATCCCGATCTCGCGCGCCTACAAGCGTGCGGCGCAGAAAGGCGACCCGCTGCATCCGATGCGCTCGACGGTCGCGATCGGCTCGGTCGTGGCCGGCGGGGACGATCTCACCGTCGTCGCGGGACCGTGCTCGGTCGAGAGCGAGCCGCAGATCATGGAGGCGGCGCGCATCGTGCGCGAAGCGGGCGCGAACTGTCTCCGCGGCGGCGTCGTGAAGTACCGCTCGAGCCCGTACAGCGGCTGGGAGGGGCTCGGCTCGACGGATCAGGAGTCGCTGCGCCGCGGTCTCGCCCTCATCGTGAAGGCGGGACGCGAGTTCGGGATGCCGACCGTCGTCGAGATCCTCGATCCGGCGGACGTGTCCGTGTACGAAGATGCCGGCGTGGCGTGCCTACAGGTCGGCGAGCCGAACAGCAAGAACCAGGCGCTCTTGAACCGCTTGCGCGAGACGCCGCTCCCGATCATCCACAAGCGCGGCAACTCGCTCGACACCGAGGCGTATCTCCTCTGGGTCGAGCGCGTGATGTCTGCCGGCAAGGAGAACGTGATCCTCTGCGAGCGCGGTATCACCAGCTGCAATCGCTACACCCGCAACACGCTCGACCTCGGCAGCGTCGCCGCGTTCCACTACCAGCTGTCGGGTCTGCCGGTCGCCGTCGACGCGTCGCACGGCACCGGCATCCGCGACCTCGTGTTTCCGCTCAGTCTCGCCGGCATCATGGCCGGCGCGTCGGTCGTGCTGGTCGAGGCACATCCGAATCCCTTGGTTGCGAAGTCGGACGGTTTCCAAGGGCTCTTTCCCGAGCAGCTCCGCGGTCTCGTCAAGGCGGCACAGGAGGTGTGGCGCGTGCGCAAGGAGACCGATCGCGACTACGTCTCGACGCTGGCGCTCGAGCGCGCGTACGAGGCGCGCATGCAGGACGATCGCCGGCGATTCTTCCCGCAGGGATGACGCTGCCGGCGCGGAGTCGTCGCCTATGATCATCCCGTGCGCGGTCGCGAAAGGCGCGACACTGGGCGTCGTCGCCCCCGCCGGCGTGGTGAAGGCCGACGCGCTCGAGCGTGGCCTCGCGCGGCTGCGCAGCTGGGGCTTCAGCGTGCGCGTCGGCGAGCACGTGCTCGCGCGACGGCGCTACTGCGCCGGTAGCGCGCGCGAGCGCGCCGAGGATCTGACGCGGATGATCGAGGATCCGGAGATCGCCGCCGTCGTCTGTGCGCGCGGCGGCTACGGGTCGGTGCAGGTGATGCCGCTGCTCGACCCCGCGCTCTTCGCGCGTCATCCGAAGCTCGTCTGCGGCTACAGCGACGTCGCGCCACTGCTCGGGTTCATCGTTGCGCGCGCCGGTGTCGTCGCATTGCACGGCCCGATGGTGGCGATCGACTTCGCGAAGGGCGTGACCGCGCACGCGGCGGCGCGCTGGCAAGCGCTCCTCGCCGAGCCGGCAGTGGCGTGGAGCGAGTCGGTCCCCGAGGCGATCGTGCCCGGCGTCGCCACGGGGGTGCTCGTCGGCGGCTGTCTCTCGTCGCTCGTGGCGCTTCTCGGCACGCCGTACGCGGTCGAGACCGACGGCGCCGTACTCTTCCTCGAAGACATCGCCGAGCGGCCGTACCGCCTGGACCGCATGCTCACGCAGCTGCGTCTCGCGGGGAAGCTCGAGCGCGTCGCGGCGGTCGTGCTCGGGTCGTTCGCCGACTGCGACGGGCACGAGGAGGGGAACGTCGCCGCGGCGGTCTTCCGCGAGTTCTTCGCCGACGCGTCGTATCCGGTCGTCGCCGGGTTTCCCGCCGGGCACCTCTCCGAGAATCTCCCGATCATGCTCGGCGTGCGGTTGCGTGTCGACGCCGATAACCTGCGTGTCGAGGTGCCGTCGTGAGTGTCATCGCTGCCGCACGCGCCGAGGTCGCGGCATGAACTTCGCTGCGGTCGAGCACGAGATGGATGCCGCGGTCGCGCGCGGCGTCTTTCCGGGCGTCGTCGTACTGGTGAACATCGGTGGCCAAGTCGTGTTCCATCGCGCCGCGGGGATGCGCGCACTCGAGCCCGAGCGCTCGCCGATGCGCGAGGACACGATCTTCGACCTCGCGTCGCTCACGAAGCCGCTCGCCACGTCGCTCGCGATGATGATCATGCTGAAGGAGCGCAAGATCGGCCTCGACGATCGCGTCAGTCGCTTCTTTCACAACTTCGGCGTCCACGGAAAGACGCACGTCACGTTTCGCCATCTCCTGGCGAACACCTCCGGGCTGCCCGCGTGGCGCCCGTATTGGAAAGACATCCTGCGCATCGAGCGCGAGGGGCGCATCAATTTCACCGCGAGCCGCGGCGCGAAAGAGTACGTCTACGAGGCGATCCAGCGCGAGAAGCCCGACGCCGCGGCGGGCGCCAAGACGCTGTACAGCGATCTCGGGTTCATGCTGCTCGGCGCGGTCGTCGAGGAGGTGAACGGGACGACGCTCGACCGCTATTGCCACGAGCGCATCTACAAGCCGCTCGGCCTGCGCGCGACGTCGTACGTCGACCTCTCGCTGTTGCGCACGCGCCGGCTCGAGCCGATCGCCGACATGATTGCGCCGACGGAGCGCTGTCCGTGGCGCAAACGCGTGCTCTGCGGCGAGGTGCACGACGACAACGCCTTCGCGATGGGCGGCGTGGCCGGGCACGCCGGACTCTTCTCGTCGGCGCGCGACATCGATCGGATCGCGACCGTTCTACGCGAGTGCTACGACGGCCAGAGCCTCTTTCTCCCCGCGGCGATCGTCCGCGAGTTCTGGCGCCGCAATGATCCAGCCGGCGGATCGACGTGGGCGCTCGGGTGGGACACGCCGTCGCAGCAGGACTCGACCGCGGGCAGCGAGCTCTCGCGTCACAGCGTCGGCCACGTCGGCTTCACCGGTACGTCGCTCTGGATCGATCTCGAGCGCGGGATGCACGTCGTCGTGCTCTCGAATCGGGTCCACCCGAGCCGCGATAACGACAAGATCCGCGAGTTCCGTCCGCTGATCCATGACCTCATCGTTCGCGCCGCCACCGCCGCGTCCTGAGCTACCGGCGTCGCCGCGCCACGTGCACCTGACGGCGATCGCCGGCGTCGGCATGGCGTCGCTTGCCGGACTCTTTCGCGAGGCCGGCTATCACGTGACCGGCTCGGACGCCGGCATCTATCCGCCGATGAGCACCATCCTCGCATCGCTTGGCATTTCGGTGATGGAAGGATTTCGCGCCGAGAACCTGAGCCCGCGCCCGGACCTCGTCGTCGTCGGCAACGCCATGTCGCGCGGCAATCCCGAGGTCGAGGCGATGCTCGAGTCGGGTATTCCGTACTGCTCGATGCCGGAGGCGCTGATGCGCTTCTTCATAGACGCGCGCCGGCGCGCGGTCGTGACCGGCACCCACGGCAAGACGACGTCGAGCGCGCTCCTCGCGTGGGTGCTTCACGAGACCGGCGGCGACCCGGGATTCATGATCGGCGGCGCCGCCAAGAACTTCCCGTACAACTTCCGCGTCGGCACGGGTCCGTGGTTCGTCACCGAGGGCGACGAGTACGACACCGCGTTCTTCGACAAGGGACCGAAGTTCTTGCACTATGCGCCCGACGCGCTGCTGCTGACGGGCGTCGAGTTCGACCACGCCGACATCTACCGCGACCTCGCGCACGTGAAGCAGGCGTTCACGGAGCTCTTGCGCCGCACGGCGGCGACGTCGCCGGTCGTCGTGAGTGCCGACTTCCCCGAGGCGGGCGCGGTCATCGCGGCGAGCGGACGCGACGCGATCACGTTCGGCACGGCCGCCGACGCGTCGTGGCGCGTCGAGAGCGTGCAAGACACCGGCGACGCGACCCGCTTCACCGTCGTGACACGAGACGGCCGACGCCTCGACGCGCGCTGCCCGGGACCGGGCGCGATGAACGTCGCGAATGCGCTCGGTGTACTCGCGCTCGCTGCGGCGATCGGCGTACCAGAGGCGGGCGCGCTCGACGCCATCGCGCGCTTTCGTGGCGTCCGTCGCCGGCAAGAGGTGATCGGCGCGGGCCGCGGGTTGGTGCTGATCGACGACTTCGCGCATCACCCGACGGCGGTCGCCGGCACACTCGCGGCGCTCCGCTCGCGCTATCCGGAGCGCCGTCTCTGGGCGCTCTTCGAGCCGCGCTCGAACACGACGCGGCGCAAAGTCTTCCAGGAGGCGTTCGCGACCGCGTTCGGCGCCGCCGACCGGGTCACGTTCGCCGCCGTACATCGGCGCGACGAGCTTCCCGAGTCCGAGCGGCTCTCGACGCCGGAGATCGTCCGCGTGCTCGTCGCCGCCGGTCGCCGCGCCGAGACCTGCGAGCAGGTCGACGACATCTGCACACTCGTCGCGCGCGAGGCGCGCGCCGGCGACGTCATCGTGCTGATGTCGAACGGCGGCTTCGGCGGCCTTGCCGCGAAGCTTCTCGTGACACTGGAGCTCGATCCCGTTCCGTGACCCGTCACGGCTCGAGGGGCTCCAGGGCAGCGCGCTGCTTCCCGGGCGCGGCGCGCTCCTCTCCGGGCGCGCCGTACAGCCGCCGATAGCGGCGGTAGTTCCCGAGCACCGCCTTCACGTAGGCGCGCGTCTCGCGAAAGCTGATGCGCTCGACGAACTCGTCGCTCGCGCTTCCCGGCGCACGCGCGTCCCACTTCGCGACGGCGTCCTCGCCGCCGTTGTACGCGGCGAGGGCCTTCGCGACGTCGCCGTCGTAGCGATCGAGGAGTCGGCGGAGATAGCGGGTTCCGAGCTCGATGTTCCGTGCCGGATCGGTGAGCTCGGCGGCGGTGACCGTCGTGCCGCCGACCTGCTCCGCCGTCGGAATGATCAGCTGCATGAGGCCGTACGCCGCCGCCGGGGAGACCGCCTCGGGATCGAACGTGCTCTCTTGCCGCATCAGCGCGAGAACCAGCAAGGGGTCGAGCCGCGCCGCTTCCGCGGCCTCGCTGACGAGAGGCCAGTAGGCGCGCGGATAGAGATACGCGGCGAGTACGGCGCTCGCGACGCGCTGGCGCGCGCCGAGGCGGGTCGCGAGTCGGAGCGCACGGTGATGGGCGTCGATCTCGCGGTACGCCTCGAGGAGAAAGACCTCGGCGTCGCCCGCGACTCCCGGCTCGTTCGCGATCGCCCCGAGCTCGGTCGCGGCCGCGCGATCGAAGCCGGCAGCATGCAGCTCGCGGCTCCGACTCCAGTGATACGCGTGCTCAGTGAGCGACTCGGGCGGCGCGCCGGTGATCGGCTCCGCGGGATCTTCGGGAGGCGCCGACTCGAGCAGACGGCGCTCGCTGAGCTCGGCATAGTAGCTGTCCGGCGCCTCCGTGAGCACCGTTCGGTATGCGGCGCGTCCCGCGTCCGGGCCGTCGCGCAGCTCGCTGACGCGCCCTTGCCAGTACCGCGCGCCGGCACGATCGTTCGGGAGCGCGGCGGCGACCTCCGAGAACGCGGCGATCGCGTCGCCGAAGCGACGCCTGTCGTACGCCTGCCAGGCGATGCGCCACAGCGATTCACGCACGAGCGCGGCATCGGCTCCGGTGGCGATCACGCGATGGTAGTGCGCGTCCGCCTCGGCCGCTCGTCCCCGCAGCTCGGCGATCCGGCCGAGCGCGTAGTGCGCGTCGTCCGCCTTCGCGTTGCGTGGCGCCTCACGCAGAATCGCCGTGAAGAGCGTCTCCGCCTCGTCGTCACGGTCGTGGTTCCAGAGGAGCGTCGCGAGGTCGTAGCGCGCGAGCACGGCCGGCGCGGGCTCGATCTCCGCGGCGGCGCGATAGGTGTCGATCGCGTCCTCGAGCCGCCCCTGCCGCTGGCGCACCCGCGCCAGTGTCCGCAGTGCCGTGGCGCGATCCGCGCGATCGGCACCGGCACCCGCCACCGCCTCGAGACGCTTCGCCGCCTCGTCGAGGCGCCCTTCGCTCAGGAGCTGCGTGCCCTCCGCGATGAGCAACGCCGGATCGGCGAGCAGCTCCGGATGCGCGGCAAGGAGCGCGTCGCTGCGTGCGCGGGCGGCGGTCGCGCTCGCGCCCGGCGTCCGCCGCACCTCCTGGTAGAGCGCGAGGGCTTCGCGCGGCGACGTCCGTGCGAGCAGATCGGCGCGTACGAGCAGTGCGCCGGCGCGCG
>VBKW01000223.1 GCA_005879405.1 Deltaproteobacteria bacterium
TGCCGTATGACAATATGGCATCGCGCTCGCTCAGCTCACCGCCAAGGGAATTCGCGACCCGTCCGGCCGGCGCCACGTCGTCCGGAACTCGCGATCGTACGTCCATATCCTTGCTTTCTTGCGCTTGCCGGAGAGGACGGCGAGGTACCCGTCTGCCCAATCGGGATCATGCTCGTGATACCGCGCGAGCCACTCGAATACCTCGACCCAGAGTTGCGACTCGTCGTCGCTCCGATACGCCGCAACGGCAAATGTCATCAGGAAACGTCGCAGTCGCTCACGCTGAGCCGAGCGCGGGAGAAGGACACACGCCTCCGTCAAAACGGGCGCGCACACGACGAACGGCTGCTCCGCAAGCCGATCGAGGTCCCGCAATGCCGTTCGGTTGAGAGCATCGCGAGGATCGCACAGCGCGACGATCGGCGCCGTGTCGAGTAGGATCACGGATGCGCGCGCCGGAGACGACGGCGGATCGCACGTCGCACGCTTTGGCGATCGCGCAAATCGCGCGACGGGCGCGGCCGGCCTGTTGGATCCGGGTGCTCCCGGTAGATGTCGGCCATGAGCTCGCTCGCACGCCGCCCGACGGCGTGGTGAACCCCTCGACGACCGTGTGCAGTGCGAATCGCCTCGCGGACCAGGCCCGAGATCTCGATACCGCCCCGTCGAAGTTCCGCGACCATGCGCGAATGATCTGAGTCGAGCCGAACGTTGAGCAGCCTCATCGTCATCCACTGTAAAGACATGCCGTCTATACGTCAACCCGGTTGACGGCGCCATCTGTAATGCTCGCGGCGGCAGTCGCGCACGGCTACTCGCAGTTGTATCCTGATGCGCATGGACGGAACGCCCGCCAAGGACACGGACCCCTCCGAAACCAACGGCTGGCTCGAGTCGTTCGACGCCGTCATCCGCGACGAAGGTCCCGAGCGCGCGCGCTTTCTGCTCGCGCGCCTCATGGAGTACGGGCAGCGGAAGGGCGTCGTCGTTCCGTTCACGGCGAACACGCCTTACGTCAACACGATCCCCGCCGAGGAGCAGCCGCTCTATCCGGGCGACCGCGAGATCGAGCGCCGTATCAAGAACCTCATCCGCTGGAACGCGGCGGCGATGGTGATGCAGGCGAACGCGACGTCCGCCGGGATCGGCGGCCACATCTCGACGTACGCGTCGCTGGCGACGCTCCTCGAGGTCGGCTTCCACCGCTTCTTCCGCGCCCACACGATCCATTCGGCCGGCGACTTCGTCTACTTCCAGGGCCACGCGGCGCCCGGCGTCTACGCGCGCGCCTTCCTCGAAGGCCGCTTCTCGGAGACGCAGCTCGCGAACTTCCGGCGCGAGCTCGCGCCCGGCGGCGGGCTCGCATCGTATCCGCATCCGTGGCTCATGCCGGAGTTCTGGGAGTGGCCGACGGTCTCGATGGGCCTGTCGCCGATCTGCTCGATCTACCAGGCGCGCTTCGCGCGCTATCTGCAGGCGCGCGGCCTCGTCGAGACGTCGCAGTCGCGGGTCTGGGCGTTCCTCGGCGACGGTGAGATGGACGAGCCCGAGAGCATGGGCGCGATCACCCTCGCCGCCCGCGAGCACCTCGACAACCTCGTCTGGGTGATCAACTGCAACCTGCAGCGCCTCGACGGTCCCGTCCGCGGCAACGGCAAGATCATCCAGGAGCTCGAGGCGGCATTCCGCGGCGCCGGCTGGAACGTCATCAAGGTGATCTGGGGCGACGACTGGGATCCGCTGCTCGCGCGCGATCACGACGGGCTGCTGGTGCGCCGCATGGGCGAGGTCGTCGGCGGCGAGTACCAGAAGTACACCGTCGAGTCCGGCGACTACATCCGCCAGCACTTCTTCGGCGTCGACCCGAAGCTGCTCGAGCTGGTGAAGAACGTGACCGACGCGAAGCTGCGGAAGCTGCGCCGCGGCGGCCACGATCCCGAGAAGGTCTACGCCGCGTACAAAGCCGCGGAGAGCCACCGCGGCGAGCCGACCGTCATCCTCGCGAAGACGATCAAAGGCTACCTTCTCGGCGCCGCCGGCGAAGGGCGCAACATCTCGCACCAGGCGAAGAAGCTGAACGAGAAGGAGCTGCGCGACTTCCGCGATCGGCTCGGCATTCCCGTCCCCGACGACGAGCTCGCGAAGTTTCCGTTCTACCGCCCGCCCGACGACAGCGAGGAGATCCAGTACCTCTGCCAGCGCCGCGGGGCGCTCGGCGGTCCCGTCCCGCGGCGGGTGATCCGCTCGCAGCCGCTCGCGGCGCTGCCGCCGACGCTCTTCGACGGCTTCAAGTCGGCGCAGTCGCGCGAGGTCGCGACCACGCAGGTCTTCGTCAGCATGCTGCGCCACCTCATGAGCGACGCGACGATCGGCAACCTGATCGTGCCGATCGTGCCGGACGAGGCGCGCACCTTCGGCATGGACTCGCTCTTCCGCAAGTTCGGCATCTTCTCGCAGCAAGGGCAGCGCTACGATCCCGTCGACGCGGCGATCGTCGCCTACTATCGCGAGGCCGAGGACGGGCAGCTGCTGGAGGAAGGCATCACCGAAGCGGGCGCGATGGCGTCGTTCACCGCTGCCGGCACCGCCTACGCGGCGCACGGCGTGAACACGATCCCTTTCTTCCTCTTCTACTCGATGTTCGGCTTCCAGCGCGTCGGCGATCTCATCTGGCAGCACGCCGACGCCCGCGGCAAAGGCTTTCTGATCGGCGCCACCGCCGGCCGAACGACGCTCGCCGGCGAGGGCCTGCAGCACCAGGACGGCCACAGCCACGTCCTCGCGAGCACCGTGCCGACGCTCCACGCCTACGATCCCGCGTACGCGTACGAGCTCGCGGTCATCGTCGAGGACGGGATCCGGCGCATGTACGCGGAGCGCGAGAGCTGCTTCTACTACATCACCGTGATGAACGAGGCGTACGTGCAGCCGTCGATGCCCGAGGGCGTCGAGGACGGCATCCTGCGCGGGCTCTACAAGGTGCGGCCCGCACCCGACCCGACGATCGGCCCGCGCGCGCACCTCTTCGGCAGCGGCGCGATCCTGCGCGAGGCGCTCGCGGCGCAGGAGCTCCTCGCCGCGCGCGGCATCGCCGCCGACGTCTGGAGCGTCACGAGCTACACCGAGCTCCGCCGCGACGCGCTCACCTGCGAGCGCCGGAACTTCCTCCATCCGACCGACCCAGCGGAGGTGCCGTACGTCACCCGCGCCCTCGCCGCCGAGCCGTGGCCGATCGTCGCCGCCAGCGACTACATGAAGATCGTGCCCGAGCAGATCGCGCGCTTCGTGCCCGCCGGCCTGCACGCCCTCGGCACCGACGGGTTCGGACGGAGCGAGACGCGGGAGGCGCTGCGACGCTTCTTCGAGGTCGACGCGGCGTCGATCTGCGTCGCGACGCTGCACGTGCTCGCCCAACGCGGCGAGGTCGACGTGGCGCGCGTCGCGGACGCGATCCGCGATCTCGGCATCGACCCGGCAAAGCCTGATCCGGCGCGTAGCTGACCTGCGCACGATGTCGAGTCGATCACCGCGAGCGAAGGGGCCCGACGATCTTCGAGCACCGCGCCGACTGACTCCGCAGGCGCGTGCCAGCGGCGCGACGCTGGCGCTCGTAGTCGTCGCGATGTGTGCGGCCGTGGCGCTCTCCGAGGCGGCGTTCCGCGCCCTGAAGCGCGTGGTGTGCGTGACCGCCGGCGCGAAGCTTTTCCGCCCGCATCCGCTGTATGGCTGGACGCACGAACCCGGGGCTGAGGGTTGGACGAACGGCTGCATCGGGCGCGCGTTCGAGTGGCGCGCTTTCAGCCGCATCAATGCCGAAGGTCTGCGCGATGAAGAGCACGCGTGGACGCGAACGCCCGAGGTGACACGGATCCTGCTGCTCGGCGATTCGTTCGCCGAGGCAATGCAGGTCCCGCTGGCGAAGACGTTTGCGAAACGACTTCAAGCGAAGCTCAACGACGATGGTCGGCGGGTCGAGGTCGTGAATGCCGGGTTCTCCGCGTTCGACACCGACAACGAGCTGCTCTTCTTCAAATCCGATGGGCGTCGCTACCAGCCCGACGTCGTCCTCCTCGCCTTCACCGAGGTCAACGACGTCACCGGCGCCTCGAAACATCTCTTCGAGCGGATGTACGTCGAAGCACTGGAGGGGCCGCCGCCGAAGCCACACTTCAAGATCGGCCGCGACGGCGGTTTGCGGCTCGACATGCGCGCCGTCCGTCGCAGTTGGGAGGAGTTCGCTGCACGACGCGCGAGCGTCCTCGGGCGCGCAGGAATGGCGCTCGAGCGCAACCTGCACCTCGTCCGCCTCGTCGAGAGCGCCCTCTCACGACGGACGCTTCGCTCGGACGCGGCGCGCATCGTGCCCAGTACGGTCCTTGGCATCTATGCGCCACCGACGAGGGTCTGGGAGGACGCCTGGGCGCTCACGCGCGCGCTGCTGTTGCGTCTTCAGCGCGACGTCGACGCGACGGGTGCAACCTTCGCGGCGGTCCTGATTCCTCCCAAGGAGGTGGTGTCGCCGGAGGCATGGCGCAGCCTGCGCGCGCGCTCGCCGGAGCACGCGGAGGACGCGCTCGATGTCGAGCGGCCGGGCGTCATGAGCGGCGCGCTTTTCGCGCAATTGGGCGTGCCGTACCTCGATCTCGCACCGCCGCTGCGATCGCACTTCGCCGCCACCGGGCGTAGCGGCTACTTCGCCTGGGACGTGCACCTCACAGAGGAAGGCCATGACGTCGTCGCAGAGGCGCTGCGACCGTTCGTCGAGCGCCTACTCGACGAACGCATGCGGTCCGTCGAGACGCGCCGAGTCGATCGCTCCGCGACGTCGTGGTAACGGGAGCGCGTGAGCGTTCCGCGGCCGCCTGCAGCGACGGAGCCGTCCATCGACCGCGGGCCACGCGTCCGATGGCGCCTTTACCTCACGTTCGCGGCCGTGCTGTATTTGGCGATCGCGCTCTGGGCGCTTCGGCCTGTGCTGCCGCAGATGCGGACGGCGCTCCCCTACCCGACGGCGCTCGCGGCACTCCCTGGTGGCTGGCTGAACATCGTCTTGAACGACGAGCTGCTCACCGCGTCGCTCCTCACCGAGAACGCGCGGCGCATACTCACCGCGCCGTGGCGACTCGCGGAGAGCTGGCAGTGCTACCCGTTGGCGAACGCCCGTGCACTCGGCGAGCACATGCTGGGCATGGGGCTCCGCGGCGTCATTCCGTACGCCCTGACGCGCGACCCCGTCGCGACCACGAACCTCGTACTGATCATGCTGCCGTGCCTGGCCGGGATGGCGATGTACGCCCTCGTCGCCTACTGGACGCGCATGCCCGGTGCTGCGCTCGTCGCGGGGTTGCTGTTCGCGTTCCAACCGACACGACTGACGAATCTGGCTCATCCGTACGTGGAGGCC
>VBKW01000225.1 GCA_005879405.1 Deltaproteobacteria bacterium
GGCGACGGCGAGTGGCGGGAGGACGAGGACCAGGAAGCGCGTATTGCGCGACAGCGCGGCGAGCGTCGTCGGGTCGAGCCAGCCGCCGGACGCGAGATTGCCGAGCGCGAAGGCGAGCACTGTGCCTGTCACCACGAGCCCTACGCCGGCGATGCGCCGCCATGCGGGTGCATGACGCGGGCGTCCGATGATGTCGCCGTACAGCAGTCGCGCGCGTCGCACGCGCGGGTACAACACGGCCAGTAGGAGCGGCGCTAGTACGGCGCTCGTGACCAAGTTGTTTACCAAGATGACGTTCGCAAGCACGGCGAACGGAACGAAGCCTAGGAGCTGAAGGCCGAAACCCACCGTCGCCCCGCAGAGCATGCACGCGACGGTGATGACGGCGAAGAGCAGCGTCCAACCGCCGATGCTGCGCGGGACCGGCTCGCTTCTCGTGCACGCGCGCCACAGGCGGTACGGGACCAGCGCGTAGAGGAAGTTCCCGATGAAGCCGAAGAGATCGCCGGGGCCGAGGCCGGTGAAGAAGTCGCCGATGAGATTGCCGAACGCGGCGCCCCACGCGGCGGCTGGGCCGAAGAGGAACGAGCAGACGATCGGCAACGCGTTCGCCGGACGAAAGTGCGTAAGGCCGGGAATGAGCGGCACGACCATGAACGGGATCAGGACGGCGGCATAGAGCGAGGCGCACATCGCCGTCAGGACGACCATGCGCGTGTTGCTCCACATGTCGACGAGCTCCCGCATGCCCCTGCCCGACCGCCGCTCGTATGGTACGATTGCTCGGCAGGTCAAGGTGATGAGCCGGGTACGATTCCTCCGCCTCGAGTGGACGCTGTCGTTCGCACTGATCGCGGTCGGCCTCGCGTGGGCGACGCTCCGCGGACTGCCGCTCGCCTCGCTTTGCCGGCCGACGGCGCGCGCGATCGGCAGCGGCGCGACGTTCGGCGCGCTGCTCTGGCTCGTGATGCCCGTGCTCTTCTGGGCGCCCGGGATGCGGCACGTGCGCGACACCGTGCTCGTGCCGTTCAGCCGCTCGCTGCGCACGCGCGACATCGTCGTGATCGCGCTGCTCTCGGGCGGCTCGGAGGAGTTCTTCTTCCGCGGCGTCCTCATGCCCGAGATCGGGCTCGGCGCGTCGAGCGTGCTCTTCGGACTCCTGCACGCGGTGAACTGGGTCTACGTGGCGTGGGCGGCGCTGATCGGCGCCGGGCTCGGGCTCCTCGCGACGCACGGGGGATCGCTCGTCGCCCCCGCCGTGGCGCACGCCACCTTCAACCTCGGCGCTCTCCTCGTCTTGCGCGGACGGCAGCCGCCGCACGACACGACGTCGTGAAGACGTCGACACGACTGTGTGAGCTGGCGCGCGCCTCGTCGGCGCGGTGTTTGATTGCGTCCTTCCCAGCGTTCGGTTAGCGTCACGCGCACGCGGCGCCACGCGGTGTCCGCATCGGAGGGCCACGCATGACTCGCCTCGTCGTTGCGACGCTCGTCGCGATCGGTTTGCTCGTCGGCTGCAGCGCGAAAAAGGAGAAGCTCGGCGCCGACGAGTACTACAAGAACGCGACAGAGGCGTTCACGAAGGAGAACTATCCAGTCGCGGTCAACAACTACAAGGATCTCCTCGACCAGTATCCCTTCAGCGAGCATGCCGAGGAAGCCGAGCTGCAGATCGCGCATGCGCAATACCAGAGCCACCACTATCCGGAGGCGATCGCCGCCTTCAACGACTTCCAGCGCATGCACCCGATGAGTCCGCACCTGGCCGAGGTCTACTATCTCCTCGGCAAGAGCTACATGGACCAGATGACGACGGTCGACCGCGACCAGGCGGCATCGGAGAACGCGCACGGATGGTTCCGCGTCGTCATCGAGCGCTACCCGACGAGTCCGTTCGCCGCCAAGGCGCGCCGCAAGCTCGCGACCTGCCGCCGCTCACTCGCCGAGCATGAGCTGTACGTCGCGACGTACTACTTCCAGCGCAAGAACCTGCATGCGGGCGAGAACCGCGTCAAAGGCATCCTCGAGAACTATCCCGACACGCCGGCGGCGACGCACGCCGTCGCCGCGCTCGCGGATGCCTACACACGCGCCGGCGACGGCGAGCACGAGAAGATGGCGCGCGCGGCGCTCGACGAATGTCAGCATGCCGCATCCGCGGAGACGGCGAGCAACGACGACAAGGACGACAAAGACGACGATCCGAAAGCCGATGACTCAAAGACGAAGGGTGCCGGCGACACGCTCGTCGCCAGCATCGCGGCCCCCGCTCCTGATCCCCCTGGGCCCGCAACCGCGCTCTTGCTCGCGAACCTGACGAGCCGCTACGGCGTCGGTCAAGGCGTCAGCACGGCGGCGACGGCGCCGTCGTTGATCGATCCCGTGCCCGGGGAGAAGACCGCCGGCCGCGGCGCGGCGGTTCCGCCGGGCGGGAATGAGCCGATCGGCGGCTACTAACGTGGCGCGGACTGGGCCAATTTCCTTCGCGATACTTCGTTGCTCGGTCGCTCCGCTGCTCGGCGTAGCGCTGCTACGCCTGCGCTCCTCGCTTCTCTCGCGCCTCGTCTCGCTCGGAACTTGACCCAGTCCCACCCGCAGCACACTGACCGAGTACACAGCGCAACCGTCGCCGTCGTCGGCGTCGGCGCGCTTGGGTGCGCCGTGGCGGAGGCGCTCGCGGCAGCGGGGGTCGGGCGTCTCGTGCTGTTCGACGCCGACGTCGTCGAGCTCTCGAACCTGCACCGCCAGCTCTTGCATCGGACCGCAGATCTCGGCCGCGCCAAAGTCGACTCCGCGGCCGCCAAGCTGGTCGCGCGTCATCCGGCGACAAGCGTCGAGGCGCATCGCGAGCGGCTGACGGCGGTCAACGTCGATATGGCGCTCGCCGGTGTCGAGTGCATCGTCGACGCGACGGACGGGTTCGAGGCGAAGTTTCTTTTGAACGACGCCGCGATCCGCCTACAGATCCCACTCGTGCACGCCGGGGTTGTCCGCTTCCTCGGTCAGGTGATGACGATCATTCCCGGCGAGAGCGCGTGCTACCGCTGCCTCTTCGGCGCGCCGCCAGCGCCCGGCGACGTCCCGTCGTGCCAAGAAGCCGGCGTCCTCGGCTCCCTCGCCGGCACCATCGGTCTCTTGCAGGCGGCCGAGGTCATTCGCTACCTGAGCGGGAGCGGCGCTCTACTCACAAATCGGCTGCTCACATACGATGCCCTCGCCGGGCGATGGCGGCACGTGCGACTGCGCCGTAACCCCGCGTGCCCGGCCTGCGCGTAAAGAGAGGAGAAGACTCATGCCCATTCAAGTTCGCATCCCGACGCCGCTCCGAAAGCTCACGGGCGGCGCCGAGTCGGTGAGCGCCACCGGCGCGACGATCGCCGCCCTCATGCAGGATCTCGAGTCGCGCCACCCGGGCCTGAAGGAGCGCATCTGCGACGACAACGGGAAAGTGCGCCGCTTCGTGAACGTCTACGTGAACGGCGACGACATCCGCTTCCTCGACAACCTGCAGACGGCGGTGAAAGAGGGCGACGAGGTCTCGATCGTCCCGGCCATCGCCGGCGGCGAGCGCTGAGCATCGGTCCGAACGTCCTCAGCCTGATCGGCAACACGCCGCTCGTCAGGATCCGCGCGCTCGCGCGCGATCTTCCGGAGGAGGTGCGCGTCTTCGCCAAGCTCGAGGGATTCAACCCCGGCGGCTCGGTGAAGGACCGTCCCGCCTACAACATGATCCAGGACGGGCTCGCGAGCGGGAAGCTGCGTCCGGGCAAGACCATCCTCGACTCGACATCGGGCAACACCGGCATCGCCCTCGCGCTCTGCGGCGCCGTACTCGGCTATCCCGTCGAGCTGGTCATGCCGGAGAACGTCAGCGCCGAGCGCAAGAAGATCATCGGCGCTTACGGTGCGAAGATCATCTACTCGAGCCCGTTCGACGGCTCCGATGGCGCGATTCTTCTCTGCCGCGAGGTGCTGGCGCGCGATCCCGAAAAGTATTTCAAGCCCGATCAGTACTTCAATCCAGCGAACCCCGAGGCCCACTACAAGACGACGGGTCCGGAGATCTGGGAGCAGACCGCGGGCACCATTACGCACTTCGTCACCGGCCTCGGCACCGGCGGCACGGTCATGGGCACGGGCCGATATCTCAAGGAGCGCAACCCGAACGTGCAGGTGATCGGCGTCGAGCCCGACGACGCGTTCCACGGGCTCGAGGGCCTGAAGCACATGGCGAGCTCGATCGTCCCGGGCATCTACCACGAGGAGGAGCTCGACGGAAAAATTCCCGTCGACACCGAGGACGCGTACGACATGGTGCGCAAGCTCGGATTGGTCGAGGGCGTCGTCGTCGGCCAATCGTCGGGGGCGAACCTCTGGGGGGCGTTGCAGGTCGCGCGCTCGCTGGAGCGCGGCACCGTCGTGACGATCTTCTGCGACTTCGGCGATCGCTATCTCAGCACGAATCTCTGGATCGGCTGGCAAGGCGGCTGAGGCTATCGATGGCGCGCGACGACGCGTACGTCGAGCGGTACAGTCGCCAGCTCATCCTCGCCGAGATCGGTCCGCGCGGGCAGGAGCGCCTCGCCGCGGCGCGGGTCGCGATCCCGGCGCGCGGCGCGGCGGCCGAGCACGTGATCGCGTACCTCGCCGCGGCCGGCGTCGGCACGCTCGCAATAGCCCCCGAGCAACGCGCGCTCGTCGATCCGGATCAACCCGGCATCCAGGTCAAGACGCTGCCACGTCACGAGCGCGACGACGCTCGTGTCGGCTTCGACGCCGTGCTCGTCGATGCCGACGCGGCGGGCGACGTCGTCCGGGCGCGCCGACGGTTCTGGATCGCCGACGGCCGCGCCGCCGAAACGCCGCCGTGCCACGACTGCGCCGCGGCGGCGCTCGGCGCTCCCGCTGCCGCGCCGGACACGCTCGCCCCGTTGCGTGACGCGCTCCTCGGCACCGTCGTCGCGACCGAGATCGTGAAGGCGATTCTCGACGTCGGCGCGCCGCTGACGGGCCGGGTCCTGACGTACGACGCAACTACCGCGACGGTGACGACGACACCCGTCGCAGCGCGTCCGGCGTGCCCGCGCTGCGCCGCTGCGTGACGTCCGAGGCAGCCAGCGCGAAGAACACCACGTGCGCGAGGTTCGGGCTGGGCGGGACGAGAAGCGCGTGTAGTGAAGTGAAGAGGCTCGCGCACGCGCCGGTGGCGACGACGAGCGCCGCGGGGCTCGCGAGCGCCATCCATCGCCGGTAATCTCCGCCGCCGCGGGCGACGCCGGTCGTGAACGCCACGGAGACGCCGAGGACTGCGGCGGTCGCAAGCGCCCAGAGCGGTAGGAGGTACGCCGCAAAGGGACTTGACGTGGGCACGAGACTGCTGCCGAACTGCGTCGCCCCGAGCCCGCCCGCCGCGATCGCGACGCTGGTCACGCCGTGAA
>VBKW01000222.1 GCA_005879405.1 Deltaproteobacteria bacterium
ATCACCTCGGAGGCGTAGGCGTACGCGTGCGACTGGTCGAGATCGATCTGCGCGTAGAACGACTGCTTGCCGACGCCCTTCGAGTACTCGCTGCCGCGGCTCGCCGCGCGCGCCAGCGCCTCCGTCTCCGCGACGAGATCCGCGGCAGGGACGACGCGGTTGACGAGCCCCCACTCGGCGGCCGTCGCGGCGTCGATCTCGTTGCCGGTCAGCAGCATCTCCAGCGCGCGCTTGCGGCCGATCGCGCGGCTCACCGCGACCATCGGCGTCGTGCAGAACCACCCGCCGCGTCCGCCCGGGGTCGCGAAGCGCGCCTCGTCGGAGGCGACCGCGAGATCGGCGGTCGCGACGAGCTGACAGCCGGCGCCGGTCGCCAGGCCGTGCACGCGCGCGACGACGGGCTGCGGGATCTTCTGCGCCGTCGCCATCATCTCTGCGCAGACGGCGAACACGCGGCGCATGCCGGCGAGGTCGCGCTCGACCATGTCGCCGAAGTCGTGACCGGAGGAGAAGACCGGGCCGTTCGCGGCGATGACGACCGCGCGCGCATCGCTCGCCCCCGCGGCGCGCAGCGCGTCGGTCAGCTCCTCCATGTGCTCGACCGAGAGCGCGTTCCGCCGCTCGGGTCGGTTCATCGTGATCGTGGTGATGGTGTCGGCACGATCGTATTGAATGTTGCGGTAGCTCATCGGCGTCACCTCACGAGCAGCGTAGCGCCGCCTTCGCGCCGCGCGCAAGAACGCGTCCGCGGCGCGACCGCCGCCCGCCGCGCAGGTTTGACGCACCTCCGCCGCTGCGCCATTGATGCCGCCCATGGTCGGCATCGTCTCCTACGGCGCCTACGTTCCCTTCCGTCGGCTGAAGCGGTCGGCGATCGGGCAGACGCTCGGCATCCCGGCCGGCAAGGGCGAGCGCGCGGTCGCGAGCTTCGACGAGGACAGCGTCTCGATGGCGGTCGAGGCGACGCGCGACGCGTTGCGCGCCGCAGGCGACGCCACCATCGGCGCGCTGCTCTTCGCGACGACGACGCCGCCCTACGCCGAGAAGCTGAACGCGGCGATCGTCGGCGCCGCGGCACGTTTGCCGCTCGAGATCCGCGCCGCGGACGACGCGGTTGACGAGCCCCCACTCGGCGGCCGTCGCGGCGTCGATCTCGTTGCCGGTCAGCAGCATCTCAAGCGCGCGCTTGCGGCCGATCGCGCGGCTCACCGCGACCATCGGCGTCGTGCAGAACCACCCGCCGCGTCCGCCCGGGGTCGCGAAGCGCGCCTCGTCGGAGGCGACCGCGAGATCGGCGGTCGCGACGAGCTGACAGCCGGCGCCGGTCGCCAGGCCGTGCACGCGCGCGACGACGGGCTGCGGGATCTTCTGCGCCGTCGCCATCATCTCTGCGCAGACGGCGAACACGCGGCGCATGCCGGCGAGGTCGCGCTCGACCATGTCGCCGAAGTCGTGACCGGAGGAGAAGACCGGGCCGTTCGCGGCGATGACGACCGCGCGCGCATCGCTCGCCCCCGCGGCGCGCAGCGCGTCGGTCAGCTCCTCCATGTGCTCGACCGAGAGCGCGTTCCGCCGCTCGGGTCGGTTCATCGTGATCGTGGTGATGGTGTCGGCACGATCGTATTGAATGTTGCGGTAGCTCATCGGCGTCACCTCACGAGCAGCGTAGCGCCGCCTTCGCGCCGCGCGCAAGAACGCGTCCGCGGCGCGACCGCCGCCCGCCGCGCAGGTTTGACGCACCTCCGCCGCTGCGCCATTGATGCCGCCCATGGTCGGCATCGTCTCCTACGGCGCCTACGTTCCCTTCCGTCGGCTGAAGCGGTCGGCGATCGGGCAGACGCTCGGCATCCCGGCCGGCAAGGGCGAGCGCGCGGTCGCGAGCTTCGACGAGGACAGCGTCTCGATGGCGGTCGAGGCGACGCGCGACGCGCTGCGCGCCGCAGGCGACGCCACCATCGGCGCGCTGCTCTTCGCGACGACGACGCCGCCCTACGCCGAGAAGCTGAACGCGGCGATCGTCGGCGCCGCGGCACGTTTGCCGCTCGAGATCCGCGCCGCGGATCTCACCGGCTCCGTGCGCGCCGGTCTCTCGGCGCTGCTGCAAGCGGCCGACGCGGCGCGCGGCGGCACGACGGCGCTGGTCGCGATCGCGGACTGCCGCCTCGCCGCGCCGGAGGGGAAAAGCGAGCAATCGGGCGGCGACGGCGCCGCGGCGTTCGTCGTGGGCTCGGAAGGCGTGATCGCCGAGATCGAGGCGAGCGCGTCAGTCACGCGCGAGTACCTCGACACCTGGCGCACCCCCGGCGAGCGCTTCGCGCACGGCTGGGAGGAGCGCTTCACGCTGACGCAGGCGCACGCGCCGCTCCTCGGGAAGGCGATTCAGAACGTGCTCGCGCACGCCGAGGTCGCGCCGAGCGCGCTCGCGAAGGTCGTCCTCGACGTTCCGAACCCGCGTGCGGTGGACGAAGTCGCGCGCGCAATGAAGCTCGAGCCGGCACAGCTCGCCGATCCGCTCGCGCTCACCGTCGGACAGACGGGCGCCGCTCACGCCGGGCTCCTCCTCGCGAACGTGCTCTCCGCCGCGAAGCCCGGCGATCGCATCCTGGTCGCGGTCGTCGCGGATGGTGCCGACGCGCTGCTCCTGCGCGTCACCGATGCGGCCGCGACGTATCGGCAGCCGCGGTCGGTCGGTCGTCTCATCGAATCGAAAGGCGACGTCGCGTACGCGAGCTATTTGAAGTGGCGCGAGATCCTGCCGACGGAGCCGCCGCGCCGCCCCGATCCCGAGCGCCCGGCGGGACCGCCGATGTTCCGCTCGCAGACGTGGAAGTTCGGCTTCGTCGGCTCGCGTTGCACCGCATGTGGAACACCGCAGCTGCCGCCCCAGCGCGTCTGCGTGCACTGCGGCGCGCGCGATCAGACGGAGCCCTACCCCTTCGCCGACCGGCGCGCGAAGGTCGCGACGTTCACGCTCGATCGCCTCGCCATCTCCCTCAACCCGCCGACCGTGAACGTCGTCGTCGATTACGAGGGCGGCGGCCGCTTCATCTGCGAGATGACCGACTGCGAGCCGGAAAAGGTGGCGATCGGCGACGAGGTGGAGATGACGTTTCGCCGCATGTACACTGCGGGAGGCGTGCACAACTATTTCTGGAAGGTACGGCCGAAGCGCTGAGCGCCGAGTCGCCGCGGCGCGACCGCGCGGCGGCGCCGCTTCGAAGGAGATCGTCATGGCGAGCAACGGAATCAAGGATCGCGTCGCAATCGTCGGCATGGGCTGCACGCAGTTCGGCGAGCACTGGGACAAAGGGCCCGACGATCTGCTGATCGACGCCGCCTACCAGGCCTACGAGTCGGCCGGCATCGATCGCAAGGACGTCGACGCCTACTGGCTCGGCACGATGGGTCAGCTTTCCGGCTTGACGCTCTCCATTCCGCTGAAGATTCCCTACAAGCCGGTGACGCACGTCGAGAACTTCTGCGCGACCGGCTCCGAAGCGCTGCGCCAAGCGTGTTACGCCGTCGCGTCGGGGGCGTACGACATCGCGATGGCGATCGGCGTCGAGAAGCTGAAGGACTCGGGCTTCTCGGGTCTCGTCGTCTCCGACCCGCCGAACGACGGCACACTCGGCAACATGACGGCGCCGGCATCCTTCTCATTGCTCGCCCCCGCGTACTTCAAGAAGTACGGCCTCGATCCCGACAAGGGGAAAGACGTCCTTTCGCGGATCGCGTGGAAGAACCACCGCAACGGCGCGAAGAATCCGAAGGCTCAATTTCGCAAGGAGGTGCCGCTCGAGCAGATCAAGGCGTCGCCGAAAGTCGCCGACCCGCTCGGCATCATGGATTGCTCGGGCGTCTCCGACGGCTCGGCCGCCGCGATCGTCGTCCGCGCCGAGGACGCACACAAGTTCACGAGAGATCCGATCTTCATCAAGGCGCTGTCGTTCGTCGCCGGACCGGGGGAAGGGCCGCTGGCGCAGGACTACGACTTCACGACCTTCCGCGAGGTCGTCGCGTCGGCGCAGGACGCGTACCACCAGGCGGGCGTCACCGACCCGCGCACGCAGATCAGCATGGCCGAGGTCCACGACTGCTTCACGCCGACCGAGCTCGTGCTCTACGAGGACTTGGGGTTCAGCGCCCGTGGCACCGCATGGAAGGACGTCCTCGACGGCTTCTTCGACCTCGAGGGCTCGCTGCCGGTGAACCCGGACGGTGGGCTCAAGTCGTTCGGCCACCCGATCGGCGCCTCGGGGCTCCGGATGATGTACGAGATGTGGCTCCAGCTCCGCGGCGAGGCGGGACCGCGACAGATCAAGGATCCGACGCTCGGGCTGACCCACAACCTCGGCGGCATGCCGGGTCGGTGTGTGAGCTTCGTCTCGATCGTCGGCCGCTGACGCGTCGGGCGAAGTCGGCGCGTCAGCAGCGGATCGCGTCGGCCGCGCACGTGCTCACGGTCGCGCCCACGTTTCTCCCGTCCGTCAGAACGCGCTCCTCCCAAACAATTTCTTGACTTGTCCCGTCGTACAATGCCACCGTACCCTGTGCCGTAGAGCCGTTCGCCCGCACGTTTCGTCTCTCGAGGAGGAGAAGCCCATGTCGATGATGCGACCTTTGGGAGCCACAATCGGCGCCGTCGTTGGACTTGCGCTCACCGCAGCGCCCGCCTTCGCGGGTTCGTTCTATCCCACGCAGGACTGCGTGGCGGCGAAGCTGAAGGCCGCCGCGAAGAAATGCCAAACCGACCTGAAGGCGTGGGCGAAGTGGGATAGCACTCAGGACAACAACGCCCGCGACATGGCGATCGCCGCCGCGACCACGAAGATGTCGTCGAAATTCACCAGTGCCGACACCAAGGCCGCAGGGAAGAACGTCGACTGCAGCCAGACGTCGTTGACGGGCTCCGAGATGGGTACCGCGATCGACAGCGCGGTGAGCGGGATCGTGACCGCGATCAATACCGGCTTGAGCTTGCCGACGGACGGCCACTGCGGCGGCAAGCTCGTCAAGACGGCGGGCGGCGCGTGCCAGGGCCTCGTGAAAGACGCCGGTCAATTCTTCAAGACATTCGGCGTCGACCCGACGGGCACCATTCGCGACCAGAAGGACGGCCAGGTCACCACGAAGTTCACGAGCAAGTACAACGCCACGGTGACCGGCGGCTGCCCGGCGACGACGACCGCGGCCGATGCGCTGACGCAGATCGAGACGGCGCGCGACGACATGGTGAGCAACACCACGACCTCGCCGGATCTGTCCACCAGCTGGACGATGGTGACGACACCCTTCCACGTGCCCTATCTCGGCGGCACGCTGAAAACGATCTGCGCGCACAACACGCCGTACTCGTTCTTCTACAAGCGCGGCAGCGGCGCGGACGTGAACAAGCTGCTCGTCTACTACCAAGGCGGTGGCGCGTGTTGGGATTCCCTCACGTGCAGCCTGTCGGTGTACGACCCCGACGTGACCGCCAGCGACAATCCGGCAAACGCGACGACCGGCTTCGCCGATCCGAACAATCCGTCGAATCCCTTCCGCAACTGGAGCTCGGTGTTCATCGCGTACTGCACCGGCGACGTCCACTGGGGCGACTCGAGTGTGGACATCCAACGCAACGGCTTTCAGAACGCGAAGGTCGTCGAGAAGTTCGCGCGCGAGCATTTCGTGAACCCGAGCGAGGTCTTCGTCACCGGCTCGAGCGCCGGCGCGTACGGCGCCGTCCTGCACGGCATCTATCTGCACGAGGTCTACCTCGCCTCGACGTTCAACGTGATGGGCGACGCCGGTGCCGGCGTCATCACGCCCGCGTTCAGACAGACGCAAGAGAACGCGTGGCACATCCAGCAGCACCTCCCCACCTACATCGGCATCGGCGACCCCACCCAGCTCACGATCGCCGATCTGTACGACGACGGCGCGATCTACTACGGGACGCCCGGGGTGCACCATTTCGCGCCGCGCGGCAGCCGCTTCGGCCAGTACTCGACCGCGCACGACGACGTCCAGACGCTCTTCTACAACATCATGGTGAACGGCATCAGCGACGCCGGCAGCTGGTGGCACAGCTCGTGCGATTGGAACCGCCAAACGCTGCAGTTCTCGGCAGACGCATCCGCCGGCGCGACGAATTACAAGTACTACATCGGACCGGGCTCGCGGCACACGATGTGGGGTACCGATCGCGTGTACACCGAGACGCACGGCGGCGTGCAGCTCATCGTCGATTGGCTGAACGACATGCGCCTGTCGCCGACGTGGAACAACGTCGCGTGCACGGATTGCAGCCTGCTCGGGTCGTGCACCGGCGGCGGGAACGCGGGTGCGAGTTGCCAGCACGACTCCGAGTGTCCGGGCGGCGCCTGCAACCAGACCGGCTCGTGCAACGGCGGTCCGAACCAGGGTGGCAGCTGCCAATACGACTCCGACTGCCCGAGCAGCACGTGCGGCAACTGGGCGGATTCGCGACCGGACTTCAAGTGCAGCTCGGGCAGCACGAACGCGGGTGCCACCTGCCAGCGCGACGCCGATTGCATCGCCGGCACCTGCCAAGTCGAGGCGTCGTTTGGCGTCTGCAGCAACACAAGCACGACGAACGCCAACAAGCGGTGCTCGACCGACGCCGATTGTGACGGCACGGCCGGCAGCTGCGTCACCGAGCAGCCCTTCCAGCTGAACGGCATCGTGAGCTGTCCTCCGTAACGCATCCTCCTCGTTTGACGGCGGCGCGGGACTCGTCTCGCGCCGCCGATT